>NZ_JBEXNM010000007.1:0-194796 GCF_040611095.1 Streptomyces sp. NPDC003077 | reverse complement strand
CGGGTGATCTTTGGGTACCGGTGAACGCCGGGGGCGTTGTCCTCAATCGCCGGACGGGCTTGAGATGGCGGGTGTGGCGTGTTGTTCCACCCGTCACTGTGTCCTCAATCGCCGGACGGGCTGGAAAATGCGGGCTCGACACCCGGCAGTCATCCACCCCGCCGAAGGCGAACACTCCACCCAGTCGAACGCGAACACCGCAAGCCGGGGCCCATGTCGGTGGGGCCCCGGCGTGCGGGAGGGTTCCCGTACGAGAACCCCGGGCGCGGGAAGGGTTCTCGTACGGGGTCTGCGGGGGAGGACCGGCCCTCGGACCGGGCCTCCCGAAGGCGGGCCCGAAGACCGGGCCTCCCAGAGGCGGGCCGGTGGCCGACCGTGAAGGCGGTCACCGGCGGCGCGCGGCCTACAGGCCGTAGCGCTCCCGGGCCTCCTTGACCGTCGTGGTCTTGACCTCGCCGCGGCGGGCGAGGGCGGCCAGGGCCTGGACGACGACGGACTGCGGGTCGACGCCGAAGTGGCGGCGGGCGGCCTCGCGGGTGTCGGAGAGGCCGAAGCCGTCCGTGCCGATGGAGACCCAGTCCTGCTCAACCCAGGGCGCGATCTGGTCGGGAACCGCCCGCATCCAGTCGCTGACCGCCACGACCGGTCCGGGAGCGCCGGCCAGCGCGCGGGTCACGTACGGCACCCGGTCCTCACCCTCCAGGCGGGCCGCGTCGCACTCCAGGGCGTCCCGGCGCAGCTCCGTCCAGGACGGGGCCGACCAGACGTCGGCGGCCACGCCCCAGTCCTCGGCGAGCATCCGCTGCGCGTCCAGCGCCCAGTGGATGGCCGTGCCGGAGGCCAGGAGCTGGAGGCGCGGGGCGGTCTCGGCCGCGCCCTCGGCCTGCTTGTAGCGGTAGAGGCCCTTGAGGATGCCCTCCTCGACGCCCTCGGGCATCGGGGGCTGCACCTTCGTCTCGTTGTAGACGGTCAGGTAGTAGAAGACGTCCTCGGCGTCCGGGCCGTACATCCGGCGCAGACCCTCCTTGACGATCACCGCGACCTCGTACGCGAAGGCCGGGTCGTAGGAGAGCGCCGCCGGGTTGGTGGAGGCGATCAGGTGCGAGTGGCCGTCGGCGTGCTGGAGGCCCTCGCCGGTCATCGTCGTGCGGCCCGCGGTCGCGCCGATGACGAAACCGCGCCCGAGCTGGTCGGCGAGCGCCCAGAACTGGTCGGCGGTGCGCTGCCAACCGAACATCGAGTAGAAGATGTAGAACGGGATCATCGGCTCGCCGTGCGTGGCGTACGCGGTCGCCGCGGCGGTGAAGTCGGCCAGCGAACCGGCCTCGGTGATGCCCTCGTTCAGGATCTGACCGTCCTTGGCCTCCTTGTAGTACAGGAGCTGGTCACGGTCGACCGGGTCGTAGGTCTGACCGACCGGCGAGTACAGGCCGGCCGAGGGGAACAGCGACTCCATACCGAAGGTGCGGGCCTCGTCCGGGACGATCGGCACCCAGCGGCGGCCGGTCTCCTTGTCCCGCATGAGGTCCTTGACCAGCCGGACGAACGCCATGGTCGTGGCGATCTCCTGGCTGCCGGAGCCCTTGAGCAGCGGTGCGAAGGCCTTGTCGGACGGCATCGGCAGCGGCTTGGCGACGACCTTGCGGGCCGGGGCCGGGCCGCCGAGCGCGGCGCGCCGCTCGCGAAGGTAGGCGACCTCGGGGGAGTTCTCGCCCGGGTGCCAGTAGGGGACGACGTCCGCGTTCAGGGCGCTGTCCGGGATGGGGAGCTCCAGCAGGTCGCGCATGGTGCGGAACTGCTCGCCGGTGAGCTTCTTCATCTGGTGGTTGGCGTTGCGGGACTCGAAACCCGCGCCGAGGGTGTAGCCCTTGACGGTCTGCGCCAGGATGACGGTCGGCGCGCCCTTGTGCTCCAGGGCGGCCTTGTACGCGGCGTACACCTTGCGCGGCTCGTGGCCCGCGCGGGAGGTCTGGAACAGCTCCAGCAGCTTGGCGTCGCTCAGCCCCTGGGCTATCCGGCCCAGCGACGGGTCGCCGCCGAAGAAGTGGTCGCGCAGGTAGGCGGCGTCGCGGGTGGCGTACGTCTGGAACTGCGCGTCCGGCGTCTCGCGGAGCTTGCGCAGCAGCGCGCCGTCGGTGTCCAGGGCGAAGACCTCGTCCCAGGCCCGGCCCCACAGCGCCTTGACCACGTTCCAGCCGGCGGCGCGGAACTGGGCCTCCAGCTCCTGCACGATCTTGAAGTTCGGGCGGACCGGGCCGTCCAGGCGCTGCAGGTTGCAGTTGATGACGAAGGTCAGGTTGTCCAGGCCCTCGCGGCCGGCCAGGGCCAGGGCGGCGGTCGACTCGGGCTCGTCCATCTCGCCGTCGCCCAGGAACGCCCAGACGTGCGAGTGCGAGGTGTCCTTGATGCCGCGGTGCTCCAGGTAGCGGTTGAACCGCGCCTGGTAGATCGCCGACAGCGGGCCCAGGCCCATGGAGACGGTGGGGAACTCCCACAGCCAGGGCAGCCGCCGCGGGTGCGGGTAGGACGGCAGGCCGTCGCCGCCCGCCTCCTGGCGGAAGCGGTCGAGCTGGTCGGCGGTCAGCCGGCCCTCAAGGAACGCGCGGGCGTAGATGCCGGGCGAGGCGTGGCCCTGGATGTAGAGCTGGTCGCCGCTGCCGTCCGCTTCCTTGCCCCGGAAGAAGTGCTGGAAGCCCGTCTCGTAGAGCCAGGCCGCCGAGGCGAAGGTGGCGATGTGACCGCCCAGGCCCTGGCGGGAGCCGCGGGTGACCATCGCGGCGGCGTTCCAGCGGTTCCAGGCGGTGATCCGGGCCTCCATCGCCTCGTCACCCGGGAACTCGGGCTCGGCGGAGGTCGGGATCGTGTTGACGTAGTCCGTTTCCAGGAGGGACGGCAGGGCGGTGCCCTCGGTGCGCGCGGTGTGCTCCAGGGCACGGCGCATCAGGTAGGCGGCACGGTGCGGGCCGGCCGCCTCGGTCACGGCGTCCAGCGACTGACGCCACTCGGCCGTCTCCTCCGGGTCACGGTCCGGGATCTGGTCGAGCTGGCTGTACGGCAGGCGTACGGGATCGGGCATGGGTGGCCCCTTTCCGGACGGGAGGGAGATGCGGGGGTGCGACAGGCAAGTGGCAGGCAGGGTGTCGCCCCGCAATCGACGATACGCCTCTGATCGATGATCGATCAACGCTCGCCGAGGGGAAAACCGCAGGTCGGCACGGGGTGCCGTACTTTTTGGCACGCGGTGCCAGTGCAAACGGGGGGCGTTACGGAGCCTCCGGAAGGGCCGCTCACCAGCGCCTTTTCGTCACCGTGCGGCGCGCCGCCGGCCACCCCCGCCGGGTCACCGCCACCCGCCCCTCGTCAGCCCTTCGAATCTCCTTCAAAGGCCTTTCAGACGCCCCGCGGCAAATTCCTCGACGGCGCTCGGGAACGGCCCCTCGACGGCGCTCCGGAACGAACCCCGTCGCGGTCCGGAACAAACCCCCTCGCGCCCCGGAACAAACCCCCATCGCGGTCCGGAAGGAACCCCGTCGCGCCCCGGAACGAACCCTCGTGACCAGCCCGCCACGACCAGCCCGCCCCGAACGCCCCTCACACCCGAGGCGCGCAGCTCAGCACATGCGTCTTGATCAGCTCGCCGATCCGCGGGTCGCGCCGCCGGAACGCGTCCACCAGCTCCTGATGATCCCGGGCGTGCGAGCGCGGCTCGGGGCTGAACCAGCGGATGGAGAGCGTCGTCCAGACCTCCACGCCCAGCGACTCCCAGGTGTGCAGCAGGACGGAGTTCCGGGCGGCCCGGACGATCTCGCGGTGGAAGGCCACCGTGTGCCGCACCTGGGCCTCGCCGTCGCCGTGCCGGTCCGCCTCGCACAGTGCGGCGACCTCGCGCTCCAGCGCCGAGGGATCCTCCGCGAGCCGGGCGACGGCCAGCTCCGCCGCCACCTGCTCCAGGCCCGCCCGGACGGGATAGCTCTCCTTGAGGTCGTCGGCGGTCAGATTCCGCACGCGGACGCCCTTGTTCGGCGCCGACTCGATCAGCTGGAGCGACTCCAGCTCGCGCAGCGCCTCGCGTACCGGCGTCTGGCTGACCTCCAGTTCGACCGCGATCCGCCGCTCCACGATCCGTTCGCCCGGCTGCCAGCGACCGCTGACGATCCCCTCAAGGATGTGCTCGCGGATCTGCTCGCGCAGCGAATGGACGACGGGCGGGGTCATGACGTGCTCCTTAGAGCGAACTCGGGGTGAACGGCGACGAACGGACGAGGGGCGGACGAGAGCGGGAGTGGACGGGATGGGGAACGGAGGCGGACGGACGGGGGAGGCGAGCCGGACGGAGGGTCGGTGAAGGGCGCCCGGCCGGTCGGCGGGCGGCGCTTGGGAGGTGGTGGGGGAGAGACGGCGGCCGGGCCGTTCGGAAGAGCCCGGTGGAGAGCCATTATGCGGGCGGCGGGCACGGAGGAGCCGGTCCCGTCTTCGTCCGTCAGGGCTAGCCGAAGTGATCGGAAAACGAACGTGCCAGGCGGAAGCGATCGATTCCTGCAAAACGGAGGGCCGAAGTGCTCACCTCCTCGTAATCGGAGGAAACGCCTCGGAGAGCACCCCGCGCATCTGTGGGCCGTCCCACGCACGCGGGACCGCCGCCCAGCCCCCACACCGAGCACAGCGAGCCCGCAACCGAACACCGGGCAACGATCCGCAACCGCCCCCGGGACAGCGCAACCGATCCGGAACGATCCGCAACCGCCCCCGGGACAACTCCCCGGAACACCCCGCGACCGCCCCCGGAACACCCCGCAACGGCCCCGGAACACCCCGCAACGGACCCTGGAACACCCCGCAACCGCCCCCATGAACGGCTCCGACCACCCCCAGAACACAAAGGGGTCGGCCCCGGCTCTCATACAAGAACCGGGGCCGACCCTTTCACGCTGCTGGCGTTCCTAGCGGCTCAGCGAGCTCACAGACCGATCTCGGTCTCGAACTCGGCGGCCTCCAGGATCTGCTTGACCGTCGTCAGGTAACGGGCCGCGTCGGCACCGTCCACCAGGCGGTGGTCGTAGGAGAGCGCCAGGTAGGTCATGTTGCGGATGGCGATGGTCTCGCCGAGCTCCGGGTGGTCCACGACCACCGGGCGCTTGACGGTGGCGCCGATGCCCAGGATGCCGACCTGGTTCGGCGGCACGATGACCGTGTCGAACAGCGCACCGCGCGAGCCGGTGTTGCTGATCGTGAAGGTCGCGCCGGACATCTCGTCCGGAGTGATCTTGTTGTTGCGGACCTTGCCGGCCAGCTCGGCCGTCTTGCGGGCGATGCCCGCGATGTTGAGGTCGCCGGCACCCTTGATGACCGGGGTCATCAGGCCCTTCTCGGCGTCCACCGCGATACCGACGTTCTCGGTGTCGAAGTAGGTGATGGTGCCCTCGTCCTCGTTGATCCGGGCGTTGACGACCGGGTGGGCCTTCAGCGCCTGGACCGCAGCCTTGACGAAGAACGGCATCGGGGAGAGCTTGACGCCCTCACGCTGCGCGAACGCGTCCTTGGCCTTGTTGCGCATCCGCATGATCTTGGTGATGTCCACCTCGACCACGCTGGTGAGCTGGGCCTGGCCGTGCAGGGCCTTCATCATGTTGTCGCCGATGACCTTGCGCATCCGCGACATCTTGACGGTCTGGCCACGCAGCGGCGACGCCTCCAGAGCCGGCGCCTTGGAGGCGGCGGCGGGGGCGGCGGCCGGAGCCGGGGCGGCCTGCTTGGCGGCCTCGGCGGCGGCGATGACGTCCTGCTTGCGGATGCGGCCACCGACACCGGTGCCCTTGACCGCGGACAGGTTCACGCCGTTCTCCTGCGCGAGCTTGCGCACGAGCGGGGTGACGTACGCGCCGTCGGCCTCGGCCGAAGCCGGGGCGGCCGGAGCAGCCGGGGCGGCGGCGGGCGCCGGGGCGGGAACCGGAGCGGCCGGGGCCGGGTCCGGAGCCGGGGCCTCGACGGCCTGCGGGGCCGGGGCGGACGGGGCCTGCGGCGCGGCCGGAGCCGGAGCCGGGGCGGCCGGAGCCGGGGCGGCGGCCGGGGCCGCGGCCTTCTGGTCGGCCGAGCCGATGACGGCCAGCTTGGCGCCGACCTCGGCGGTCTCGTCCTCGCCGACGACGATCTCCAGCAGCACACCGGAGGCCGGGGCCGGGATCTCGGTGTCGACCTTGTCGGTGGAGACCTCCAGCAGCGGCTCGTCGGCCTCGACCGACTCGCCGACCTCCTTCAGCCAGCGGGTGACGGTGCCCTCGGTGACGCTCTCGCCGAGCGCGGGGAGGACGACGTCCGTGCCCTGGGCGGCACCGGCAGGCGCCTCCTGGGCGGGAGCCGGGGCGGCCGGGGCCTCGGCGGCCGGAGCCGGGGTGGGCTCGGGCTGCGCGGCGGGGGCCTCGGCCTGCGCCGGGGCCGGGGCGGCGGCGGGCGCGCCGCTGCCGTCGTCGATGATGGCCAGCTCGGCGCCGACCTCGACGGTCTCGTCCTCGGCGACCTTGATGGAGGCCAGGACGCCGGAGGCCGGGGCCGGGATCTCGGTGTCGACCTTGTCGGTCGACACCTCCAGCAGTGGCTCGTCGGCCTCGACGCGCTCACCCTCGGCCTTCAGCCAGCGGGTGACGGTGCCCTCGGTGACGCTCTCGCCGAGCGCCGGAAGGGTTACGGAAACCGCCATGGTTTCAGTTGCTCCTTACGAATGTGCGGATGTGGTCGCGCCCGGGACTGGGGTCAGTCGTGGGAGTGCAGGGGCTTGCCGGCCAGGGCCAGGTGGGCCTCGCCGAGCGCCTCGTTCTGCGTCGGGTGCGCGTGGATGAGCTGCGCAACCTCGGCCGGCAGGGCCTCCCAGTTGTAGACCAGCTGGGCTTCGCCGACCTGCTCGCCCATACGGTCACCGACCATGTGGACGCCGACCACGGCACCGTCCTTGACCTGGACGAGCTTGATCTCGCCCGCGGTCTTCAGGATCTTGCTCTTGCCGTTGCCCGCGAGGTTGTACTTCAGAGCGACGACCTTGTCGGCGCCGTACAGCTCCTTGGCCTTCGCCTCGGTGATGCCGACGGAGGCGACCTCGGGGTGGCAGTACGTCACACGCGGCACGCCGTCGTAGTCGATCGGCACGACCTTCTGGCCGGCCAGCCGCTCCGCCACCAGCATGCCCTCGGCGAAGCCGACGTGCGCGAGCTGGAGGGTCGGGACGAGGTCGCCGACGGCCGAGATGGTCTCGACGTTCGTGCGCATGTACTCGTCGACGAGGACGTAGCCGCGGTCCATGGCGACCCCGGCCTCCTCGTAGCCCAGGCCCTGGGAGACCGGGCCGCGGCCGATCGCGACCAGCAGCACCTCGGCCTCGAAGGTCTTGCCGTCGGCCAGCGTGACCTTGACGCCGGTCTCGGTGTACTCCGCCGACTGGAAGAAGGTGCCGAGGTTGAACTTGATGCCGCGCTTGCGGAAGGCCCGCTCCAGCAGCTTGGAGCTGTTCTCGTCCTCGACCGGGACGAGGTGCTTGAGGCCCTCGATGATCGTGACGTCGGTGCCGAAGGACTTCCACGCCGAGGCGAACTCGACGCCGATGACACCGCCGCCCAGGATGATCGCGGACTGCGGGACGCGGTCCAGCTTCAGCGCGTGGTCCGAGGAGATGATGCGGTTGCCGTCGATCTCCAGACCCGGCAGCGACTTCGGCACGGAGCCGGTCGCCAGCAGGATGTGGCGGCCCTGGATGCGCTGGCCGTTGACGTCCACCGAGGTGGGGGAGGACAGCCGGCCCTCGCCCTCGATGTAGGTCACCTTGCGGGACGCGACCAGACCCTGCAGGCCCTTGTAGAGGCCCGCGATCACGTCGTCCTTGTACTTGTGGACACCCTCGATGTCGATGCCCTCGAAGGTGGCCTTGACACCGAACTGGGCCGACTCGCGCGCCTGGTCGGCGATCTCGCCGGCGTGCAGCAGGGCCTTGGTCGGGATGCAGCCGTTGTGCAGGCAGGTGCCGCCGAGCTTGTTCTTCTCGATCAGGGCGACGTCCAGGCCCAGCTGCGCCCCGCGCAGGGCAGCGGCGTAACCGCCGCTACCGCCTCCGAGGATCACTAGGTCGAAAACGGTGCTGGCGTCGTTCGCCACGTCACGTCCTCCATGCATGGGTACGCCGGAGCCGGTCTCCACTGACCGGGCGGCGGCTGTTGTTCGGCCGCTGGTTACATCGGCCCTGGGTAAGGGGGGCCCTGTCTGCCAAGAACCCATCTTCGCACTTGTTGAACGCAGCCGGGACGGCGGGCCGGGCTCAGGGGACGCGGATCGCCCGCTCCAGGGGGGTTACTGGCGCGTACAGACGTACGGATTTCGTTGACAGCGAACGCCGGGGCCCGTACGGCGGTGCCGTATGGCCCTTCTCACGCGGTGACTCGCCCCCTGCCTGCCAGCAGGTGGTCACCGGGCCTCCGCCGAGCGTAGTGGGGGCATGATCACTTGCCAAGCGTTTTCGGGGTGCCGGTGGGTGGGCTCGCGTGTGACTTGCGTCGGCCCGGCCTTTCTTTGACGGCCCTAGGGAGGCAGGCCCCACGCTTTCGGCACCCGCGTATGCCCCTGGGCGTGCGCCGGGCTCGCTTGGGCGTGGGTCGGGGGGCGACGACCGGATCGACGTCCGGCCGGAGCGGAGGTCTCGCACCTTGCGGGCCGGGCCTGCCATCTTCAGCCTGTCCGGCGTTTGAGGACACGGTGACGGGGGCTGCGATGAGCCGCGGCTCACCACCCCTGTGATCTGGGGGGCCGCACCTTCGGGGCCGAGCCTGCCATCTTCAGCCCGTCCGGCGCTTGAGGGCACAGTGACGGGGGCGACCACAAGTCGCACGTGGCCGGTGGCGCCGGCCAGGCTGCCCGGGGCGGGGGCCCGCACCCTTTGGGCCGAGCCCGCCATTTCCAGCCCGTCCGGCGTTTGAGGACACCCCGGTGAGCGCGCGTGCGGGCTCATGGGCGGGCGGTGGGTGATCTTCGGTACCGGTGAACGCCGGGGGCGTTGTCCTCAATCGCCGGACGGGCTCGAATTTGCCGGCCTGTCGTTCACAGGTGCGGGCCGACAGGCCGGAGATCACAAGCTCGCCGATCAGCCACCGTGTCCTCAATCGCCGGACGGGCTGGAATTTGTCGGCCTGTCGTCCGCAGGTGCGGGCCGACAGGCCGAAGATGGCGGGCCGACCGGGGCCAGGCCTCAGCCCAGGTCGCCCGCCGCCGTGCGCTCCGCCAGGCGGAGGAGGGTGCGGACGGCGGAGCCGGTGCCGCCCTTGGGGGTGTAGCCCCAGGGGCCGCCCTCGTTGAAGGCGGGGCCGGCGATGTCCAGGTGGGCCCAGGTGATGCCCTCGCCGAGGAACTCCTTCAGGAAGAGGCCGGCGACGAGGCCGCCGCCCATCCGCTCGCCCATGTTGGCGATGTCGGCGACCGGGGAGTCCATGCCCTTGCGCAGTTCGGCGGGCATCGGCATGGGCCAGGACTGCTCGCCGACCTCCTCGGCGATCTCGTGCAGGGAGGCGCGGAAGGCGTCGTCGTTGGCCATGATGCCGAAGGTGCGGTTGCCGAGCGCCAGCACCATCGCGCCGGTCAGCGTGGCCACGTCCACGATCGCGTCCGGCTGCTCCTCCGAGGCGCGGGTGAGCGCGTCGGCCAGCACGAGGCGGCCTTCGGCGTCGGTGTTCAGGACCTCGACGGTCTTGCCGCTGTACATGGTCAGGACGTCGCCGGGGCGCATCGCGGAGCCGGAGGGCATGTTCTCGGCGAGCGCGAGCCAGCCGGTGACGTTGACCTCCAGGCCCAGCTTGGCGGCGGCCAGCACGGCGGCGAACACGGCGGCGGCGCCGCTCATGTCGCACTTCATGGTCTCGTTGTGGCCGGCCGGCTTCAGGGAGATGCCGCCCGAGTCGTAGGTGATGCCCTTGCCGACGAACGCGAGGTGCTTCTTGGCCTTGGCGTGCGTGTGGGTGATCTTCACCAGCCGCGGCGGGTTCTCCGAGCCCTGGCCGACGCCCATGATGCCGCCGTAGCCGCCCTTGAGGAGCGCCTTCTCGTCCAGCACCTCGACCTTGAGGCCGAACTCCTTGCCGGCGGCCTGGACCTCGGTCGCGAAGGACTTGGGGGTCAGGTCGTTGGAGGGGGCGTTGATCAGGTCGCGGGCGCGGTGGACCTCGGCGGCCAGCGCGGTGGCGCGCTCCGCGGCGGCCTTGTAGGCCTTGTCGCGCGGCTTGGCGCCCAGGAGCGCGACCTCGGCCAGCGGCGCGGACTTGTCGTCCTTCTTCTTGGCGTCGCCGTTGGTGCGGTACGCGGTGTAGGCGTACGCGCCCAGCAGGGCGCCCTCGGCGACCGCGGCGGCGTCCTCGGCGGTCTCCACCGGCAGCGCGAACGCGGCCTTCTTCGACCCGGTGAGGGTGCGGGCGGCGGTGCCCGCGGCCCGGCGCAGCGCCTCGGCGTCGTACGCGTCGTCCTTGGCCGGGGCCTCGCCCAGGCCGACCGCCAGCACGACCGGCGCCTTGAGGCCGGAGGGGGCCGGGAGCTTGGTGGCCTCACCCTCGGCACCACTCGCGCCAAGGGTCTCCAGGACGGCGGCGAGCTTGCCGTCGAATGCCTTGTCCACGGCTTCGGCGCCGGGGGCCACGACGATGCCCTTGGGGCCCTTGGCCACGCCGACGACGACGGCGTCCGCGCGCAGCGTGGCGGCGGAAGAAGTACTGAGGGTCAGTGCAGTCACGGTGATGAGAGTCCTGTTCCGTCCGAGTTCGTTCGCGCTCTGGGCGCTGCTGCGGCCGAGCCTACGCTCGGGTCTGCCGCATCGCGCCGTCTGATGCGGTGGTGGCTGCTCCGGTCGCGGGGTCCCCAGGGGGCGGGATGCGTGCGAACTGGGCGGGCTGGAGCGGAGGTTGGTGCGGGATGGGCGGGTGTGGCGCGGTCACCCGGAATGCTCTGCCGTCAATCAGCGTGAAGGAAATGAGACGTGCGCCACAGTCGTGACGACTGTGTGATGGAACGACAGGTTCCTTCGCATGATTTGCACGAGCCTGCCTGATGTCGCTCCAGTGGCAGAGGGGACTTCCGGGGGGAAGGGATGACGCCGATGGGCCGCGCAGCCGGAAGCAGAAGAGCCAGAAGCAGAGCAGCCAGAAGCCGCACATCCAGAGCCTTCAGAGGAATCGCGGGGATCGCCGCCGCGCTGCTGCTGGCCGTGGGCCTGCCCGCGGCGCCGGCCGGCGCCGATCCGGAGCCCCGTATCGACCTACGCGTCCTCGTCCTGACCGACGGCGGGGACAGCACCCAGGCCATCACCTCGGAACTGCGCAACAGCGGCGTTCCCTACACCGCCGTCGACCTGACGAACCCCGCGCGTCCCCTGATCGACGCGGACTTCCTGAGCGACACGGTGGACGGCCGGCCGCGCGCCAAGTTCCAGGGTGTCGTGCTGCCGAACGACAACCCCTTCGGCTCGCCCGCCTCCACGGAGCTGGCGGCGCTGGCGGCGTACGAGCGCACCTTCAAGATCCCCCAGGTGGACGCGTACGTCTACGCCCGTCCGGCGGTCGGGCTGCGCACGCCCGACGAGGGCGGGTACGCCGGGGTGCTCGACGGCTTCGCCACCCGGACGACCGCCGAGGGCAAGGCGGGCCCGTTCGGGTACCTCGCCGGGACGGTGCCCTTCGCCGACGACGACCCGCAGGTGTCCGAGAGCTACGGGTACATCGCCCAGCCGCTGGCCGACCCGCCCGCCGGGACGAAGTTCACCACCCTCCTGGACGCGCAGGTGCCCGGCTCCGCCGTCCGCGGCTCGCTCATCGGCGAGTACGCCCACGACGGCCGCCGCGAACTGGTGATCACCTTCGCGCAGAACCGCTACCAGCGGCAGTTCCGGGTGCTGGCCCGCGGCATCGTGGAATGGCTGACCCAGGGCATCCACCTGGGGCAGAGCCGCAACTACTTCGCCGTGCACGTCGACGACATCTTCGCCCCCGACGCCCGCTGGGACACCGAGAACAACTGCACCCCCGGCGACTTCGACTGCCCCGCCGGCACCCCGGACACCGTGCCCATCCGGATGGACCAGAACGACGCCGCCTACGCCGCGGACTGGCAGCGCCGGCAGGGCTTCACGTTCGACATGGTCTACAACGCCGGGTCCGGCGAGGAGTGGAAGGCCGAGCACGGCGGCAGCGACCCGCTCGCCGACCGGATGCTGGCCGACAAGAACCAGTACCGCTGGACCAACCACACCTACACCCACCCCTTCCTCGGCTGTGTCCAGGACACCTCCGTGGTGCCGTGGCGGTGCGCCACCGACTCCCAGGGCGGCACGAAGTGGACCCCGCGCAAGGACATCGAGGGCGAGATCCAGAAGAACCACGCCTGGGGCGTCGCCAAGGGCCTGGAGCTCGACCCCACCGAGCTCGTCACCGGCGAGCACTCCGGCCTCAAGACCCTCCCGCAGCAGCCGCAGGACAACCCGAACCTCGGGCCCGCGCTCACCACGACCGGCATCAAGTGGCTCGCCAGCGACAATTCCCGCGAGTCCGCGCAGCGCGACGCCGGCCCGGCGCTGACCGTGCCGCGCTACCCCATGAACGTCTTCTACAACACCGGCACCGAGGCCGAGGCGGCCGACGAGTACAACTGGATCTACACCCGCAAGTCCGACGGCGGCAGCGGGATCTGCGAGACCGACCCCAATTCCACCTGCCTCCCCGAGCCCCTGGACGAGGACACCGGCTACCGGTCGTACATCGTGCCCCAGGAGGCCCGCACCGCCCTCGGGCACGTCCTGGGCAACGATCCCCGTCCGCACTACATCCACCAGTCCAACCTCGCCGAGGACCGCGTCGCCTACCCGGTTCTGGACAAAGTTCTGGCCGAGTACCGCGGACTGTTCGTTGACAACACCCCCGTGGTGAATCTCCGCCAAAGCGCCATCGGCGAGGAGATGCGGCACCGCGCGGCCTGGCAGGAGGCCCTGGACAGGGGTTCCGTGACGGCCTACAGAATTGGGGACACCGTCACCATCACGTCACCGGACGGCACCGCGGCCCCGGCTACGATGCCGGTCGGCACCCAGACCCAACTGTCCGACGGCACCGCCGCGTTCGGCACCCCCTACGCGGGCCGGGTCTCGGCGTGGGCCACGGCACCGGCCGGTGGGACGGGCATCACCCTGAAGCTCCCGGCCGGCGCCTGACGGGTCGGGGAGGCGTCCCGCCGACGCCCGGACCGGGCCCGGGCGGGCCAGGGCCGGGCGTCGGCGCCCACCCGCGTGCGGCCCCGCGCGGTTGCCCGAAAACGCACCCGCCGCACCCGAACCGCCGCACGTCCTGTTCGAGAATGCTTCCGATCGCTTTCGAAAGAACGCGAAAGAACGCAAAAGAGTGTGAAAGAACGCGTCAGAACGTGAGGTACGGGAGCGCTGCCGTGCGAGGCGCTTCCGTACGGAGCGAACGTGCGCCATCGAACGGGACGGCACGCGGACGGACCCGGTACTCCGGAGCCGGGCACGGACGCGTGCCGTCACTGTGGCGCCCGTCCAACATCACCGCCCACACTTGCACCACCGAGCACCACTTATGTCCCGGGGGGGATCCATCATGAAGCCAACCCTGTATGAGGTCGGCCGAAGTCCCGAGGAGCCCGGCGACTCCGCCGGACGCGGCCGGCACGTCACCATGCTCACCGAAGGCACCTACCCGCACGTCTCGGGCGGTGTCTCCACCTGGTGCAACCAGCTCGTGCAGGGCATGCCCGAAGTACGGTTCCACGTCATCGCGCTCACCGGCACCGGACGCGAACCGGTGACCTGGGACCTCCCGTCCAACGTCTACCGGCACTCCTCCGTCCCCATGTGGGGGCCGCCCCCGGGCGGACGCGCCGCCCGCCCGCTGCGGGGCCAGGACCGGCGCCGCTTCATCGACACCTACGAACGCTTCCTGCTCTCGCTCCTGGACCCGCGGTCCTGCACCGACTTCGGCACCGAGCTCTACCGCCTCGCCGAGATCGCCCGCGCCGGACGCCTCAGCGCCACCCTGCGCACCGAGGCCGCGCTGCGCTCCCTGATGTGGATCTGGACCCTGCCGCACGTCCACACCCGCGCCGCCAAGCCCACCGTCCACGACGCGCTCACCGCCACCGACCTGCTGGAACACGCGCTGCGCCCGCTGTCCGTGCGCGTCCCCACCGACAGCGTCGCGCACGCGGTGAGCAACGGCCTGGCCTGCCTCCCGGCGCTGGCCGCCAAGGAATTCGACCAGGTGCCCTTCCTGCTCACCGAGCACGGCATCTACCTGCGCGAGCGCTACCTCGGCTACCGCTCCGACGCCCAGCGGTGGCCCGTCAAGGCCCTGATGCTCGGCTTCTACCGCCAGCTCACCATCGAGAGCTACCGCGCCGCCGACCTCGTCACCCCGTGCAACCAGTACAACCGCCGCTGGGAGGAGCGCGGCGGCACCCCGCCCGACAAGATCCGCACCGTCTACAACGGCGTCGACGTCCAGCTCTTCCCGCACGCCGAGCGGGAACCGGACCTGCCGACCCTCAGCTGGGCCGGGCGCATCGACCCCATCAAGGACCTGGAAACCCTCATCCGTGCCTACGCGCTGGCCCGCAAGGAGGTCCCCGAGCTGCGGCTGAGGCTGTTCGGCGGGGTGCCGGCCGGCGGCGAGGAGTACCGGGTGCGCTGCGAGAAGCTGGCCGCCTCGCTCGGCGTGACGGACGGCCTGAGCTGGGAGGGCCGCATCGACGACGTGGCCCGCGCCTACGCGGCCGGCAGCATCGTCATGCTCTCCAGCATCAGCGAGGGGTTCCCCTTCAGCCTCATCGAGGCCATGTCCTGCGGCCGGTCCACCGTGTCCACGGACGTGGGCGGGGTCCGCGAGGCCGTCGGCGACACCGGGCTCGTGGTGCCGCCCCGCGAACCGGAGGCGATGGCCGAGGCGGTCCTCCGGCTGCTGCGCGGCGGCTGGGAGAAGCGCGCCGAGATGGGCGCCCGCGCCCGGCAGCGGGTCATCGACCAGTTCACGCTGCGCCGCTCGGTGGACGGCTTCCGCAACATCTACCGGGAGCTGGACACCCCCGCCGCCACCACCGAAGAGGCCGCGACCGCCACCGCCGAGGAGCAGAAGGACTGGACGCTGCGGCTCCGCAGCCCCTGGGCCGTCCTCGCCGCGGACCACTCCGCCGGGTGAGCGGGGAGCGGGTGAGCGGGTGAGCGAGCGGGTGGGATGACGGCATGACGGGCGGGATGACGGCATGACGGAAGGGCCGACGCGGACGGGTGGGGAGCCGGGGGAGGGCGAGCATCCGGGGGAGGCGGGTTCCTCGGGCGGGGAAGGGAGCGCGCCTGGCTCCGGCCCGTCCTCGGAGGGCGCCGGAGGGAGCGCGTCCGGCCCCGCCCCTTCCTCGTCCGGCTCAACCCCGCCCTCGTCCGTCGCCGCCTCGCAGGGGGGGACGTCCCCCGGGGAGGGAGCACACCCGGGCGAGGGGACATCCCAGGAGCAGGCGGCACACGAGGCGTCCCAAGGAGAGGCACTCGCCCCGCCCCAAGCAGAAGAGGCGGCACACGAGGCGTCCCCAGGAGAGGGACGCGGAACGAAGAAAGGGAACGCGCAGATGAGCGGCCCGCTCTGGCTGGTGCCGGGCGACGACGAGACCGGCCACGGCCGTACGGACACGCTGCCGCGGGTGCCGCGCCCCAGACGGCCGGAGTGGGCGGCCCCCGACCCGATCGACGAACTCGCCGAGCGCATGCACGACCTGATCGCCGCCGCCGTCCACCCCGACGAGATCGCCGCCATCATCGAGTCCGACGGCATGAACGACGACCAGATCCGCCTCACCTACGGGCGGGACAGCTCCTTCGCCCTCGCCGAGGAACTCTTCGAACGGGTGCCGCGCCACTACCCGGAACCCGACGGCGCCTACCTCGACCCCTGGCGCGTCAGCCTGCTCGCCTGCCTGCTGCGGGCGCTGGTCTTCGCGCTGCCCGGCCTGTCCTTCGCGGTGGGCGCCCACCTGCTCACCGGGCCGCCCGACGCGCACGGCCTGCCCGCCGGCACCGTACCGCTGCTGGCGGGCGCGCTGGCCGGCTGGGTCTGGAACCAGGCCCTCGCCCACCGCGCGTACTCCTGGCTGGGCCTGGGCGAACGGCGCGCCGCGGCGCGGGCGCTGGCGCTCGGCGCGCCCGCGGGGGCGGTGGCCGGGGCGCTGGTCGCCTGGGCGGCGTCCTCGATCGACCAGGACGCGACCGGGGCGGTGCTCTTCGCCGTCGGCCAGGCGTTCTATCTGGGGGCCGCGACCGCGCTGCTCGTTTTCGGACGGGAACGGGCCCTGCTGTGTGCGCTGGCGCCGGTGGTGATCGGCGCGGCGGTGCTCGTGGCGTACGAGCCGCCGCCGCTCGTCCGGAGCGGGCTGCTGCTCCTCTCCCTGGGCGCGGCGGTGGTCCTCGCCGCGCTCACCCTGCTGCGGCACCGCGCCGAGCCGCGCCGCGACGGGCCCGGACCGCGGCTCGTCGCCTCCCTGCCGTACGCGCTGTTCGGCCTGGCCACCGGCGCCCTGGTGCTCTACACCGCGCTGGGCGACGTGCTGCGGTACGGCACCGAGGCGCGGGTCGCGGCCCCCGCGGCGGTGGCGCTCACCCTCAGCATGGGACCGGCCGAGTGGCTGCTGTACCGCTACCGCAGCCGCGCGCTCGCCGGGCTCCGCGCCGCCACCACCGCGGCCGGCTTCTGGCGCGCCACCTCCGGCGCCCTGGCGAGCTGCCTGGGCCTGTACCTGGTGGCGCTGGCCTTCCTCGGGTACGTCGGCGCCGTGGTGTGGCCCGACGGGCCGCCGATGGACGCGGTGCGCCTGCTGGGGCTGCTCGCGCTGGGGGTCGTGCTGTGGATCGGGCTGCTCCTCCAGGCGTTCGGCGCCGTGCTGATCGCCGGGGTGGTGGGCGTGGTGGCGGCCCTCATACAGACCGCGGTGCTGCTGGCGGGGACGCTGTCCCCGGCCGCCATCCAGCTCACCGTCTGCGGCACCGCCGCACTCGTCCTGGCCGCCCTCGGCTCGGCGCTGCTGGGCCGGGCCACGGCCCACCGGTAGGCCGGTGTGCTGCCGCGCGACGGGGCGGGGGAGACTGAGGCGGTCCGGCCCGCTTCGGCCGGGCCCGGCTTATCCTTCCCCTCGTCCGACCACCCCTCACCGACCTTCCCACCCACCGAAGCAGCCGCCATGCCCGCCGAAGCCGCCGCCCTACCCGCCGATTCCCCCGCACGTCCCCGCCTGCTCGTGCCGCTGTACGAGCACCCGGCGGACCGTCCGGACGCCTGGCGCCGCCTGATCGAGGCGGCACCGCAGCTCTACGGCGTGGTGCTCAACCCCGCCAACGGGCCCGGTACCGCCCCCGACCCGGCGTTCGCCGAGGTGGCGGGGCGGCTGCGGGAGGCGGGCGTGCGGCTGCTGGGCTACACCGACACCGACTACGGCCGCCGTCCGCACGCCGACGTGGTCCGGGACCTGCTGCGGCACCGCGACTGGTACGCCGCCGACGGCACGTTCCTCGACCAGGCCGCGCCCGGCCCGGAGCTCCTGCCCCACTACGGCCGGCTGACGGTCGCCGCCCGCGCCGCGGGTGCCACCACCGTCGTCCTCAACCACGGGCTGCACCCGCACCCCGGTTACCTGGAGGTCGCCGACCTCCTCGTCACCTTCGAGGACACCTGGGCCGCGTACGAGGCCGCCGAGATCCCGGCCTGGACGGCACGGCACCCGCCGGAACGGTTCTGCCACCTGATCCACGGTGTCCCCGACGGCCGTGCGCAAGCCGCCGCCGACCTGGCCCGGCGCCGCGGCGCCGCGGTCCACTGCGCCGTCCGCGGCACCGGCCCGCACCCCTGGGACGCCCTCCCGTTCTGCTTGGAGAACACGTGAAGAAAGCCACCCCCCACAGAACCACCCCCCGCACCTCCCCCCATCGCCTGCTCTGGATCGCCCTGGCCGCGCTGCTCGCGCTCGTCACCGC
This sequence comes from Streptomyces sp. NPDC003077, assembly GCF_040611095.1. Taxonomy (NCBI): domain Bacteria; kingdom Bacillati; phylum Actinomycetota; class Actinomycetes; order Kitasatosporales; family Streptomycetaceae; genus Streptomyces; species Streptomyces sp. NPDC003077. Next base: position 176,771 of record NZ_JBEXNM010000007.1, on the reverse strand, counting down.
CTGCTCGAACACCTCGGGCGGCAAGTCGCCCAGCGGCACGCCCACCCCGGGCGGCACCAAGGCCGGCGGCACGCAGACGCCGGACGACTCCGGCTCGGACGGTGACGACGGTGACGACGGGGATGACGGGGACGACTCCGGCGCCTCCTCGAAGCCCAAGGCCATATGGCGCCCCAAGCTGGGCGTGGACTGGCAGTGGCAGCTCACCGGCAAGCTCGACATGAACGTCAAGGCTCCCGTCTACGACATCGACGGCTTCAACCACCCCGCCTCGACGGTCACCGAACTCCACCGGCGCGGCAAGAAGGTCATCTGCTACATCAGCGTCGGCGCCTGGGAGGACTTCCGGCCCGACGCCCGCCGCTTTCCCAAGGGCGTCATCGGCAAGGACAACGGCTGGGAGGGCGAGCGCTGGCTCGACATCCGCAAGCTGGACGTGCTGCGCCCGCTGATGGCCAAGCGGTTCGACATGTGCCGCGACAAGGGGTTCGACGCGGTGGAGCCGGACAACGTCGACGGCTACCTCAACGAGTCCGGCTTCCCCCTCACCGCCAAGGACCAGCTCGCGTTCAACCGCATGATCGCCGGTCTCGCCCACGAGCGCGGCATGTCGGTCGGCCTGAAGAACGACCTCGACCAGATCCCGGAACTCGTCAAGGACTTCGACTTCGCGGTGAACGAGCAGTGCGCCGAGTACGACGAGTGCGACACCTACGAGCCGTTCGTCGAGGCGAAGAAGGCCGTGTTCCACGTCGAGTACAAGCTGCCGACGGACGAGTTCTGCGACACGACCCGCAGCCTGCACCTCAGCTCGCTGGAGAAGAAGCTGCACTTGGGGGTGTGGCGGAAGACCTGCTGAGACAGCGGTGACGGGGGGCTGGGACGGGCCCGGGCCCCCGTCACCGGCCTCCGGTCCCGGTCTCCGGCTTTCCGTTCACCGTTCGGCGGACGGGTCGCCAACGGCGCCGACGCGTAGGACAGGCGGACCACCGGGAGGGCACACAGCGCCCGGAGTCACCCCGCGTCGGCGCCGACGCGTACGAGAGGCGGACCGGGACCGCACACGGCGCCCGGAGTCACCCCAGCGCCAGCACCACCACCGCCGTCAGCCCCGCCGACTCCGCCAGGGCGCCGAACACGTCCCCCGTCACCCCGCCGAACCGGCGCCGGCAGTGCCGCAGCAGCAGTTCCGCCACGCCGAGGGCGAGCACCGCCGCCAGTCCCGCGCGCAGGGCCTCGTACGGACCGAAGGCGCCGCCCACCGCCGCGCACCCGGCGACCACCACCGCGCCCGCCAGCACGGCCAGGCCCCTCGGCACGGTGCCCGCCACCGCCGCGCCCAGCCCCTCGGGCCGCGCGGCCGGGACCCCCGTACGGGAGGCCAGGGTGAGCGCGCAGCGGGCCGCGACCGCCGCGACCGCCGCCGCGAACAGGCCGTGCGCCCAGCCCTGGGCGAACCGCTCGGCCAGCGCGGCGACCTGCGCCAGCAGGGCGAAGAGCAGGGTGACCACGCCGAACGGCCCGATGTCGGACCGCTTCATGATGCGCAGCGCCTCGTCCGCGGGCTTGGCGCTGCCCAGACCGTCGGCGGTGTCGGCCAGCCCGTCCAGATGGAGGCCGCGCGTCAGGACGGCGGGCACGGCGGCCGTGGCGACGGCGGCCAGCAGCGGCCCGCCGCCCAGCACCAGCAGCAGCGCGCCCAGCCCGCCCGCCGCCAGCCCGACCACCAGCCCCGCCACAGGGGAGCACAGCATCCCGCCGCGCGCCGTCTGCCGGTCCCAGCGCCGCACGGTGACGGGCAGCACGGTCAGCGTGCCGAAGGCGAAGCGCAAAGCGTCCCCGAGGCCGGGCCCGGGGGCCGGGGGCGGGGGAGTGGGGGGTATCGGGGGAGTACGGGCTTCGCTCACCGCGGCAGGCTATCCCGGACCCGGGGCTCGCGAATCACCCGTACCGCGTGTAGCGGATGCGGTGGGACGAATGGGGCCTTTCCTTGCGGATGCGGATCCGTCACAGACGTGGGCCCGTCACAGACGTGGGTCCCTCACAGACGTGGGCCCATCACAAATGTGGATCCGCGCCCTTCCCCCGGTGCGCGTCCCGCGGTTTGCGCTTCTGGTGCCAGACCTCCCAGACGCCGCAGGCCGCGAGGACGACCACGACGGCGGCGATGTGTTCCCGCCCGGCCAGGTTGTTCTTGATGAACAGGACCTCGTAGAACATCGCGGCCACGACCAGGAAGCAGGTGAACCACGCGCGGTAGCGCCAGCAGACGAAGATCGCCAGGCCCACCACGGCCGCCGACGGCCCGGTGTCGTTGACGTGCGCGTCGCTCGCGGGCAGCCCGAAGAAGTTGTCCGGGCCGAGCGCGATGCCCAGCCGCGCGTACATCGTCCCGGCGAGCGTGGCCACGTACGCGCCCACCAGCGTCCGCCACCAGCCCAGGCAGATCTCGCTGATCCCGAAGACCACCAGCAACTGCGCCAGCGCCCCCCAGACCGGCAGGTCCAGCGCGGGCACGAACAGCGACAGCGGCGTACGGAGCAACCCCAGCCACAAGGGCTCCTCGGCCCGCACGGAACCGAGGTTCTGGACCGGCTGGTAGCCCCAGGACTGGTTCTGCACGATCTGGAAGAGCGAGGTCAGGCACACCGCGGCGATCGTCATCGGGATCGCCCGCAGCTTCTTGGTGCGCAGGCCGCGCCAAACGGTGCCGAACAGCGGTCCCCACTCGGCGCGTACGGCACGACGGAGGGCCGGCACGGTCATCTCTTCTTCTCCAGGTGCGGGTGCGTACGGCCCGGCCGTGGCGACGGCCCGTACGGCAGGGGGACCCCGTCCGGCCAGGTGACCACGAGGGCGGCGCGGAAGGGAACGGTGATGGTCGTTTCAGTTCGGCTTGTTTCGATGCTGGTCGTTTCGCTGCCTTTTTCGCTGCTCTTTTCGACGAGCATGGACCGTAAGCCCCGCGACGAGCGGTATTTCCCGCGGGTGCGGACGAGCGATTCGATCTGCCACCACCGGATCGGGAGAGGAACGGACGGATACGGACGGATACGGAGGTGGTGCGCGCCGTACCGCCCGCACCCTGGTCCGCGCCAAGAACGCGTACCGCCTGGAAGGACGGGGCGGGGGCGCCGGAAGTTGAGCGGGGGACTTAGTGATCTCCGCCTCTTTCGAATCCTCTTTCGGGTCCTCGTTCGGGTCCTCTTTCGCCGTGCGGGGCGGGACCGGGTGCCTGACCGGCCGGACCCCTTGCCGGGGATTCCGTCCCCACGACCCCTTCCCACGACCCGTTCCCACAACAAGGACGGGCCCGTCCCCACCCGGGAACGGACCCGCCCGTTGCGCACTCTCCCGCTCACTCCCGTACGGGCAGCTCCGCCCCCAGCGCCGCCGCGGCCTGGAGGAGGGGGAGGGCCAGCAGCGCCCCCGTGCCCTCGCCGACCGTCATCCCGTGGTCGAGCAGCGGCGTCAGCGCGAGCCGGTCGAGCGCCTTGGCCTGCGCCGGCTCGCCGCTGACCTGGCCGGCCACCCACCAGTCCGGCGCCCGGAACGCCACCCGCTGCGCCACCAGGGCGCAGGCCGCCGAGACCACCCCGTCCAGGATGACGGGGGTGCGCCGGACCGCGCTCTGGAGCAGGAAACCGGTGATCGCGGTGAGGTCGGCGCCACCGGTGGTGGCCAGAAGCTCCAGCGGATCGCCGAGGACCGGACGGGCGCGCCGCAGCCCGTCCCGGATCGCCGCGCACTTGCGCATCCAGGCCAGGTCGTCGATCCCGGCGCCGCCGCGACCGGTGACCACCGAGGCGTCCACACCGCACAGCGCGGCGATCAGCGTGCTCGCGGCCGTGGTGCCGCCCACGCTCAGGTCGCCGAGCACGACCACGTCGGTCCCGGCGTCCGCCTCCTCGTCGGCGACCGCCATCCCGGCGCGGAAGGCCTTCTCCGCCTCCTCGGCGGTGAGCGCGTCCTCGATGTCCAGCCGCCCGGAGCCGCGCCGCACCCGGTGCCGGGTGACGTCGGCGGGCAGCTCGTCCGGGTCGCAGTCCACCGCGACGTCCACCACGCGCACCCCCGCCCCGGCGCGGCGGGCCAGGATCGCGGCGGGGGAGGCGCCGTCCAGCACGGAGCGGACGAGTTCCTTGGTGGAGCCCGCCGGACGGCCCGAGACGTCCAGCCCGGCGACACCGTGGTCCCCCGCGAACAGCACCAGCTTCGGCCGCTCGACCGGCCGGACCGGAACCCGCTGCTGCGCGGCGGCCAGCCACTCGCCCAGCTCGCCCAGGCGCCCCAGGGCACCCGGCGGCACGGTCAGCCGTTCCCGTCGTTCTTCGGCGTCACGGCGTGTGCCGCCATCGGGGCGCTCGATCAGGCCGGCGAAGTCATCGAGGTTCAGGGCGCTCATTCGGCGCAGATTACCGGGAACGGCCGACCGGAGGGGGTGCAGGGGGCCGTGCGCCGCGACGAGCGGCCATTCGGTGCTCGCCGACGGTGCCCCGATCTCTCACCTGCGCGGTGGCTCATGCCCCAGCGCGAGGACACCGAGCAGCGTCATGCCGATCGTGGCCACGGCGGCGAGAAGGTGCCCCGGCGGCTCCAGGAGCACCGCCCACGGATAGGGGTCCTGCGGCGTGCGGAGCCCCGCCGCCGCGGTGAGGAACAGCCACCCCACCGCGACGGAGGCGGCCACCGCGGCCCCGAAGCGGGACCGGACGAGCAGGGCGAGGCCGGTCAGGAACAGGACGTTGCGCCCGGCGGCGGTGGCCGTGGGCATGTTCAGCCATCCGTGGGCCGCCAGCCCGACGAGCAGCACGGCACCCCCGGTGACCAGCACCAGGGCGCGGTCCGCCGCCACCACCCGGCGGACTCCGGTGAGCTCGGCGGGGCCGAGCCTGCGTTCCAGGCAGAGCAGCACCGCCAGGCAGACGATCAGGGGGAGGAAGTTCATCAGCTTCATGCCGGCGGTACCGAGGACGGTGATCGACGGCATGAAGATCACGTGCTCTCGGACGACCAGCAGCAACGCCGTGTACAGAGCGACACCCACCGCGACGATCCAGGGACGTCGCACGGACACCCAGGGACTCACCGGAGCGCCTCCGCGTGGACCTTGGGATCGCAGCTGCGCAGCGCCCGGATCTGCCGATCGGCCCATGCCTTCTGCGCGGCGGGCGGCTTCCTCCGCACCTCGGCGACCCGCCGCACCGTCGCCGCGTCGTAGTCCCCCTTCACACCGCGCTCGTCCGTTCCCGCCGCCAGCCGCAGCCAGGCCGTGACGGGACCCGGCGACGGCGTCGCCACGTCGTCGCGAAGTTTCGGGCATGCGCCGTAACGCCACACCGGTACGGGCGCGGTGGCCACGGCGCTCAGCGCACGTGCCTCCGTCACGGGTTTCTCCAGGTGGAGGCGCCAGGTGCCGGAGGTGACCGGCGCGTCCAGGGACACGTACGCCAGCGTGTCGGGTTTCCGCAGGCCGACGGCCGCGAGCCTGGGCAGCGCGGTCTCCGCGGCTTTCCGCAGCCGGGGGAGGGCGTCGGCGAACTCCTTCGGCACACAGATGCGCGGGGCGCCCTCCTCGCAGACCTGAGCGCCGTCGCGGGGCACGGTGGGCATCCGGTACCCGGCGTCGGCCACCATGGCCTGCGCCGGTACCGCCCCGGCGACCACACAGCACACGGCCGCCGCCCCTCGCAGAAGCCGGCTGCGCCAAGGAACGGACGCCAGCAGCACCCCCGCCACAGCGCCCGCCGCCAGCAGGGCGGGCGCGAGCAGCGCCTGCGGGGCGATGCTGTCGGTGACGGTGGCGGCATCGCTCGGGAGCCCGTTGAGATGGCGCAGCCAGGGCGTCGCCTCCAGCGTGGCCGGGATCATCGTCCACAGCGACAGCACGACGAGGACGACGGGAGCCGCCAGGGCGCGCGGCAGCAGGCACCCGGCGCCGAAACCGACGATGACCGCGCCGCACTGCACCGCGAGCAATGACGCCACTTGCGGAAGGTCCTCGAATCGCGGCAGCGCGGAGACCCGTACCGATGCGGCCACGAGAACGACGGCGTCGAGGAGGACGGCGAGAAACAGAACGAGACGCAATGCGTCGAAGGCGACGCGGTACCGGCCCAGAGAAGGCGTCAGTCGCCATACGTGCCCCGCCCGCAGCCGACCCGCCTCCCAGGCGGCGACTCCCGCGAGAGCTCCCGGAATGGGGCCCAGCGCGCGGGCCATGACGAAGACGGTGTCACCGCCGAATCCCGTGGCGCGAATCCGCCAGGTGAAGGCGTAGAAAAGCGCGATGCCCAAGAGAACGGGACCGGCCCAGGGGAGCGACGAGCGCCGCAATGCGTTCAGGAAATTCACGCCCGGCTCCACTCGGTCAACGCGTGGTAGGCGGAGTCGGCTTGCCGCCCCGCCGACGCGCCCGGGGCCGCGTGGGAGAGGAATTCGTCCACAGTGCCCTGAAAAGTCAGCCGTCCGTCGAGCAACACCACTACGTTGTCGTATACGGATTCCAGGTCGACCGTGTCGTGGGTGGACAGGAGAACGTGGACCGAACGCGGGAGATTCCCGAGGATTTCATGGAAGACGGTCCGTTGCCGTGGGTCCATGCCCGCGGTGGGCTCATCCAGCAGCAGGACCTCCGCCCCGTGGACGAGGGACTGCGCCACCCCGACCCGGCGCTGCTGGCCACCCGACAGCCGGTTGATCTTTTCTCCGGCCCGATCACCCAACTCGACCCGTTGCAAGGCCCGTAACGACTGCTCCCACGCCTGAGCACGGGACATGCCCTTGAGCCAGCCGACGTAAGCGACCTGCTCCCGCGCCGTCAGCCCGGGCACGGCGGCGAGCTGCTGCGGCATCCACGCGACGCGCCGACGATAAGCGGGCAGGGAACCCCGGTCGGTGGTGCTCAGCCCTTGATAACTGATTTTTCCGGTGTGCGGAGACAAAGCCGAGGCGGCAAGGCCGAGAACCGTGCTCTTTCCCGCACCGTTCGGGCCGAGGAACACGGTGCGCCCGGGCGGAAGCTGACAGGTGAAACGGCGGAGGACGCGGCGGTTGCGGCGGTAGCGGAAGGTGCAGGAGGAGAATTGGACGGGCATGAAGGCTTGGCTTCCTGGTGAGCGGGAGGGAACGGGGCAGGGAATTCGCGCTGTCCCTGCCGCGGGGTTGGAGCCTACTCAGTGGGTGGGCACCGGCTGCGATGGCGCTTGGGGGTTGCAGGCCGACTTCTTTGGCCCGTCCGGCCCGCACCAATGGACGGTGGCCCGGCAAATTCAAGCCCGTCCGGCGATTGAGGACACCCCGGTGAGCGCGCGTGCGGGCTCTTGGGTGGGTGGCGGGTGATTCTTTGGTACCGGTGAACGCCGGGGGCGTTGTCCTCAATCGCCGGACGGGCTGAATTTCGGCGGGCCGCCGCCCAATTGGCGCGGGTAGAACGGGCTGGAGATGGCGAACTCGCCGCCCATTGGCGCGTGCCGGTCGGGGCTGGAAAAACCGACCCGCCGCCCCGAGGCGCAGGGCCACCCCGAGGCGCAGGGGCACCCCGAGGCGCAGGGCCACCCCGAGGCACAAGGCCGCCCCGAGGCGCAGGGCCGCCCCGAGGCACAGGCCGCCCCCTCACCCCCGCAACGCCACGGCCTGACCCGCCACCACCAGCAGCACATGCTCGCACTCCGCGCCGAACGCCGCGTTGAGGCGGCCGAGTTCGTCCCGGTAGCGGCGGCCGGACGCCGTGGCGGGGACCACGCCGGAGCCGACCTCGTTGCTGACGGCGACCAGGGGGCGGCTGGTCGCGCGGACGGCCGCCACCAGCTCGTCCACCCGCCGCCGCAGCGCCCGTTCGCCGCCCGCCGCCCAGCGGTCGTCGTCCCAGGCCCCGACCTCGTCCATGGCATGCGTGAGCCACAGGGACAGGCAGTCGATCAGCAAGGGCGACTCGTCGGTGTCCCGGCCGGTCTCCGCGTCCGGGGTGTCCGCCAGCAGCGGCACCAGGTCGCAGGTCTCGGCGGTGCGCCAGGTGGCGGGGCGGCGCTCGCGGTGCAGGGAGACGCGGTCCGCCCATTCCTGGTCGCCGCCCCGGTCGCCGCCCGTGGCGACGTACAGCACGTCCGGGAACGCCGCGAGCCGCCGTTCCGCCTCCACGGACTTCCCGCTGCGCGCCCCGCCCAGCACGAGCGTGCGGCGCGGCAGGTCGGGCACCGCGTGGTACTCGCCGACCAGCAGCGAACTGCCGTCCGGCACGGTGCGCGCGCCCGCCGCCGCCAGCCGCCGGTGCAGTTCCGGGCCGGGCGGTACGTCGTGGTCGAGGTGGACGGCGATGACGTCCGTGGCGGCGTCCACCGCGCCGCAGGCCCGCAGCCGCGCCAGCCCGTCCGGCCGTCCCAGGACGTCCAGCACCACCATGTCGTACGGGCCGCTGCCGTGCGGCTGCCCGGCGGCCCGGCCGCGCGCGTGCCCCTCGCCCTCGTCCAGCCCGGCCGGCGCCGCACCCGGCGGCAGGTACAGCAGCCGTTCCCCGTCGGCGCCGCTCACCTCGTACCCCGTACCCGGCACGTCCACGGCGACGGCCCGCACCCGGTGACCGTCCAGCAGCGCCAGCTCCCGCCCGTCCGCCACCCGGCCCGGTTGCGGCAGCCCGGCGGGCACCTCCACCGCCGGCCCCTCGTGCGGGTGCGAGAGCAGGACTTGCCGCACGCCGGTCAGCGACTGCCCGGCGCGGGCGGCGGCGAACGCGGCGCCCGGCGTCAGGTCCAGGAGCAGCGCACTGTCGATCAGCAGCGCGGTGGCCGCGCGCGCCTCGTCGCCGACGGCGGTGGCGCAGGCGGCGCAAGGGCAGCCGGGGCGGGGCAGGCCGCTCGGGGCGGCGGTGCCGAGGAGAGTGAGTTCCACCCGGCGATTTTCTCGTGCCCGGGGTGCGCGGGCGCGCGGGGGCCCGGCTCGACACGGCCGTTAGGCTGCGGATCAGCACGGAAGCAGGACGCGGCGGGGCGCGGCAGGAGGCGCCCCGCCGCGCTACAGCAGCACGTACTCGGTACGTACTCGGTGGACCAGGAGGCGGACATGGCATGGACGTGGCGGTTCGAGAAGGCCGACGGTACGGAGGCGACGCCCGCGGTGCAGCCGGAGGAATTCGCCACCCAGGGGGACGCGGAGTCCTGGATCGGCGAGGAGTGGAAGGCGCTCCTCGATGGCGGGGTGGACCAGGTCAGGCTCTTCGAGGACGGCACGGAGATCTACCCGGCGCCGATGAGCCTGCACGCCGAGGAGGGGTGAGGGACGGGTCCCGGGGCTCCCGCTGACGGCCCGGCGTCCGGCCGCAGAGGGGGCCCGCTGTTTGGTTGTGGGGGTGCCCCCGGCCGGTCGATCGGCCGGGGGCACCCCTTTTCGTCCATCTTCGTCCTTCTTTCGTCCTTCTTCCTTCTTCCTTCTTCGTCGTCGTGGCCGGTGCCGGTCTCATGGGCGTACGAGTCCCGTGACGGCACCGGCTTCGCACCCGCAGGGCCATCGAACGGACCGGCCCCACGGACGAACGAGCCTCGTGACGGCACCGGCCACACCGCCGCAGTGCCACTCGGCCATCCAACCGACCGGGCTAGCAGCCGCAGGGCCGCCGGATGGACCGACGTCGCCTCCCCAAGGCCGCTCAGCCGACCGACCCCAAACCCACAGGGCCATCGAACGGACCGGCCCCAGCACCCCAGCGCCATCCAACCGACCCGCCTCACAGCTCACCCAACGTGACCCGCACGGTCTTCTCCCCGCCGTCCCGGTCCACCGTCACGTCCACCTTGTCGCCCGGCTGGCGACCGGCCAGCGCCTCGGTCAGCGACTGCATCGTGGAGATGTCCGTCCCGCCGAACCGGACGATGATGTCGCCCTGCTCGATGCCCGCCTTGTCGGCGGGGCCGTCCCGGTTGACGGAGGCGACCGCGACCCCGGCCGGTTCGAAACCGGTGTCCAGGACGGTGCGCCCGCCGATGCCGAGGGCGGCCCGGTGCGAGTTGGTGACCTTGCCGTTCTTGATGATCTGGTCGGCGATGTTGCGGACCGTCGCGGCCGGGATGGCGAAGCCGATGCCCGCCGCCGCGGATCCCATCTGCGGGTCGGTCGCGGCCAGCGTCGGGATGCCGATGACCTGGTTGGAGAGGTTGACCAGGGCGCCGCCGCTGTTGCCCGGGTTGATGGCGGCCGAGGTCTGCACCATGTTGGCGATCGTCGCGCCGGTGCCGCCGCCGCTGCGGCCCTCGCTGACCGTCCGGCCGGTCGCCGAGACGATGCCCTGCGTGACGCTGCTGGACAGGCCCAGCGGGTTGCCCATGGCCAGCACGATCTGGCCCACCTCCACCTTGGAGGTGTCGCCGAAGGCGGCGGGCTTCAGCCCCTTCGGCGGCTTGTCGACCTTGATGACGGCCAGGTCCTGGTCCGGGTAGGAGGCGACGAGCCGGGCGTCCAGCGAGCCGCCGCCGGTGGCCAGCGTGACCTTGAACCGGTCGCTGTCCCCCACGACGTGGGCGTTCGTGACGATGTGCCCCTGTCCGTCGTAGACCACGCCGGAGCCCAGGTCCTGCCCGGTGGTGATCTGGACGACGGACGGCAGCACGTCCTTGACCACCTTCTGGTAGGCGTTCTGCAGGTCGGTGCTGACGCTGGGGGCCGCCGCCTGCGGCGCGCCGGACACGGCGGCGTGGGAGGAGGACCCGGCCTCGTCCGGCCGGCCACGGGTGCCGGAGCCGGAACCGGAGTCCGAACAGCCCGCGACGAGCGCGGTCGCGCACAGGGTGACGGCCGCGGCGAGCCGTACCCGGTGACGAGGCGACGGGCCTGTTCCCGGCCTGGGGTGACGGCGCGCCGCCCGGCGAGCCGTCAGGTGACGGGCGCTCAAGAAAGGCGTCAATCCTGGAGTCATACCAGGATTGTCGCTTTTGCCACCCTCTCACGCCCGCACATCGGGGCATCCGGGCTGTCTGTGCTCGGGCCTCTGGGCTGTGCGCGTTCGGGCCTCCGGATGGTTCCCGCCGGGCCTCCGGACGGTTTCCGCCGGGTGCCCGGACAGCCCGCGCCCGGACGAGCCAGACGGGTCACGCCCGGACATCCGGAGCCGTGGCCAGGAACTGGGTCGCCGCCAGCTCCCCGTACAGCGAGTCCCCCGCCACCAGCTCCGCGTGCGTGCCCACGGCCCGCACCACCCCCGCCTCCATCACCACGATCCGGTCGGCCATCGTCACCGTGGACAGCCGGTGCGCGACCACCAGCACCGTCGTGGTCCGCGCGGCCTCCGCGATCGTCTCCCGCAGCGCCAGCTCGTTCACCGCGTCGAGCTGCGAGGTCGCCTCGTCCAGCAGGAGCAGCCGGGGTTCGCGCAGCAGCGCCCGCGCGATGGCCACCCGCTGGCGCTCGCCGCCCGACAGCTTGCTGCCCCGGTGGCCCACCAGGGTCTCCAGCCCGTCCGGCAGCCGCTCCACCAGCCCGTCCAGCCGGGTCCGGGTCAGCACCCGCGCGATGTCCGCGTCCGTGGCGTCCGGCGCCGCGAACACCAGGTTCTCGCGCAGCGTCCCGGCCAGCACCGGCGCGTCCTGCTCCACGTAACCGATGTCCGCCCGCAGCCGGCGCAGCGGCCAGTCCCGCACGTCCTTGCCGTCGACGAGGACGCGCCCGGCCTCCGCCTCGTAGAACCGCTCGATGAGCCCGAAGACGGTCGTCTTCCCGGCACCCGACGGCCCGACGAACGCCGTCAGACCGCCCCCGGGCACCGTGAAACTCACCCCGTGGTGAACCGGCGGCAGGTCCTCGCGGTACCGGAAGACCACGTCCTCGAACGCCACGCTCGCGGGCGGCCCCGCCGCGCGCTCGTCCTCGTCCGGCGTACCGGCGTCCTCCGGCTCCACCTCCAACTGCTCGGCGTCCGCCATCCGCGCCACCGCCGCCGAACCCACCTGGTACGCGGACGCTGCCTCCACCAGCCGCGATATCGGGTCGATCATGTAGAAGAGGTAGAGGAGGAAGGCGACGAGCGTGGAGACCTCGATCGCCCCGGACGCCACCCGCGCGCCGCCGACGCCCAGCACGGCCAGGAACGCCATCTGCACGGAGAGCCCGTTCGCGGTGTGCGCCACCGACTGCCACTTCGCGGCCCGGATGCCGTGCTGCCACGCCTCCTGAGCCGCCGCCCCGATCGCCGCGACCTCCTGCCGCTCGGCCCCGGACGCCTTGACCGTCTTGAACGCCCCGAACGTCCGCTCCAGCGCCGTGGAGATCGCCCCCACCGACTCCTGCGCCCGCTTCGTCTCCCGCGCGATCTTCGGCAGGACGAGCCCCACGGCACCCCCGACCACCACGATCACCGCGACCGTGACGCCGAGCAGCACCGGGTCCATCAGCCCCATCATCACCAGCGACGCGACGAGGGAGAGGCTCCCGGTGGCGGCGGAGACCAGCGACTGCGTCGTCACCGCGCGCAGCAGCGTGGTGTCCGAGGTGACCCGAGACATCAGGTCCCCGGGCTGGGACCGCTCCACCGCCGTCATCCGCAGCCGCATCAACCGGGCGACGAGCTGCCGCCGGGCGGTCAGCACCACCGACTCGGCCGTCCGCTCCAGGACGTACGCGCCGACCGCCTCCACCGCCGTGCCGACCACCACCAGCCCGGTGAGCACGAGGAGCAGCACAGTGATCGAACCCTGCCCGCCGAGCCGGTCCACCAGCGCCTTGGCGGCAAGCGGCTGGGCTAGCCCACTGACCGCGCCGACGAGCGTGAACAGCCCACCCAAGGCAATGACGGCGCGATACGGCCGGACATGCCCGTACAGCACCTGCCACGTCCGCCGCGCCGGCAGCCGCTCAACCTCCCCCGACGTCCCCTCCACCTCCACGGCCGTCCCCATGCTCCCCGCCCTCTGCCGATCCCCTTGATCCGCACTCACGGACGAGAGGACGCAGCACGGGGCTTTTCACCTGAGGAAGGACCCCAACTTTTTCGAATCCGCGTCCGACAAAATCAAGCCCGTCCGGCGATTGAGGACAACGCCCCGGCGTTCACCGGCGTCAATAAGCCCCCGCACCGCACCACCGACGCGACCGCCTACGAGCCCGCCCATGACCTCGCCCCTCAAACGAAGAAGACCCCCGCAAGGGGGCCTCCCAACACAGGGGAAAACCTCAGTCCCGCACCCCACACAGATGCACGAACTCCCCCACCGCCCGATACGGATCCGTCTTCCCGGCCCGCTCCTCCACGCTCAGCAATGCCTCCCACGCCCCCTCCGCGAGGAGGGCCCCGGCAGGATCAGCAGCCGCGGCGGAGCCGGACGGCTCCCCGAAAACCCCCACCCCGTACCACGCGTGCAACGGCGCCCCGATCCCCGCCAACGTCGCCGTCAGCGCCTCCAGCCGATGCCGTGGCGCGCCCGAGTCGAAGGCGGCCAGCGCCCCGGCCCAGTCGCCGGCGATCCCGGCCCGCATCGCGGGCGCGTCCGCGTTCCGTACGACGAGGGAGAGCAGCCCGCCGGGCGCCAGCATCCGGGCCAGCCCCGCGAGCAGCGGATCGGGCTCGGGGGCGTCCATCAGGACGCCGTGCCCGAGCACGAGGTCGAACGAGCCGGGCGTGAAGTGGACGCCGGTCTCCCCGCAGTCGCCCTGGACGAGCCGCACCCGCTCCTGGATGCCCTCGGGTTCCCCCGCGAGCTCCGTCCGCACGGCCTCCAGCGCGGCCGGGTCCGGTTCCAGGGCGGTGACCTTGTGTCCGGCGCGGGCGAGCCGCAGCGCCTGGCCGTCTCCGCCCGGCCCGGCGTCCAGGACGTCCAGCCGCCGGCCCACGGGGAACCGCGCGGCTATCTGCTCGTCGAGCTGGCGGGCGAGCAGTTCCTGCTGGACGGGGGTGTACGAGGCCGGGCCGATCGCTGCGCTCAGGGCCGCTCTCCGCGCTTGACCTGCGGCTTCGGCAGCCGCAGCCGACGCATCTGGAGCGTGCGCATGAGGGCGTACGGCTTGACGCCCTTGTGGCTCTCGTTCGGGAACTTCTCCTTGAGCCGCTTGCCCAGCCGGAACCAGATCACGATCGAGTCGAGCACGATCAGAACGATGATGAACAGCCACATCAGCAGCGCGATGTTCTGGATGCCCGGCTGCCGGATCATCGTCAGGACCAGGATGATCACCGCGATGGGCAGGAAGAACTCCGCAACGCTCCACCGGGAGTCCACGAAGTCCCGCGCGAACCGGCGCACCGGGCCCTTGTCGCGCACCGGCAGGTAACGCTCGTCACCGTTGGCCAGTGCCTCCCGCTGCCGGGCCAGGTCGGCCCGCCGCGCCTCGCGCTGGGCGCGCATCGCGTCCTTGCGGTTGGTCGGCGTGTGGGCGCGCGACCGGCGCTGCGACTGCGCCTCGCTGCGCTTGGGCGTCGGGCGGCCCTTGGGGGCCTGCGGGTCGCGGGGCTTCTGGGGCTGGTCCGCGGTCGCCTTGGCGGTCGCGGCCTGCTCATCCTTCGAACGGCTTCGGAACACACGGCAAGGGTACGGTGTGCCGGCGCGAAGCCCGCAGTGGTGTCGGGCACGATCCGGCAACAGGGCAGGAGTCCGTCCGCGACAGGACAGGGGTCCGTCCCCAACAGGGCAGGGGCCCGTCCGCGACAGGGCAGCGCCCCGACCGCCGCCGTACCGGGGCGAACCGGACACCGAACCGGACACCGCGCCGGCACCCGGAGGCCGCCCTACTCCCTGCGCCGGAGAAGAACGTTTTTTGATCGTCCTCCAGGATGAGCCCATCGCGACGCTATCGATGCGGTAATGGAACCGAGGCCCGTAGTGTGGGGTCTGTAGATGTGCTGGAGCCGAAGCCCGATGTAACTCGGTCAGAAGGGGGCGCGCGAGGCCCATGAGCGGTGTCATGAAGCGGATGGGGATGGTCTTCCGCGCGAAGGCCAACAAGGCCCTGGACCGGGCGGAGGATCCGCGCGAGACCCTCGACTACTCGTACCAGAAGCAGGTCGAGCTGCTGCAGAAGGTGCGTCGCGGCGTCGCCGATGTCGCCACCTCCCGCAAGCGCCTGGAGCTGCAGCTCAACCAGCTCCAGAACCAGTCCTCCAAGCTGGAGGACCAGGGCCGCAAGGCCCTCGCGCTCGGTCGTGAGGACCTGGCCCGCGAGGCGCTCTCCCGGCGCGCCGCCCTCCAGCAGCAGGTCTCCGACCTGGAGGCGCAGCACCAGACGCTGCAGGGCGAGGAGGAGAAGCTGACGCTCGCCGCGCAGCGCCTGCACGCCAAGGTCGACGCCTTCCGTACGAAGAAGGAGACGATAAAGGCCACCTACACGGCCGCCCAGGCGCAGACCCGGATCGGCGAGGCGTTCTCCGGCATCTCCGAGGAGATGGGCGACGTCGGCATGGCCATCCAGCGCGCCGAGGACAAGACCGCGCAGATGCAGGCGCGGGCCGGTGCCATCGACGAGCTGCTCGCCTCCGGCGCCCTGGACGACCCGACGGGCATGGCCAAGGACGACATCGCCGCCGAGCTGGACCGGCTCTCCGGCGGTACCGACGTCGAGCTGGAGCTCCAGCGGATGAAGGCCGAGCTGGCCGGCGGCCCGTCGGCGGGCCAGCAGGCCATCGAGGGCGGCCAGGCGGGCCAGGCCCGTCCCGCCCAGCAGCAGGACCAGCCGCGTTTCGACAAGCAGTGACGGCCTGTGGCGGTTAGCCTCGTCGGGACCGCCGCGCGCGGACGGGCCGTCGCCGTAGGGTGACGGGTTGCCGCGCGCGGCCGACGGGTCGCCGGCCGCCAGGGCCGTCGTCGGTTCTCCGTGCTCGGTTCCGCGGGTTCCGTGCGGAGGTCTTCGTACCCGAGCGGTACGCGAACCTCCGTACACGGGCCGCGTGACGGGTCCCACGGGCTCCGTACGGGGTCCAGGGGTCTTCGTACGAGACCCTCGGGTCTTCGGGCCAGGACGAGCGGTCTTCGGACGAGGACGAGGGGTCTTCGGACGAGGCTTCGGACGAGGACGATAGGGCCCTCATACGAGGACGAGGACCAAGACGGCGGAACGCACCGCGTGCCAGGCCCACCGACAGGCAGGTCAGCGCACACAGGCCACCGACCACCGTCACACCACCACCGCCACATCACAGACCACCGCCGCCGGGAACGGTCGCCGCGGAGCGACCGCAGCGCCCGGTCAGCCGGACCAGAGGGAGACCGTCGTGATCGTACGGATCATGGGCGAGGGGCAGGTGAAGCTGGACGACGCCCACTTCATCGAGCTGAACAAACTGGACGACGAACTGCTCGCCGAGGTGGAGAGCGGCGACGAGGCCGGCTTCGCGCGCACGCTCGGCGCCCTCCTGGAGGCGGTGCGCCGACTGGGCGCCCCGCTCCCGGACGACGCGCTCGAACCGTCGGAGCTGATCCTCCCCAGCGAGGACGCCACCCTGGAAGACGTCCGGGAGATGCTCAGCGACGACGGGCTCATCCCCGGCTGACCCCTCCCGCGACCCGCGGCCCCGGGCCCGGTCGGCACCGCCGTCCGGCGGCCTGCCCGGCTGACACGGCTCCAGCCGGGTGCCCGACCCCGGGGCGCACCCCGTCCGGACTCATACATACGGAACCTCGACCGCACGCCCGGTCCCGTGGCCACCCGGCCCGTGGACCCTCCAGCGCAGGCAGCGCCCCGGACCCCGCCGCTCGGCGGGACCGGGGCGCTACCGTTTCTGTTCGTGACCCCTCTCGCCCCCAGCGCCCCCGCCCCCGGCGGCACCCGCGCCGAACGGTCCTGGCTCGCCGTGGTGCGCGCCCACCCGACCGCGCTGGACGTGGTGCTGGCGGTGGCCGCCTTCATCGCGATCGTGAGCGCCGGCTTCGCCGATCCGCGCGGCTCCCGCTTCGGCGTCCGGGAACCGACCGCTTCCGGCGTGGTGCTCGCCTTCCTGGCGGCCACCGCCCTGGCCCTGCGCCGCCGCTACCCGCGCACCGTGCTCGCCGTCACCGGCGTGCTCACCGTCGCCGAACTCCTCACCCAGGCGAGCGCGCACCACCCGCCCGTCGCCGGCGCGGCGGCCGTCGCGCTCTACACCCTCGCCTCCCGCACCGACCGGCCCACCACGTGGCGGGTGGGCGCGCTCACCGCCGTCACGCTCACCGCCGCCGCGATGCTGTTCGGCCCCCGGCCCTGGTACGGCCAGGAGAACCTGGCGATCTTCGCGTGGACCGGCATGGCCGCGGCGGCCGGCGACGCGGTCCGCAGCCGCCGCGCCTTCGTCGCCGCCATAAGGGAACGCGCCGAGCGCGCCGAGCGGACCCGCGAGGAGGAGGCGCGCCGCCGGGTCGCCGAGGAGCGGATGCGCATCGCCCGCGAACTGCACGACGTCGTCGCCCACCACATCGCGCTGGTGAACGTGCAGGCCGGAGTCGCCTCGCACGTCATGGACAGCCGCCCCGACCAGGCCAAACAGGCGCTCGCGCACGTCCGCGAGGCCAGCCGCTCGGCCCTGGACGAACTACGCGCCACGGTCGGCCTGCTCCGCCAGTCCGGCGACCCGCAGGCCCCCACCGAACCCGCGCCCGGCCTGGGCGTCCTCGACCAGCTCATCGACGGCTTCGTCCGCGCCGGCCTCCCGGTCGAACTCGAAGCCCCCCAACGCCGGACCGGCCTCCCCGCCGCCGTCGACCTCACCGCCTACCGAGTCGTCCAGGAAGCCCTCACCAACGTGCACAAGCACGCCGGTGCCGGGGCCCGCGCCCACGTCCGCATCGTCCGGGCCCGCGACGCGGTGACGGTGACGGTGCTGGACGACGGGGGAAGCCGGGCCGGCGGTTCCCCCTCGCCGGAGCCCCCCGCGCCGGACGGCCGCCCCTCCGGTACCGAGACCCCCGCGCCCGGCGGGGGACACGGCCTGATCGGCATGCGCGAACGCGTCACGGCCCTGGACGGCACGGTCGAAACGGGCCCCCGCGCGAACGGCGGCTTCCAGGTACGCGTCCGCCTACCACTCCAAACAGCCCCGATGGGCGAGCGAGGCTGCTGAGCCCTTTCCCGGTCCGTCCTGCACCTTCCAGGCCCATGCTTTCCCGGCACGGCCCGCACCAATGGACGACGGCCCGCCTAAATCAAGCCCGTCCGGCGATTGAGGACACAGTGGCGGGACGGTGGCCCGGCAATATCCAGCCCGTAGGGCCCGCACCAATGGACGATGGCCCGCCTAAATCAAGCCCGTCCGGCGATTGAGGACAACGCCCCCGGCGTTCACCGGTACCCAGAAATCACCCGCCACCCGCCCCCGAGCCCGCACGCGCGCTCACCGAGGTGTCCTCAAACGCCGGACGGGCTGAAATTCAAGGCCGACCACCCGAAGGGTGACAGCCTGACCAGATCGTTCCGCCCCCAGTCCCGATACGGCCTTACGGCACCCCCGCCCGGAGGGCGAGGATCAGATCATGAACCCGACACAGAACATCCGCACCCCCCGCGCCCTCCTCGTCATCGACGTCCAGGAATCCTTCCGTCAACGAGAGTCCTGGCAGGCGGCCTCCGACCCCGAGATCGCCGCCAAGGTGGCACGCCTGGTGGACCACTCCCGCGAGCGCGGCGACCTCGTCGTCTGGGTGCTGCACTCCGAGCCCGGCAGCGGCACCGTCTTCGACCCGGCCCTCGGCCACAACCGCCCGATCGAGGGCCTGGACCCCCAGGAAGGCGAACCCGTCCTGGTCAAGACCTCGCACAACGCGTTCACGACCACCAACCTCCAGCAGCTCCTCACCGAGCACGGCATCCGCGAGGTCGTCGCCTGCGGCATCAAGACGGAGCAGTGCGTGGAGACGACCAGCCGGGTCGCCTGCGACTTCGGGTACGACGTGACGTTCGTCGTGGACGCCACCGCCACCGAGCCGATCCCGCACCCGGACGCCCCCAAGGACCGCCCGCTCGCCGAGGTGCTGGCCGACCCGCGTACGCTCCCCACGGACCAGATCATCGCCCGCACCGTGTACGCGCTCGCCGGGCGGTTCGCCACCGTCACCACCGTCAAGGAGCTGACCGGATCGTGATCAGCGAGGAGTCCACCGGGACGACCAAGGAGCTGACCGGATCGTGACCCGCGTCGTCTTCCTGCTCACGCCGCAGTTGCACCTGCTCGACCTCGGGGGACCCGCGCAGGTCTTCTCGACCGCCGCCGACTTCGGCTACGGGTACGAGATCGCGTACGTGGCCGAGCAGGAGGACGTGCCGACGGCGCAGGGCGTCACCCTCCGGGCCGCCACCGAGTGGCCGTCCCTGGCGCCCGCCGACTGGCTCCTGGTCCCCGGCTGGCGCTCCCCGCCCACGGGCGCGCACGCCGCCCTGCGCCCCGAAACGCTGCGGCGGCTGGCCGCCCACCACGCGGCGGGCGGCGCCGTCGCCTCCGTCTGTTCGGGCGCCTACGCCCTCGCGAGGGCGGGCCTGCTGGACGGCCGTCGCTGCACCACGCATCACGACCTCCAGGACGACCTGGCCCGCCGCTACCCGCGGGCCACGGTCGTCCCGGACGTGCTCTACGTCGTCGACGACCGGGTCGTCACCTCGGCGGGCATCGCCAGCGGCATCGACCTCGCCCTGCACCTCCTCGCCACCCGGCACGGTCCGGCCGTGGCCGCCAAGGTGGCCCGCCAGATGGTCGTCCACACCCGCCGCAACGGTGACGAGCAGCAGGACAGCGCGATGCTGAGGCACCGCGGCCACCTCAGCGACGCGGTGCACCGCGCCCAGGACCTCATCGACGCACGCTTCACCGACCGCCTCGCCCTGAGCGACCTGGCCGCCGCCACCGGCGTCAGCGAACGCACCCTGACCCG
Organism: Streptomyces sp. NPDC003077; assembly: GCF_040611095.1. Taxonomy (NCBI): domain Bacteria; kingdom Bacillati; phylum Actinomycetota; class Actinomycetes; order Kitasatosporales; family Streptomycetaceae; genus Streptomyces; species Streptomyces sp. NPDC003077. The sequence goes on along the minus strand of NZ_JBEXNM010000007.1, from coordinate 156,969 downwards.
CCGCTTCGCCCAGACCACCGGCCTGACCCCACTCCGCTACCAGCAGGAACTGCGCCTGGAACGCGCCGAACACCTCATCTCCCACGGCTCCACCATCGAAGCGGCGGCCCGCGCGGTCGGCTTCCAGGACGCGCGGATGCTGCGCCGCCTGCGCGCCCGTGGCTGAGGCCCGTCCCCCAGGCGCGGCCCCAACGCCCCCCTCCCCGCGACCCCCGTGCCCGCCCTGCCTACCCTGACCGCATGACCGAGCCCGCCGACGACCGGCCCGACCGGACCGCCAGGCCCACCCGCGTCCTCCTCGCCGACGATCAGGCCCTGCTGCGCAGCGCCTTCCGCATCCTGGTGGACTCCGAGCCGGACATGGAGGTGGTGGGGGAGGCGTCCGACGGCGCCCAGGCGTACGAGCTGACGCGTTCCACGGGCGCCGACGTCGTCCTGATGGACATCCGCATGCCCGGCGTGGACGGCCTCGCCGCCACCCGCCTGATCAGCGAGGACCCCGAACTCACCGCCGTCCGGGTGGTCATCCTGACGACCTTCGAGGTGGACGAGTACGTGGTGCAGGCGCTGCGCGCCGGGGCCAGCGGCTTCCTCGGCAAGGGCGCCGAGCCCGACGAACTCCTGAACGCGATCCGCATCGCGGCGGCCGGGGAGGCGCTGCTGTCCCCCGTCGCGACGAAGGGCCTGATCGCCCAGTTCCTGGCCCAGGCAGACGGCCACCCGGACGCCTCCTCCGACGGCGAGGAGGCGGCGGCCCGCCTGGCAGCCCTGACCTCACGGGAGCGCGAGGTCCTCATCCTGGTCGCCGGCGGCCTCTCCAACGACGAGATCGCCGAACGGCTGTCGGTCAGCCCCCTGACGGTCAAAACGCACGTCAACCGCGCGATGGCGAAACTGGGCGCGCGCGATCGAGCGCAGCTCGTCGTCATCGCGTACGAGACGGGGTTGGTCCGACCGCGGGGGCGGTGACGCGGCCCCAGCCTTTCCCGTCTCCTCGGGCCGGGCCCGCACCTTTCGGCCTGAGCGCCGCACCTTCCGCCCCTGCCTATGGTCGGCGGGCCGTCAAATTCAAGCCCGTCCGGCGATTGAGGACACAGTGACGGGAGTAGCGACGGGCGTCATGTGCCCGATGACATCAGCCTGCCACCCGGCCGGGGCCTGCACCTTTCGGGCCGGGCTCGGCATTTCCAGCCCGTCCGGCGATTGAGGACGCAGTAACAGGAGCCGCGACAGGCCGCGGCTGGCCACATCCATGCTTTGGGGGCCGGGCCGCCACTTTCAGCCCGTCCGGCGTTTGAGGACACCCCGGAGAGCGCGTGTACGGGCTCATGGGCGGGTGGTGGGTGATCTTCGGTGCCGGTGAACGCCGGGGGCGTTGTCCTCAATCGCCGGACGGGCTGGAGATGGCGGGCCGCCCTCCACCAGCCGAGCCGGACGGGCTCGATGTTGCCGGCCCGCCACCCAAAGGCGCAGGCCAAACGCCCCGGCGGGGCACCCCCGCCACCCACGCGCGGGAACAGCGGGGGCCCACGAGCGGGGCCCGGCGGGGCCCACCCCGCCACCCCCCGGAGTACCCCCACGTACTCCCAACGCGGTACACCCGCCCCCCGGAAACCGACCTGGGACCGACAGGGAACGTCCCCTTCATGGCGGATCGTGTAAGTGGGCCGTCCGGCCCTCCCGACGCGTACGTTTCAGAACAGAAGAGAGACCCCATCCATGTCCTGGCTGTCCAGAATCAGCCTCGTACAACGGGGCCTGATAGCGCTGATATCGATCGTCGCGATCGCCTTCGGTGCCATTGCGATCCCGCAGCTCAAGCAGCAGCTGCTGCCTTCCATCGAGCTCCCCATGGTGTCCGTGGTGGCGCCGTACCAGGGCGCGTCGCCCGATGTCGTCGAGAAGCAGGTCGTCGAGCCGCTGGAGGACGGCATCCAGGCGGTCGACGGCATCAAGGGCGTCACGTCCACGGCGAGCGAGGGCTCGGCCGTGATCATGGCCGAGTTCGACTACGGCAACGACTCCAAGCGCCTGGTGGCCGACGTCCAGCAGGCCGTCAACCGGGCCCGCGCCAAGCTGCCGAAGGACGTCGATCCGCAGGTCGTCGCCGGTTCCACGGACGACATGCCGACCGTCATCCTGGCCGTGTCCTCCGACCGCCAGGACCAGCAGGCGCTCGCCGACCGGCTGGACCGCGGCGTCGTACCGGATCTGAAGAACATCGACGGCGTCGGCCAGGTCAGCGTGAGCGGCGTGCGGGACCGCATCGTGGCGGTCACCCCGGACGACGCCAAGCTCGCCCGGGCCGGACTGACCCCCGCGGCGATCGGCCAGGCGCTGCAGTCGAACGGCGCGTCGGTGCCCGCCGGCGCCTTCTCCGAGGACGGGCGCAGCAAGACCGTGCAGGTCGGCAGCGGTTTCACCTCCGTGCGGCAGATCCAGGACATGATGGTGACCCCGGCCGCGGCGGGCGGCGCGGGTGCCGCCGGCGGCTCCGGCAAGGCGGTCCGGCTCGGTGACGTCGCCACCGTCAAGGAAGAGGCGGCGGCCCCCGTCTCCCTGACCCGCACCAACGGCAAGCCGAGCCTGGCCGTCGTCGTCACGATGTCGCAGGACGGCAGCGCCGTCGCCATCTCCGACGCGGTCAAGGACAAGCTGCCGGAGATCAAGGCGAAGCTGGGCAAGGACGCGGACGTCACCGTCGCCTCCGACCAGGGACCGGCGGTCTCCAAGTCCATCGAGTCGCTGACCACCGAGGGTCTGCTCGGCCTGGTCATGGCCGTGATCGTGATCCTGGTCTTCCTGCTGAGCCTGCGCTCGACGCTGGTGACGGCCGTCTCGATCCCGCTGTCCGTCGTCCTGACGCTCATCGTCCTGTGGACGAGCGACCTGTCCCTCAACATGCTCACCCTGGGCGCGCTGACGATCGCGATCGGCCGGGTGGTGGACGACTCCATCGTCGTCCTGGAGAACATCAAACGGCACCTGAGCTACGGCGAGGAACGCAGGTCCGCCATCCTCACCGCCGTCCGCGAGGTCTCCGGCGCGATCACCTCCTCGACCCTCACCACGGTCGCGGTGTTCCTGCCGATCGGCCTGGTCGGCGGCATGGTGGGCGCGCTGTTCAGCGACTTCTCCCTGACGGTGACCGTCGCCCTGCTGGCCTCGCTGATCGTCTCGCTGACGGTCGTGCCGGTCCTGTCGTACTGGTTCCTGCGCGCCCCGAAGGCCGCCGAGGGCGCCGACCCGGACGCGCTGCGCCGCGAGGTCGAGGAGAAGGAGAGCCGCGGCGCGCTCCAGCGGCTGTACGTGCCGGTGCTGCGGTTCGCGACCCGTCGCCGGGTCACCAGCCTCGTCATCGCCGTCGTCGTCCTGGTGGCCACGTTCGGCATGGCCCCGCTGCTCAAGACCAACTTCATGGACGAGGGCGGCCAGGACACCCTGAGCATCAAGCAGGAACTGCCGCCCGGCAGCAGCCTCGACGCCTCCGACCGGCAGGCGAAGAGGATCGAGAAGCTGCTCGCCGACACGAAGGAGATCGAGGACTACCAGGTCACGATCGGCTCCTCCGGCTTCATGTCGGCCTTCACCGGCGGCAGCAGCGCCAACCAGGCCACCTACCAGATCAAGCTCAAGGACGCCGCCGACGCCGACCGGGTCACCGGCGACCTGCGGTCCGGCCTCGACAAGCTCGGCAAGGGCATCGGCGAGACCACCGTCACCGCGGGCGGCGCGTTCGGCAGTCAGGACCTGAGCGTGGTGGTCAAGGCCGCCGACGCCGACGTGCTGAAGAAGGCCGCCGACCAGGTGCGCGACGCCGTCGCCGGGCTCAAGAACGTCACCGACGTGCAGAGCGACCTGTCCCGCAGCGTGCCGCGGATCTCCGTCACCGCCAACGACAAGGCCGCGGCGGCCGGCTACACGCAGGCCACCCTCGGCCAGATCGTCGCCCAGTCCGTACGCGGCACGACCAGCGGCCAGGCCGTCCTGGACAACGCCGAACGCGACATCGTCGTCAAGTCCGCCCACCCGGCGACCACCGAGGCCGAGCTGAAGGCCCTGCCGGTCCCCACCCCGGCGGGCATGGCCAAGCTGAGCGACCTGGCGGAGGTCCGTACGGTCGCGGGCCCGGTCAAGACGACCCGGATCGACGGCGCGCGCTCCGCGACCGTCACCGCCAAGCCGGTCGGCGACAACACCGGCGCCGTCTCCGCCGACCTCCAGAAGAAGATCAAGGCCCTCAAGCTGCCCGAGGGCGCCACCGCCCACATCGGCGGCGTCACCCAGGACCAGGACAAGGCCTTCTCCTCGCTCGGCCTGGCCATGCTGGCGGCCATCGCGATCGTCTTCATGCTGCTGGTGGCCACCTTCCGGTCGCTGATCCAGCCGCTGATCCTGCTGGTCTCCATCCCGTTCGCGGCCACCGGCGCGGTGGGCCTGCTGCTCGCCACCGGCACGCCGATGGGCGTCCCCGCGATGATCGGCATGCTGATGCTCATCGGCATCGTCGTCACCAACGCGATCGTGCTGATCGACCTGATCAACCAGTACCGCTCGCGGGGCTACGGCGTCATCGAGGCGGTCATCGAGGGCGGTCGCCACCGCCTGCGCCCCATCCTCATGACGGCCCTCGCCACGATCATGGCCCTGCTCCCGATGGCCCTGTCCATCACCGGCGACGGCGGCTTCATCAGCCAGCCGCTGGCCGTGGTCGTCATCGGCGGCCTGATCACCTCCACGCTGCTGACCCTGCTGCTCGTCCCGACGCTCTACGCGATGATCGAACTCCGCAAGGAACGCCGCGCGAAAAAGAAGGCTGCCCGCAAGTCCGAGGACAAGTCCGAGGAGCAGCCGCGCGTGCCGGAACCGGCGGGGGTGTGACCCACCGGTCCCCGTAGGTAAATAGCTCAGCCCGTCCCAGGAGGTTTCTGGGACGGGCTGAGGTCGTTTCTCGGGGGTGTCAGGGGGTGGGGATCGCGTTGTCTTTCAGGGCCGTGACGAACGCGGTCCAGGCGTCGGTCGGGATGAGGAGCGCGGGGTGGTGGGGGTTCTTGCTGTCGCGTACGGGGACGGTGCCGGGGAGGTCTTCGGTGATCTCGACGCATTCGCCCCCGGCGGCGTTGCTGTGACTGCTGCTGCGCCAGTGAGCGGCGCTCAGTTCGGGGGTGTTTCGCATGTCCTGAAATCCTCCATTGCCTTTCGGATCAGATCTGCCGACTTGGCCGGCGAGAGGGCGTTGGCCCGCAGTACTTCGTACCGCCGTCGCCACCGTTTCACTGCTTCCCAGCCCTCGTAGAGGTGGCTGACCTCGATTCCCTCTTCGTAAGCCACCGATGACCCATCGGGCAGCGTCAGCAAGCTCAGTGCGCCGCTCATCAGCGTGTGCAGACCTGCGCTGAATGGCATCACCTGGATGCCACTGTGCGGAGTATCCGCCTGCCTCTGCAGCGATGCCAGTTGTTCGTGCATGTGCTCCTTTTCTCCCGCCTGCCGCCGGAGCACCGACTCGTCGACGATTGCCCAGCGACAAGGAGGACAGCCCGAACGCTGACGTTCCTGTCGAGACATTCGGGCAGAGACCCGCTGCTCGACTTGCTCGTCCGTCAGGCCGCCCCATCGGGAGAACAGTTGCCGCGCGTACGTTTCGGTCTGCAGCAGCCCTGGGAGCACCTGCGAGCCATACTGCTCGATCACCTCCGCCCGCGCCTCGAAGTCCATGTACCTGCGGTACTGATCCGGATGCGCCTCCCGCTTCGCCAACTCATACAGCCCCTGGAAGTACTCCTCCGTCCCGAAGGCCGCGTCGAGCCGTGGTGGCAGGTCGGGTGGTGGCATCAGCTCCGCCGTCTCGACGCGGGCGAGGGCGCTCTTGCTGGAGTTGACGATGTCGGCGAGCTGGACGAGCGAGAGCTTGGCGCGCTCGCGGTGGCGGCGCTGTTCGGCGCCGAAGTAGTGGCGGGCGGAGCGGTACGGGGTCAGGGCCTGTGGGGTGAACTTCACGGCGTGCACCTTCCTGTCGTCCCGATCACAACAGCGGGATGTGGCACCCCTGTTGAGGCCACATGTCACAGAGCGACGATGGCGATACACAGAGTAGGGGTACGTATCTGTGTATGTCAGAGGAAATGAGGAATTGTGCCGCCACTGCGCTTGCTGCCGTGGACCACGCCGACCGGCGGGCCGTGCTACCTCAGCACGGACGATCCGAGCAGCCACCTGTCCCTGCTGGCCGACGAGGTGGAAGAAGACCTGCTCATGGACGCGGAAGACCTGCTGACGGTCAGCGAGCCGCTGTCCGTCACGCCCGGCGCCGACCCGTCCGAGCTGCACCGCATGGTGGTGCTCCTCGACAAGGCCCTACGGGATGCCCTGCGCATCGCGACGAGCAGGGGAGCGCGGCTGGCTGCTCCAGGCCCGGACCCCTGCGACCACGACGAGACCGAGCACTGCGGCGGGAAGACCTTCTGCCGGTCGTGCAGGTTTCAGCTCTACTTGTGAGCCAATGGGGCCGGGAGATGTCGCTGCCGAGCGCACCAAGTCCTGTGGCTCGGCGACGATAAAGGCCCCATAGACCGAAGCCGGAAGGCAAGAAGAGGCGATGAAGACCAGAACGACCATCACCTTCGATCGTCGGCCGAACGCCGATCGCAAGGACGGGTCCCCGCGCTACGTGCTGACGACAGGTGACGGTGACACCGTCGAGGTGCGGCGTGGGGTTCCGGACGGCTGGCCGCTGCCTCGCGGGGCCAAGCCTCGTTTCAGTCTGTACGCCGAGGGAAACGCGTCTGTTCCGCTGGCGGTCGTGGTTCGGGACGGACAGCGTCTCGCCGTCTTCGACTCAGGGCATCACCTTCTTGCCGAACTGCGGCTGCCTCCCAAGAAGCAGCGCTGGCGCCCCGCCCACGAAATCCACTTGCCGGACGGCGGGGTCATTCGAGGCCGTGAGGGGACCGTTCCGTCCCTCGTGTTGTGGGTACTGCTGCTGCCGCTCGTGGTGCTCTACTACGTGGTTATCGCCCTGTCGGATTCCCCGGCCGGGACCCTGTCCAGTCCGCTGCGTACCGCTTGGAAACCGGTCGGCGGCACGGGTGGCGGAACGGTGATGACAGAGTCCGCCCGGGGCCGGTTCCGTGTGCGTGGTGACCGACTCGACCGCAGGATCGGTTACGCCCAGGCGGTGGCCAAATACTGGCGGGGATGAGCCAGGCCATCTCGCGGAGGCCCTGAACACAGAGCCGGGCCGCCCCCTCCCAAACGGAGAAGGCGGCCCGGAAGCAGCCCAGCCAATCAGCCAACCCCTACGGCAACGCCAACATCCGCTCCAGCGCCATCTTCGCGAACGACTCCGTCTCCCGGTCCACCTGGATCCGGTTGACGACCTTGCCGGCCACCAGGGATTCCAGGGCCCAGACCAGGTGGGGGAGGTCGATGCGGTTCATGGTCGAGCAGAAGCAGACCGTCTTGTCGAGGAAGACGATCTCCTTGCCCTCATCCGCGAAACGGTTCGCGAGGCGGCGGACGAGGTTCAGTTCGGTGCCGATGGCCCACTTGGAGCCAGCGGGGGCGGCTTCCAGGGTCTTGATGATGTACTCCGTGGAGCCGACGTAGTCGGCGGCGGCCACGACCTCGTGCTTGCACTCGGGGTGGACCAGGACGTTGACGCCGGGGATGCGCTCGCGCACGTCCCGGACGGAGTCCAGGGAGAAGCGGCCGTGGACGGAGCAGTGGCCGCGCCAAAGGATCATCTTGGCGTCGCGCAGCTCGTCGGCGGTCAGGCCGCCGTTCGGGCGGTGCGGGTTGTAGACGACGCAGTCGTCCAGGGACATGCCCAGGTCGCGGACGGCGGTGTTGCGGCCGAGGTGCTGGTCGGGGAGGAACAGCACCTTCTCGCCCTGCGCGAAGGCCCACTCCAGGGCGCGCTTGGCGTTGGAGGAGGTGCAGATGGTGCCGCCGTGCTTGCCGGTGAAGGCCTTGATGTCGGCGGAGGAGTTCATGTACGAGACGGGCACCACCTGGTCGGCGATCCCGGCCTCGGTCAGGACGTCCCAGCACTCCGCGACCTGCTCGGCGGTGGCCATGTCGGCCATCGAGCAGCCGGCGGCCAGGTCGGGGAGGACGACCTGCTGGTCGTCGGTGGTGAGGATGTCCGCGGACTCGGCCATGAAGTGCACACCGCAGAAGACGATGTACTCGGCGTCCGGCCGGGCGGCGGCGTCGCGGGCGAGCTTGAAGGAGTCGCCGGTGACGTCCGCGAACTCGATCACCTCGTCACGCTGGTAGTGGTGCCCCAGGACGAAGACCTTGTCCCCGAGCTTCGCCTTGGCGGCGCGGGCGCGCTCGACGAGACCGGGATCGGACGGAGCCGGCAGGTCGCCGGGGCACTCCACGCCGCGCTCGCTCTTGGGGTCGGCCTCGCGGCCGAGCAGGAGCAGCGCCAGCGGCGTGGGCTGGACGTCCAGGGGCTGGGCGGTGGTCACGTCACGCACCCTCTCTTTTCTGCAAGACGGCCGGAGAACAGCCTTTTCGTCGATTTGACGCTATCTATCATAGCCCCTTCATGTCAGTTTGACGATGGCCATCGTGTCGATGTGACGCAATCCCCTTTGCCGCCCGTGGCGCCACCCTTTTCCCGCCCTTTGATTTGGACGTGGCCCTTTCTCCGCGCCGCGCTCCATGGCCCGGTGGTGGTCGGCCCGGGCGCGTACGGGGTCGCAGTGGCATCCCGGTGCGCGACCGCACGGCCGTACATCTGGCGTGTGCGAGCATGAAGCGGTACGCCACCGGTGTGCGAGCATGAAGACGGAAGCGACGCGAGGAACGCGGAGAGCTTCCGATGAGTTCGTAAAAATTCCGACAGGTTCTGCGCACCCGGAATATCTCCGGGGCCCCGACGGTTGCAGCCGAGGGCAAGCGGTCCGTACAACCCGGGAGAGATGTAGATGAGCGTTCAGGACGAGACCACCGTCACCGAGGGCATCATCCTGTCCGACGCGGCTGCGTCGAAGGTCAAGAGCCTGCTGGAGCAGGAAGGCCGGGACGACCTCGCGCTGCGGGTGGCCGTGCAGCCCGGCGGCTGCTCCGGACTGCGCTACCAGCTCTTCTTCGACGAGCGCTCGCTGGACGGCGATGTCGTGAAGGACTTCGGCGGCGTCAAGGTCGTCACCGACCGGATGAGCGCTCCGTACCTGGGCGGCGCTTCCATCGACTTCGTCGACACCATCGAGAAGCAGGGCTTCACGATCGACAACCCGAACGCCACGGGCTCCTGCGCCTGCGGCGACTCCTTCAACTGAGGTCGACTGAGGTCGACCAAGCGGTCCCGGGCGATATGCCAGGACGCGCGACGAAGGCGGCGCTCCCTTTGTGGGGGCGCCGCCTTCGTCATGCCGTACGTGGGGGGCGGCTACCGTTTCGGGAGCTCCCGCCCCGTCGAGGCGTCGATCACCTCGCGGTCGGCCAGGGGCTCGGACAGCTTGACCGTCCGCGTGAACTCCCTGGCGATCTTGACGCACACCTGGCCCGGCTTCTCGTCCCGGCCGGTCACCCCGGCCCGTACGGAGGCGTCGGACTGCCGGGCGGACGCGGTGTAGACGCTGCACACGCCGCCCCAGAAGTGCAGCTTCAGGGTCCGGCCGCCGTCGCCGAGGGAGTAGGAGTCCAGGTCCACCGCCGTGGGCTTCGTGGGCGGCTGGGCGGTGGCGGTCACGGTGTCCTCGCCGCCCGGTGCCGGGCTGCCGCCGTTCGCGCGGACGACGTAACGGGGGTCCACCGCCGGGTACGCCACCGTGCCCGTCGCGTCCGGCCCGCTGCCCGCGTCCGGTCGCCGCACCGTGAACAGCCAGGACGGGACCAGCGCCGGGCCCCCGTCCACGTACTGCGCGGCCAGCCCGAACACCGCCCGCGTCACCTCGGAGGGCTCGGGCGCGGCCGGGCCGCACGGCGGGATGTCCCGCGGACCGGTGGCGTCGTCCTCCGTCTGCGGCACCGCCGTCGCGCAGCCGCCGATGCCGCCGCGCGCGGTGACGTTCTTGTTCATGAGCGCCAGCGTCCGCGTGGCGTTCAGTACCGGGTACCCGGGGCCCTTCACCGGCTGTGCCAGTTGGCCGCTGCCGCCGACCACGTTTCCGTCCGCGCCGATCCGCAGGTCGGTCGAGTGGCCGTACGTGGGGAGCCCGCCCAGCACGGGGTCGGCCATCACCACGCGCACCGCGCCGGACAGCCCGCTCGCGTCCAGCCGGGCGTCCCGCTGGCCGAGCGCCTCCAGGACCGGACGGGCCGCGCGCTTGGCCGCGTCGGGGGAGACGGCGTTCCGGCCGGAGGCGTCGGCGTCGGCGCGGTGGGGGCAGACGGGGGCGGTCCTGGTGCCGTCGGGCGGGGTTGCCTGCCCGGCGCGGTCCTTCCCCTTTTCCTCGGTGGCGTGCCGCTCGGCGCGTTGCCCTGAGGGGGAGCCCGGCTCGGCGGACTTCCCGCCCGCGTTCCCCGGCATCGCGTACGGCGTGCAGCCCTCCCCGCCGAGCGCGCCGTACCGGGCGTACGTCCACGCGCCCGTCCCGGTCTTCGTCACCCGCAGGTCCGGGCCGCGGGGGTCCCGTTCGGCGCCGCCGACCCGCCACGTCCCGCCGTCGGACCACACCGGGCCGGACATGCCCAGCGCCTCGGCGAGCCGGGCCACCGCGTCACGGGGGACCTCGCCGCGGGTGCGGTACACGGGTGCCGAGCCGGGGCCGGTGGGGAGGGCGACGGTCGCGCGGTAGGCCGGGGCCTGCGGGTTCGGCTCGCCGGGGGCGATGCCGGGGCTCGTCCCTTCCTGCCGGGTCTGTCCGGCCAGGGCGAGCGGTGGTGGGCCGCCCTTCGCCGGCGCGCCCGCGCGGTCCGGGGGGCCGTCCGCGCCGGCCGACCAGTACGCCACGCCGCCCCCGGCCAGCAGCACGGCCGCGGCCATCGAGGCGACCACCAGGGTGCTGCGCCGGTGGCGCGCGGCGGGCTCGTGGATGTCCTCGGCGGTGGTCTCCCCACTCGTCGCGGAGGGGGTGTCCTCGGTGCTCACCGCATCGCTCCTTCGGCTCCGCTCAACAACTGACGTGCCGTCCCCCGGTGAGGGGACGTCGCTTGGACGGAGCGGGGGCGCGGCGGGTTCCCGGGTACGGGGCGGCGGGCCCGTACCCGGTTCGTCACGAGGGCTGGGAAGCGGGTTACGGACGGGAAGGCGAGGCGCCGTACTCCGACGTGCCGTCAAGGAGCGCCGTACAGGCCGCGGGCACGCTGATGCCGTGGAGTTCGGAGGCGGAGCCCGGGGCCGGGGGAGTCCGGTGCTCGCTTCTCCAGTGCGGCACCATCCGCGCGCAGTCGCCGCGCACCTGGTCCATGGAGTCCCACTCCGCGGGGGCGTCGGCGCCGGTGGCGTACACGGCGAGGGAAAGGGGAGTGACGGGCTTCACAGGTCGAGTCATAGGCGCACGGTATGCACCCCCTGGGCAGCCGAAAAAGCCCTACTATCGGGTAGTTTTGCCACGTAGGAGCCGGGCGGGGGACGCGGTAGCGTTGGCCAACGTCCGGCAACGCCCCTTTCCCTCCCGCAGGAGCTCACCCGCCGTGCGTATCGCAGTCACCGGCTCCATCGCCACCGACCACCTGATGACCTTCCCCGGCCGCTTCGCCGACCAGCTGGTCGCGGACCAGCTGCACACGGTCTCCCTCTCCTTCCTGGTCGACCAGCTCGACGTCCGGCGCGGCGGTGTCGCCGCCAACATCTGCTTCGGGATGGGCCAGCTCGGGACCAGCCCGATCCTGGTCGGCGCCGCCGGCAACGACTTCGAGGAATACCGCGCCTGGCTCGACCGGCACGGCGTGGACACCCGCTCCGTGCGCATCTCCGAGGTGCTGCACACCGCCCGCTTCGTGTGCACCACCGACGCCGACCACAACCAGATCGGCTCCTTCTACACCGGCGCCATGAGCGAGGCCCGGCTGATCGAGCTGCACACGGTGGCCGAGCGGGTCGGCGGGCTGGACCTGGTCGTCATCGGCGCGGACGACCCCGAGGCGATGATCCGGCACACCGAGGAGTGCCGCACCCGGGGCATCCCCTTCGGTGCCGACTTCTCGCAGCAGATCGCCCGGATGGACGGCGACGACATCCGCACCCTGATGGAGGGCGCGGCGTACCTCTTCTCCAACGAGTACGAGAAGGGCCTGATCGAGTCCAAGACGGGCTGGACCGCCGAGGAGATCCTGAGCAAGGTCGGCACCCGCGTCACCACCCTCGGCGCCGACGGCGTGCGCATCGAGCGGGTCGGCGAGCCGGTCATCGAGGTCAGCCCGCCGGAGGAGAAGGCGAAGGCCGACCCCACCGGCGTCGGCGACGCCTTCCGCGCGGGCTTCCTGTCCGGGCTGGCGTGGGGCGTCGGGCTGGAGCGGGCGGCGCAGGTCGGCTGCATGCTGGCGACGCTGGTCATCGAGACGGTGGGGACGCAGGAGTACGAGCTGCAGCGGAGCCACTTCATGGAGCGGTTCGCGAAGGCGTATGGGGAGCAGGCCGCGGCGGAGATTCAGGGGCATTTGGCCTGACCGCCGGTTGCCGTACCCCGTTCGGCGGGGTGTCTGTCCGGCCGGGCCGGGGCCTTTGTCTGACGGGGTGCCGCCCCGTCCGGCGGGGTGCTCGGTCTGGCCGGGTGGCCTTTTCGGGGGCCGCTTGGGTCGGCTGGGTGCGCTGGCCGGGTGGGGCGGTGGGGTGCGGCCGTGATTTCGGGTGCCGGTGAACGCCGGGGGCGTTGTCCTCAATCGCCGGACGGGCTTGAATTCGCCGGCCGCCCGTCTGCTGCGTGCTCGTGATGGGCGGTGGGCTTGGTTTGCGCCGTCGACCGCCTGCTGTCCGTCGGTCTTGTCCTCAATCGCCGGACGGGCTTGGATTTGCCGGTCGTCCGTCTGCTGCGTGCTCGTGATGGGCGGTGGGCTTGGTTTGCGCCGTCGACCGCCTGCTGTCCGTCGGTCTTGTCCTCAACCGCCGGACGGGCTTGGATTTGCCGGCCGTCCGTCTGCTGCCTGCCCGAGATGGACGGGGAGCCTGGATTTGCCGGCTGCCCGCCACCCGTTCGTACGTCCCCCGGCTACCCCACCCGCCGCACCACATACCCCGCCCCCCGCTCGGCCGCGTGCTCGCCCACGTACTCGTGGCCGCGCATCGCGCACCACGCCGGGATGTCCAGGCGGGCCGCCTCGTCGTCGGCGAGGACCGTGATCGTGCTGCCGAGGGGGACGCCGTCGATCGCCTTGGCCAGTTCGATGACGGGGAGCGGGCAGCGCTTGCCCAGGGCGTCCAGGACGAGGCCGGGCTCGGGGGCGGGGGAGGCATCCGCTTCGAGCGCGTCCGTCGGGGCGCCCAACTGTTCCCGGACCCGGCGGACGGCACCCGGCAGTACCTCCAGGAAGCGGTCCACGTCCGCGTCCGTGGTGCCCACGGGCAGCGAGACGCGGACGTTGCCCTCGGACAGCACGCCCATCGCCCGCAGGACGTGGCTGGGAGTCAGCGTGCTGGAGGTGCAGGAGGAACCGGAGGAGACGGAGAAGCCCTCCCGGTCCAGCTCGTGCAGCAAGGTCTCCCCGTCGACATAGAGACAGGAGAAGGTGACGAGGTGGGGGAGGCGGCGCACCGGGTCGCCGACCACCTCCACGTCCGGCACCAGCTCCGGCACCCGCGTGCGCACCCGGTCCACCAACCCCCGCAGCCGCGCCGCCTCGTCCGCCGCACCGGCGCGCACGGCCCGCAGGGAGGCCGCCGCGGCGACGATGGCGGGGATGTTCTCGAAGCCGGGCACCCGGCCGGACTCCCGCTCGTCCGCCGGGCCCTGCGGGGAGAAGCGGGTGCCCTTGCGGACGGCCAGCAGGCCGACGCCGGGCGGGCCGCCCCATTTGTGCGCGCTGGCGGCCAGCAGTGACCAGGGGCCTTCGACCGGCCCCCAGGCTAGTGACTGGGCCGCGTCCACCAGCAGCGGTACGCCCGCCTCCCGGCACGCCTCGGCGACCTCCGGCACCGGCTGCTCGGTCCCGACCTCGTGGTTGGCGGACTGGAGGCAGGCCAGCGCGGTGTCCGGGCGGAGCGCGGCGGCGAACTCCTCGGCCGCCACCCGGCCGGTACGGTCCACCGCCACCTCGGTACGGGTGCCGCCGGGATCGGCGCTGCCCCCCGCCGCCTCGTGCGCCTCGGCGGCGTGCAGGACGGAGGAGTGCTCGACGGCGGAGTGGACCAGATGGCGGCCGGTCCGCCGGCGCGCCGCCACCGCGCCGGCCACCGCGCGGTGCACCGCCTGCGTCCCGGACGGCGTGAACACCAGTTCGTCCGGACGGCAGCCGACGGCCTCCGCCGCGGCCTCGCGGGCGGCGTCCAGCAGCAACCGTGCCCGGCGGCCCTCCCGGTACAGGCGCGCCGGGTCCACCCACCCCTCGTCGAGCGAGGCGAGCAGCGCCTCGCGGGCGACCGGGTGCAGCGGGGCGGCGGAAGCGGCGTCGAAGTAAGGCACGGGGACGACGCTAGCGTGTCGGTGCCCGGGAGCCGCCGGGAGGACGGGCCGGGGCTCCCGCGGACAGCGGCCGGTCGACCGCGCGTACGGAACGGCACCCCCCACCCGACTCGCTCCGACCGCAGTACCGCGCCTCGCCCCGTACGGAACGGCACCCCCACCCGCTCACCCCCGGCCGAACCACCGCCCCCCACCCCCCGAGCACCCCGTCAGAACCCCGGCGGAAGCGGGGATTCCATCTCTTCGGGGAGTGATCCGGCGCGTTGGGCACCCTCCCCGCGCGGCCCTAAATAGCGTCCAGTAGGGTTTGGTCCGCATAAACATCCAAACCCCTGCCCGTGACGGGCCGGCGACCGACCAGCTGAGACGGCCGCAGCCGGTTATCGCGGGCGAGACTCTCGGGAAGGCGCTACGTGAGTCCCAACGGCTCCGACCGCTCGTCGCGGCGCCCGATGCGGCGGAAGCTGCCGCAGGTGCTGGCTGCGGGCCTGGTCCTGGCGACCGCGACCGGTTGCACATACAAGGACTTCCCCCGCCTCGGCATGCCATCGCCCGTCACGGACGAGGCGCCGCGGATCCTCTCCCTTTGGCAGGGCTCCTGGGCCGCCGCCCTCGCAGTGGGCGTGCTGGTGTGGGGCCTGATCATCTGGAGCTGGATCTTCCACCGCCGCAGCCGGACCAAGGTGGAGGTCCCCGCTCAGACGCGGTACAACATGCCGATCGAGGCGTTGTACACCATCGTTCCGTTCATCATCATCGCGGTGCTCTTCTATTTCACCGCGCGCGATGAGAGCGAACTCCTGAAGACTTCCAAGAAGCCGGACCACGTCGTGAACGTGGTGGGCTTCCAGTGGAGCTGGGCGTTCAACTACATGGAGAACGTGGACGGTGACCCGGACACGGACAACATGAACTCCAAGGAACTCTCCGCTATCCCTGACAAGTGGAAGAAGGGTGTCCCGGCCGGTGCCGAGGGCGTCTACGACGCGGGCATCCAGGGCACGCGGGACCCGGACACCGGCAACCCCGGCCCGACGCTGTGGCTGCCCAAGGGCGAGAAGGTCCGCTTCGTGCTGACCTCCCGTGATGTCATCCACTCCTTCTGGGTGGTGCCGTTCCTGATGAAGCAGGACGTCATCCCGGGCCACACCAACGTCTTCGAGGTGACCCCGAACAAGGAGGGCACCTTCATGGGCAAGTGCGCCGAGCTCTGCGGCGTCGACCACTCCCGGATGCTCTTCAACGTCAAGGTCGTCTCCCCGAAGGAGTACCGGGAGCACCTGAAGGATCTGGCGAAGAAGGGCCAGACCGGTTACCTGCCGTCGGGCATCAAGCAGACGGATCACGCCAGGAACGCGGAGACCAACAACCAGTGAGCATCCTCAACGAATCTCAGGGTGCCGCCGCCGCAACGGCTCCGGCAGCACCACCCGTACGCCGAAAGCAACCGGGCAATGTCGTGGTCAAGTGGCTGACCACCACCGATCACAAGACGATCGGCACGCTTTACCTGGTCACGTCGTTCGCGTTCTTCTGCATCGGCGGCCTGATGGCGCTCCTCATGCGCGCCGAGCTGGCCCGTCCCGGCACGCAGATCATGTCGAACGAGCAGTTCAACCAGGCGTTCACGATGCACGGCACGATCATGCTGCTGATGTTCGCGACGCCGCTGTTCTCCGGTTTCGCGAACTGGATCATGCCGCTGCAGATCGGCGCGCCCGACGTGGCGTTCCCGCGGCTGAACATGTTCGCCTACTGGCTGTACCTGTTCGGCTCGATCATCGCCGTGGCCGGCTTCCTCACCCCGCAGGGTGCCGCCGACTTCGGCTGGTTCGCCTACTCGCCGCTGTCGGACGCCATCCGCTCGCCGGGTGTCGGCGCCGACATGTGGATCATGGGTCTGGCCTTCTCCGGTTTCGGCACGATCCTCGGTGCGGTCAACTTCATCACCACGATCATCACGATGCGCGCGCCGGGCATGACGATGTTCCGGATGCCGATCTTCACCTGGAACGTGCTGCTGACCGGTGTGCTGGTCCTGCTGGCCTTCCCGGTGCTGGCCGCCGCGCTGTTCGCCCTGGAGGCGGACCGCAAGTTCGGGGCGCACATCTTCGACGCCGCCAACGGCGGAGCGTTGCTCTGGCAGCACCTCTTCTGGTTCTTCGGGCACCCAGAGGTGTACATCATCGCGCTGCCGTTCTTCGGCATCATCTCCGAGGTCATCCCGGTCTTCTCGCGCAAGCCGATGTTCGGTTACTTCGGTCTGATCGCGGCGACGATCGCGATCGCGGGTCTGTCGGTGACGGTGTGGGCGCACCACATGTACGTCACGGGCGGCGTGCTGCTGCCGTTCTTCTCCTTCATGACGTTCCTGATCGCCGTCCCGACCGGTGTGAAGTTCTTCAACTGGCTCGGCACGATGTGGAAGGGCTCGCTGTCCTTCGAGACGCCGATGCTGTGGGCGGTCGGCTTCCTGATCACCTTCACCTTCGGTGGTCTGACCGGTGTCATCCTGGCCTCGCCGCCGATGGACTTCCACGTTTCCGACTCGTATTTCGTGGTGGCGCACTTCCACTACGTCATTTTCGGAACGGTCGTCTTCGCGATGTTCTCCGGCTTCCATTTCTGGTGGCCGAAGTTCACCGGAAAGATGCTGGACGAGCGGCTCGGCAAAATCACGTTCTGGACGCTGTTCGTCGGATTCCACGGCACGTTCCTGGTCCAGCACTGGCTGGGTGCCGAGGGAATGCCGCGGCGTTACGCCGATTACCTGAACGCCGATGGTTTCACCACGCTGAACACCATTTCGACGATCTTCTCCTTCCTGCTCGGCCTGTCGATCCTGCCGTTCTTCTACAACGTCTGGAAGACCGCCAAGTACGGCAAGAAGATCGAGGTCGACGACCCGTGGGGTTACGGCCGTTCGCTGGAGTGGGCGACGTCCTGCCCGCCGCCGCGGCACAACTTCACCTCGCTGCCGCGCATCCGCAGCGAATCCCCGGCGTTCGACCTGCACCACCCGGAGATCGCCGCACTGGAACTGGCCGAGCACGAGGGCCAGAAGGACGCGGCGCTGCTCGGTGGCAAGGAGGCCGGCAAGTGAAGATCCAGGGCAAGATGTTCATCTGGCTCTCCGTCTTCGTCCTCGCCATGGCGATCGTCTATGGCGTGTGGTCGAAGGAGCCGGCGGGCACCACCGCGCTGTTCCTGGCCTTCGGCCTGTGCATCATGATCGGCTACTACCTGGCCTTCACGGCCCGGCGGGTCGACGCGGGCGCACAGGACAACGACCAGGCCGAGGTCTCGGACGACGCCGGCGAGCTGGGCTTCTTCAGCCCGCACAGCTGGCAGCCGCTCTCCCTGGGCGTCGGCGGCGCGCTCGCCTTCCTGGGCGTCGTCTTCGGCTGGTGGCTGCTGTACTTCTCGCTCCCCATCATCTTCGTGGGCCTGTTCGGCTGGGTCTTCGAGTACTACCGGGGCGAGAACCGCACGCAGTGACACGCACCCCGTGACACGCGCCGCGTGACACACGCACACCGGGCGGGCCCGGACACCTCCTCGCGGGTGTCCGGGCCCGCCCGTTTGCCCGTCCCAGCGCGCCGGAGATGACGGATGTTCATAGCTTGAGAACATGAGTCACAGATCTCGACGCGGGGCGGCGCTCGGCTGCGCCGCCCTCCTGGCGCCCCTGGTGGCGGGCGCCACCGCGTGCTCGGGCTCGTCGTCGGACCCGCTGGCTGCCGAGCCGTACGACGCCGCCGGCGAGATCGCCGCCAACGTCCCCGGCGGCAACCGGAAAGCGGACCCCGACCGGCCGCTGGAGGTCACCGCCACCGACGTGGACGAGGCCCGCATCACGGACGTGACCACCACCGACGCCGCGGGCCGCTACCTGCGCGGCGCACTGAACGCGGACGGCACCCGATGGCACACCACCCAGCCGCTCGCCGCCGGTACCCGCTACACCGTCCGGGTGAGCACCGAGGACGAGGACGGCGAGCCCGGCCGCAAGGTCCTCCAGGTCGACACCGCCGAGGCGGACAACCGGCTGCACGTCACCTTCGGCCCCGAGAGCGGCACCTACGGCGTGGGCCAGCCGGTCACGGCGGAGCTCAGCAAGCCCGTCAAGGACCGCAAGGCGCGGGCCATCGTCGAGGGCGCCCTCAAAGTGGATTCCACGCCCCGTGTGGAGGGCTCCTGGCACTGGGTGGACAGCAAGACGCTGCACTTCCGCCCGCGCGCGTACTGGCCCGCGCACACCGTCATCGACGTGCGCAGCAACCTGGAGGGCCTGAAGGTCTCCGGCGCGCTGCGCGGCGGCCCCGCCAAGCCCGTCAAACTCCGTACGGGGGACCGGGTGGAGGCCATCACCGACGCGGCGGGCCACTACATGACCGTCAAGCGCAATGGTGAGGAAATCAACACCATCCCCGTCACGACCGGCAAACCCGGCTACTCGACGCGCAACGGCACCAAAGTGATCCTGGGCAAGGAGAGCTTCGTCCGCATGACGGGCTCCAGCATCGGCATCCCCACGGGGAGTTCGGACTCCTACGACCTGCCCGTCTACTGGGCCACCCGGGTGACGTGGAGCGGCGAATACGTGCACGCCGCGCCCTGGTCGGTGGGGTCGCAGGGCGCCGCCAACGTCAGCCACGGGTGCACCGGCATGTCCTCGGGCAACGCCCAGTGGTTCTTCAACACCGTGAAGGTGGGGGACCTCGTCACCGTCGTCAACAGCGCGGGGGAGAACATGACCCCGTTCGACAACGGCTTCGGGGACTGGAACCTGTCCTGGGCGCAGTGGCGCAAGGGCAGCGCCCTGGACCAGGCGGGCTTCACGGGCGCGGGCGCCGAACGGCAGCCGGGGCCGGGCGGCGCGGCCCGGCTGCGCCCGGGGCTCTGAGCGGTCCTCCCGGCCCTCGCGGGGGCCTTGGCGTGCGTGAGGGCGCCCGTTCGCACGACGGGCGCCCCCAGGCAGCGCGGCGCCGTGACGCCCCCTTGCCGGGGACGCCCCGCCGCCGGTCCGCTCAGGCCTTCGCGAGCAGCCGGCGGCGCAGCAGACCGGCCAGCGCGTCCGCGAACTCCACCGGGTCCACCGGGTGCGTCACGGCGGCGTCCGCGCGGCTCCAGGTGGCCAGCCAGGCGTCCTGGGGGCGGCCGATGAGCAGCAGCACCGGCGGGCAGCGGAAGACCTCGTCCTTGATCTGCCGGCACACGCCCATGCCGCCCGCGGGCGCGGTCTCGCCGTCCAGCACGCACGCGTCGATCCCGCCCTGTTCCAGGGCCTCCAGCACGGCGGGCAGGGTCGCGCACTCCAGGATCTCCAGCTCCGGCAGGTCGGGGGCGGGCCGCCGGCCGGCCGCCAGCCGCACCTGTTCGCGGGTGCCCGCGTCGTCGCTGTAGACCAGCACCGTGGCAGTCGCCTGCATCGTTCCTCCGTGGATCTCGGCAGTTGAGCTCAGGTGGGACCTTGCGCGGATGCTACTCCGGCGAGGGCCGCGCACAGCAGGGTCCGTACGGCCCCAAGATCGGCCCGACGACGCGTCAGAACGGGTTCGCGGGGGCTCTCACAGGCGAGGACGGAACTGCGTTTGCCCCTCCGGACGATCCGTTGAATGGGCCGTACGAGCAGGACACGCGCCCTTGACACACCGAACGGCACCCCCCGGGGTGAGGGCGGGATAAGCGACCGACATAATGTCGGTCGTGGCGACAGCAACGACAGTAGAAACCGGGCACGCGCACCCGTCGGTCAATCGGCCGAACCTGACCAGCGTCGGAACCATCATCTGGCTGAGTTCCGAGCTGATGTTCTTCGCGGCCCTCTTCGCGATGTACTTCACCCTTCGATCGGTGACCGGCGCCGAGTATTGGAAGGAATCCGCCGATGCGCTGAATCTTCCGTTCTCCGGGACGAACACCGCGATCCTGGTTCTCAGCTCCTTGACCTGCCAGCTCGGCGTGTTCGCGGCCGAGCGTGGCGACGTCAAGAAGCTGCGTGCCTGGTTCGTGGTCACCTTCATCATGGGTGCGATCTTCATCGGTGGCCAGGTGTTCGAGTACACCGAGCTGGTCAAGCACGAGGGCCTTTCGCTCTCGTCCGGGCCGTACGGATCGGTGTTCTACCTGACCACCGGCTTCCACGGACTGCACGTGACGGGCGGTCTGATCGCCTTCCTGCTGGTCCTGGGCAGGACGTACGCGGCCAAGAGGTTCACCCACGAGCAGGCCACCGCGGCCATCGTCGTGTCCTACTACTGGCACTTCGTCGATGTCGTCTGGATCGGCCTCTTCGCCACGATCTACCTGATCCGGTAACCGGTCCCGCACCGGACCCGCACTTCAGACATAGCCAAAGCATCGACGCAGAAGATCCTGACACCGGGGTAATCCGTGAAAAAGCTCTCCGCACGACGGCGCCATCCGCTGGCGGCGCTCGTCGTCCTACTCTTCGCGCTGGCGGTCACTGGGGGGCTGTACGCCGCGTTCGCGCCCGCGGACAAGGCTCAGGCCGATGACACCGCCCAGTCTCTAGCCATCAAGGAGGGCAAGAAGCTCTTCGCCGTGGGCTGCGCAAGCTGCCACGGCACCGGCGGCCAGGGTACGTCCGACGGCCCGAGCCTGGTCGGCGTGGGCGCCGCCGCGGTCGACTTCCAGGTCGGCACCGGCCGGATGCCGGCGCAGCAGCCCGGCGCTCAGGTGCCGCGGAAGAAGAACATCTACAGCCAGAAGGACATCGACCAGCTCGCCGCGTACGTGGCCTCGCTGGGCGCTGGTCCCGCCATCCCGAACGCGGACGACTACGGTCCGAAGGGCGCCGACATCGGCAAGGGTGGCGAGCTGTTCCGCACCAACTGCGCGCAGTGCCACAACTTCACCGGTAAGGGCGGCGCCCTCACCAACGGCAAGTTCGCACCGACGCTTGAGGGCGTGGAACCCAAGCACATCTACGAGGCCATGGAAACCGGCCCGCAGAACATGCCTTCCTTCGGCGACGGCACCATGTCGGCGCAGAACCGGAAGGACATCGTCGCGTACCTCGGCGCGGTCAACAGCGATGACACTCCGAACCCCGGTGGTCTGAGCCTGGGCGGTCTCGGACCGGTCAGTGAGGGCCTCTTCGGCTGGATCGCGGGCCTCACCGCGCTGATCGCGGTTGCCATCTGGGTCGCAGCCCGGACAACGAAGGCCAAGAAGTCATGAGTCAGACTGGACGACACAACGACGTGCCAGAAGAAAACCTCCCCAGTGAGCGGGACGCTCACGAGGGCGCGGTGAGCAAGGCGGACAACCCGTTCGCGGACCCGGGGCTGCCGCCCCACGAGCACCGCATCCAGGACATCGACGAGAAGGCCGCCCGGCGCTCCGAGCGCGTGGTCGCCTTCCTGTTCGCCCTGTCGATGCTCGCGACGGTCGGCTTCATCGCCTCGTACGTGATCTTCCCCATCGAGAAGATCGTCTACATCTGGCCGTTCGGGCACGTCAGCGCGCTGAACTTCGCGCTGGGCCTGACGCTCGGTGTGGCGCTCTTCTGCATCGGCGCGGGCGCCGTCCACTGGGCCCGCACCCTGATGTCGGACGTCGAGGTCGCCGACGAGCGGCACCCGATCGAGGCGGCCCCCGAGGTCAAGGCGAAGGTCCTTGAGGACTTCGCCGCCGGCGCCAAGGAGTCCGGCTTCGGCCGCCGCAAGCTGATCCGCAACACCATGTACGGCGCGCTGGCCCTGGTGCCGCTCTCCGGTGTGGTGCTGCTGCGCGACCTCGGTCCGCTGCCGGAGAAGAAGCTGCGGACGACGAGCTGGAAGAAGGGTGTGCGGCTGGTCAACCAGGCCACCAACCTCCCGCTGCGTCCTGAGGACATCGCGGTCGGCTCGCTGACCTTCGCCAAGCCCGAGGGCCTGGAGGAGGACGACCACGAGTTCAACAACAAGATCGCCAAGGACGCCCTGATGCTCGTGCGGCTCCAGCCGCAGAACATCAAGGACAAGCAGGAACTGGACTGGTCGCACGAAGGCATCGTGGCCTTCTCCAAGATCTGCACCCACGTCGGCTGCCCGATCAGCCTGTACGAGCAGCAGACGCACCACGTGCTGTGCCCGTGTCACCAGTCGACCTTCGACCTCGCCGACGGTGGTCGCGTGATCTTCGGCCCGGCCGGTCACGCCCTGCCGCAGCTGAACATCACGGTGAAGGACGGCTTCCTTGAGGCCGTCAGCGACTTCGCGGAGCCCGTCGGCCCGAGCTTCTGGGAGCGCGGATGAGTAACAAGACTGGCGCCACGACGGCGCGCCGCGGCCCGGCGCCGCGGGGCGAGCGGATCGCCGACTGGGCCGATGGCCGGCTGGGCATCTACAGCCTGGCCAAGGCCAACATGCGCAAGATCTTCCCGGACCACTGGTCCTTCATGCTGGGTGAGATCTGCCTCTACAGCTTCATCATCATCATCCTGACCGGTGTCTACCTGACGCTGTTCTTCCACCCGAGCATGGCCGAGGTCGTCTACCACGGCTCGTACGTGCCCATGCACGGGATCCGGATGACCCAGGCGTTCGAGTCGACGCTGGACATCAGCTTCGACGTGCGCGGCGGTCTGCTGATCCGGCAGATCCACCACTGGGCGGCGCTGATCTTCATCGGCGCGATGATGGTCCACATGATGCGGGTGTTCTTCACCGGCGCCTTCCGCAAGCCGCGCGAGGTCAACTGGCTCTTCGGCTTCCTGCTGCTGGTGCTCGGCATGTTCACCGGCTTCACCGGCTACTCGCTGCCGGACGACCTGCTCTCCGGTACGGGTGTCCGGTTCATCGAGGGTGTCATCCTGGCGATGCCGCTGATCGGCTCGTACCTGCAGATGTTCATCTTCGGCGGGGAGTTCCCGGGGCACGACATCATCCCGAGGTTCTTCACGATCCACGTGCTGCTGCTGCCCGGCATCATGCTGGGCCTGCTGGTGGCGCACCTGATCCTGGTCTTCTACCACAAGCACACGCAGTTCCCGGGTGCCGGCAAGACCAACAACAACGTCGTCGGCATGCCGCTGCTGCCGGTCTACATGGCCAAGGCCGGAGGCTTCTTCTTCCTGGTCTTCGGTGTGATCGCGGTGATCTCGGCGGTCGCCAGCATCAACCCGGTGTGGGCGATCGGCCCGTACCGGCCGGATCAGGTGTCCACGGGCGCCCAGCCCGACTGGTACATGGGCTTCGCCGAGGGCCTGGTCCGTGTGATGCCCGGCTGGGAGTGGGACATCTGGGGCCACACCATCAACTTCGGTGTGCTGATCCCGATCCTGATCTTCCCGCTGGTGCTGGTCGCGATCGCGGTCTACCCCTTCGTGGAGTCCTGGGTCACCGGCGACAAGCGCGAGCACCACATCCTGGACCGCCCGCGCAACGCCCCGACGCGCACCGGCTTCGGTGTCGCCTGGCTGACCGCGTACCTGATCATGCTCGTCGGTGGTGGCAACGACCTGTGGGCCACGCACTTCCACCTGTCGATCAACTCGATCACCTGGTTCGTCCGCATCGGGTTCTTCGTCGGGCCGGTCATCGCCTTCATCGTCACCAAGCGGATCTGCCTGGGCCTCCAGCGCCGCGACCGCGACAAGGTGCTGCACGGACGCGAGTCCGGCATCATCAAGCGGCTGCCGCACGGTGAGTTCATCGAGGTCCACGAGCCGCTCAACCAGGAGCAGCTGCACAAGCTCACGCAGCACGAGCAGCCCCAGCCCCTGGAGATCGGTCCGGAGATCGACGAGAACGGCGTGGAGCGCAAGATCAAGCGTTCGCAGAAGCTGCGCGCCAAGCTCTCGAAGGGCTTCTACGGGGAGGACAACGTCATCCCGAAGGCCACCGTCGAGGAGTACAAGGAGATCACCAGCGGCCACGGCCACCACTGATCTCCCCCGCGTCCGCCAGGACGCAGCAGTAGTACGCCACCCAGAGGGCCCCGTCCCTCCCCGCGCTCCGCACGGAGCAGGGGAGTCCCCAATATGGACGGGGCCCTCCGGCATGTCCGCGTCCGGATAGGGTTTTGTCCAACACGGCAGACGAAACCAGGAGCGTGGACCATGAACGTTGTGACCCCGGACGGCGGCGGCAGCGTGGCGGCCCACACCTGGCCGGCCGTACTGAACGCCCTCCTCGAAGGCCGGGACCTCGCCGCCGACGACACCGCCTGGGCCATGGACCGCATCATGCGGGGTGAGGCCAGCGACGCGCAGGTCGCCGGGTTCGCGGTGGCGCTGCGGGCCAAGGGCGAGACGGTCGCCGAGATCTCCGGCCTGGTCCGCGCGATGTACGCGCACGCGCGCCTGATCGAGGTGCCCGGACCGAGCGTGGACATCGTCGGCACCGGCGGCGACGGCGCCAAGACCGTCAACATCTCCACCATGTCCGCCATAGTGGTCGCGGGCACCGGCGCCAAGGTCGTCAAGCACGGCAACCGCGCCGCCTCCTCCGCCAGCGGGGCTTCCGACGTCCTGGAGAAGCTCGGCGTCAACCTCGACCTGTCCCCGGACCAGGTCGTGCGGGTCGCCGCCGAGGCGGGCATCACCTTCTGCTTCGCGGTGAAGTTCCACCCCGCGCTGCGGCACGTCGCGCCGGCCCGCCGCGAACTGGGCGTGCGCACCACCTTCAACGTGCTGGGCCCGCTGACCAACCCGGCCCGCGTCCGGGCCCAGGCCACCGGCGTCGCGGACGCCCGCATGGCGCCCATCCTCGCCGGGGTGCTCGCCGAACGCGGCTCCAGCGCCCTGGTCTTCCGCGGCGACGACGGCCTGGACGAACTGACGACGACGGCCACCTCCAAGGTCTGGGTGGTCCGGGACGGCGCCGTGCGCGCCGAGTCCTTCGACCCGCGGGACGTGGGCATCGACCTGGTGCCGGTGGACGCGCTGCGCGGCGGCGACGCCTCGCACAACGCGGACGTGGCCCGGCGGCTGCTGTCCGGCGAGGACGGCCCGGTCCGCGACGCCGTGCTGCTCAACTCCGCGGCGGCGCTGGTGGCGCTGGAGCCCACGGACGCGCCGCTGACCGAGCAGATCACGGCGGGCATGGCCAGGGCCGCCCAATCGATCGACTCGGGCGCGGCCCGCCGGGTGCTGGAGCGGTGGGTCGTGGCGAGCAACGCGTGAGGCGGGGCGGGGGCGCGTACGCGTCCTCGCGCGTACGTCCCTTGAGGAGGCGCGGGCGGGGTTTCGTAGGCGTCCGTTGGTGATCGTTCTCTGAGGACTTCTGAGAAGTGCGGGCGCGTTCGTGTCCGTCCGTGAAGGTGTCGTGTGGCGGGATGGGACGGGCGGGGTTCGTTCGTGTCCGTCCGTCCGTGAAGGGGCCTTGGGGCGGGACGGGGACGGGCGGGGTTCGTTCGTGTCCGTCTGCCCGTGAGAGTGCCCTGCGGCGGAACGGGGACGGATAGGGGCTTCGTAGGCGTCCGTCCGTGGATGTTCCGTGAGGCGTACGGGAATGTCCCGTGAGGCGTGCGGGGCGATGAACAGCTGTTGCGGCAAGGCCGGTTCCGGAATGCGGACCCGGCCTTGTGCAGTGTTGATCGTGTGGCATGATGCAGGACAGGTCACGAGTGACAGCGACACAGGCCCCGGCCCGCTGTCCGGCAACCCTCCGTCCGTGGCGGGGTGCCCCGGGTGATGACCAGGTCGCAGGCAACGAGGTCTGCGGCAAGCGCGGATCCCTCGCCAGGGATCCTGGTCTTCGAGGGAGTTCTTCCGTGATTCAGCGAATGCGATAGGGCCGTCGGCCCCCTTCTCCGCTTCTCCGGGCGCGTAGCCCGGTTCCTTCGGGATCGTTTCCGGTTCTTCCGGGGCCACTTCCGGCTCCTTCGGACCGCTTGCGGTTCCGCTTCTCCTTCCGCTCCGCCGTGCCCGCGCACGCGGTGCGTTCGCCTGCCTCTCCACGGAGTTCGCCATGTCTGTTTCCGCCGTCGCCACCGACACCGCCGTCTGCGATCCGCTGCCCGTCCTGGGGCGCGACGTCCTGGTCCCGCTGGTCACCGGCGGGCAGATCGACTACGCGGCACTGGACTACGCGGCCAGCGCGCCCGCCCTCCAGCGGGTGTGGGACGACGTCGCCGCGTACGCCCCGTACTACGGCAGCGTGCACCGCGGGGCGGGCTACCTCTCGCAGCTCTCCACCGACCTGTTCGAGAACAGCCGGGCCACGGTCGCGGAGTTCCTCGGCTGCCGGGCGGACGACCAGGTCGTCTTCACCCGCTCGACGACCGACTCGCTGAACCTGCTGGCCGCCGTACTGCCGCCGGGCACCCGGGTGTTCGTCTTCGAGACGGAACACCACGCCTCGCTGCTGCCCTGGGAGCGGCGCGCCGACCTCGCGGTGACCTACCTCGACGCGCCGCGCACGCCGGGGCAGGCGGTGGACATCCTGGAGCGGGCGCTGACGGAGCGGGAGCCCTACGGGCCCGCGCTGGTGTGCGTCACGGGTGCCTCCAACGTGACCGGCGAGCTGTGGCCCGTGCGGGAGCTCGCGGCGGCGGCGCACGCGCACGGGGCGCGCATCGTGCTGGACGCGGCCCAGCTCGCCCCGCACCACCCCGTGGACCTCGCCGAACTGGACGCCGACTGGGTGGCCTTCTCCGGCCACAAGCTGTACGCGCCCTTCGGCGCCGGCGTGCTGGCCGGACGCGCGGACTGGCTGCGGGACGCCGAGCCGTACCTCGCGGGCGGCGGCGCCAGCCGGTCGGTGACCCGGCGCCCGGACGGCGGGGTGGCCGTCGACTGGCACACCACGGCAGCCCGCCACGAGGCCGGCTCCCCGAACGTCATCGGGGCCTACGCCATCGCCTCCGCCTGCAAGGCGCTCACCGAGGCGGGCCTGGAGAACCTGGTCGCCCGCGAGCAGGCGCTGATCGCGCGGCTGCGGGCGGGGCTGGCCGAGGTCCCCGAGGTGAAGGTGCTCTCGCTGTTCGGGGACGACGCGCCGCGGGTGGGCGTGCTGTCGTTCGTGGTGGAGGGGTGGAACAGCTCGCACTTCGCGGCGGCGCTCTCCGCGGAGTACGGGATCGGCGTGCGCGACGGGCTGTTCTGCGCCCACCCGCTGGTGCGGACGCTGCTCGGCGGCGAGCCGGACAGCCCGGCGGAGTGCGGCGCGCCGGACGCGGCGCCCGGCGAGAAGCCGCTGAACGCCATCCGGGTCAGCTTCGGTGCCGGTACCCCGGACGAGCATGTGGAGCGGTTCCTGCGGGCCGTCGGGGAACTCGTCCGGGACGGCGCGCGCTGGAACTACCGGACCGAGGGCGGGCGGTGCGTGCCGGACACGTCGGCGTGACCCTGGGGGTCGGTGGGGCGTCGGCGTGACGGCGCGGTGCCGGTGGGGCGTCGGCCTGATGCAGCGAGGCCGGCGGGGCGTCACCACCCCGTCGGCCCGCCCGCCGGTTCAGGAGTCCAGGCCGATGGCGAACGCCGCTTCCAGGTCGTGCTGGGAGTACGTACGGAAGGCGATGTGCGTCTCGGTGCCGGCCACGCCGGGGATCTTGCTGATCCGGCCCGGGATGACGTCCGCGAGGTCGTCGTGCTTGGGCACGCGGACCAGCGCGATCAGGTCGTACACACCGGTGACCGAGTAGACCTCGCTGACGTGCTCCAGCGCGGCGATCTTCTCCGCGATCTCCGGGATCTGGTCCACGCTCGTCTTGATGAGCACGATCGACGTGATCACGGTTGGCTCTCTCCCTCGGTCGCCCGTTCCGCCTTGCCGGCGACCACACTATCTCCCCGGTAGCGCACCCACGCGTACAGGAATCCGAGGGAGAAGCCCACGACGTGCGCGAGGTAGGCGACGCCGGGCCCGCCGGCGTCCCGCTGGGCGGCCACCGCCTGGAGGGCGAACCAGAACAGCAGCACCACCCACGCCGGGAAGCGCAGCGGCAGGAAGAAGAGGAACGGGTAGAGGCTGGTCACCCGCGCCCGGGGAAAGAGATAGAGGAAGGCCCCGAGCACCCCGGAGATCGATCCGGAGGCGCCGACCAGGGTTTCGTCGGACCCGGAATGCGCGGCGGCGTAGCCGAGCAGCGCGACGTAGCCGGTCAGGACGTAGAAGACCGCGAAGTGCAGTCGGCCCATCCGCGCCTCGGTCATACCGCCGAAAACGTGGAGGAAGAGCATGTTGCCCAGCAGGTGCAGCCAGCCCCCGTGGACGAACAGCGCGGTCAGCGGCGTCGCCAGGGCGCGCGTGGCGCCGCTCCACAGTTCGCGCGGGATGACCCCCCACCGTTCGAAATACACCGTCTGGGCCCGAACGAGAGCGGCACCGGCGCCGTACGTCCCGGTGAGCCCGCAGGTGGGCCCGACGAGGAAGACCACGCAGCAGGCGGCGATCAGGACGTTCGTCATCCGGGAGAACACGGCACGGGCCGCGCGGGGCGACCGGGGAAGAAGGGACCGGAGCGGGGCCGTCATGAAGTGATCATGGCGCAATCGGTCGCAATCAGGACAGAGCGCCTCGCCGTAGGCTCCCCGGTGGGCACGCACCGCATCCGGTGTCCGTCAGGCCGTAGGGTAACGGTCGGTACGACACGTACCGACGCAGTCCGACGGCGCACCGCGTGCATCCCCCGAACGACGGTCCGCGCGTACGCACGGGCCGTCGAGCCTGACGAAAGAGGACGACATCATGGCTGTTCCCCTGCCGACGGACGGGACCCGGTGGCGCTGCGCCCTGTGCGGCAACCTGACGCGTTTTGACGTGACGCGCCGGTCGGAGACCGTGGAGTACGTGCACCTCGACCTGGCCGGGGTGCCGAACGTGGAGGAACGCAAGGTCCTCAGTGAGAGCATCGAGTCCGTGCGCTGCCGCTGGTGCGACGCGGTCGACCAGATCGAACTGGTGGACCGGCCGGGCGCGAGCGCCTGAGACCAGCGCCTGAGAACGGAGCGATGCAGTAGTGGTGGAGCGTCCAGAAGAGTCCGCGGCGGCGGAGCACGATGCCGTGGGCGGTGCGGCGGCCGACGCCGAAGAAGTGCTGGACCGTCCACTGCCCGAAGGCGTGCGGCGCCGGGTCGTGGCGCTCACCGCGGACGCGTTCGGCGGCCTGACGGTCGCCGAACTCCCGCCGCCGCTGCGCCAGTACGCCCGGTTCACGCCCGGCCGCCGGGCCAAGTTCGCCGGGAACGCCATGGCGACCGCGCTGGAGAACGACGCGGTCTTCCGGCAGCGGATCGCGGGCAAGGTCCGGCTGGCCCACGCGGAACTGGCCGAAGCGCTGGACCACGGCACCCCGCCCGCCGCCGCCGACCCGCTGGACGTCGCGGCGGCGGCCTACGTGCTGCGCCCGCAGGGCTGGGTCAAGATCGTGGAGGCGGCGGCAGAAGAGGCGCAGCGGGCGGGCGCCGAACGGGCCGGCGAGGAGGCCGAGCGCGAGCTCGCACGGCTGCGTGACGAGCTCGCGCAGGCGCGCGCGCAGGCGCGGACCGACACCGAGCGGGTGCGCGCGGACCTGGAAGCCGCGCGCAAGGAGAACGACTCGCTGCAGCGCAAGCTGCGCAGCGCCCTCAACGACGTGCGGCGCGGCGAGGCCGCGGTGCGCAAGGCCGAGGGCGAGATCGAATCCATGCGGGCGCTGGCCGCCGCCGAGAAGGCCCAGGCCGACAGCGAGAACCGGCGGCTGCGCGCCCGGGTCGCGGAGGCCGAGGCGGCGCTGGAGGCCAGCCGCCGCGCGACGCGCGAGGGGCGCAGCATCGAGGACGTCCGGCTGCGCCTGCTGCTGGACACGGTGCTGGACGCGGCCCAGGGGCTGCGCCGGGAGCTGGCGCTGCCGCCCGCCGGCGTCCGCCCGGCGGACACCGTGGACGCGGTGGCGCCCGGGAAGATGACCCCGAAGGACATCGCCACCCGCGCCCTCTCGGAGACCGACCCGGCGCTGCTGGACCAGCTCCTCGCGCTGCCGCAGGCCCACATGGTCGTGGACGGCTACAACGTCACCAAGACCGGCTATCCCACGATGCCCCTGGACAAGCAGCGGCTGCGGCTGCTGGGCGGGCTCGCGGTGCTGGCCGCGCAGACCGGCGCCGAGATGACCTGCGTGTTCGACGGGGCGGAGCTGGCGGCGCCGGTGCTGCTCGCGCCGCCGCGCGGGGTGCGGGTGCTGTTCAGCAAGCCCGGCGTGACGGCGGACGAGCTGATCCGCCAGCTCGTGCGGGCCGAGCCGCCCGGCCGCCCGGTGGTCGTGGTCTCCACCGACCGCGAGGTGGCCGACGGGGTGGCGAAGGCCGGTGCCCGGCCGGTGGCGTCGGCGCTGCTGCTGAAGCGGCTGGCGCGGACCTGAGGGGTCGGCCGTCGGTGCCGGGTCTCGGTTGCCGAGTGCCGGGTGCCGTGTCGTCGCGATGACCAGGTGCGTGCCGGGTGTCGTGTCGTCATGTGTCCGGCGTTGTCGGTTGTCGTGCCGTCCCGTGCTCGGTGTGTGTCGGTTGTCGTGCCGTCACGTGCCTGGTGCGGGTCGGGGGTTGCTGCCGGAGCGTCAAGTCCTCACTACGGCCCGTGTGACGTTGGTAAAGGATGGGGCCCGTGACGCAGATTTTTCCTATGAGGATTTGAAGGGATCACAACTCGGTTACTAAGGTCGGGCCTCGAACCTTCATGCAGGTGATCATCCATCGGGGATGAACAGTGAAGGAACCGCCGAGTCCGCGGCGTTCGCGCGGAGCCGGGGTCTGACACCCCCCACTTACCCGGTAGGCGGCTGGAGGAAGAAGGAGCTCGCCTTCGTGGCGTCCCACCGTCGACCCAAGCAGCCGAGCCGTACTCGCGTGACCGTGCTCACCGCCACCGCAGCGGCTGCTGTCGCTCTGTCATCGCAGGCTGCCGCCCAAGCCGCCCCGAAGCCTTCCAAGCAGGACGTGAAGGCCGAGGTGGACAAGCTCTACGAGCAGGCGGAGCAGGCCACCGAGAAGTACAACGGCGCCAAGGAGAAGCAGGAGAAGCTGCAGAAGGAGGTGGACCGCCTCCAGGACAAGGTCGCGCGCGGCCAGGACGAGCTCAACGAGCTCCGCAAGGGCCTCGGTGCGGTGGCCTCCGGCCAGTACCGCAGCGGCAGCATCGACCCGTCGGTGCAGCTCTTCCTCTCCGGTGACCCCGAGACGTATCTGGACAAGGCCTCCACGCTGGACCAGTTGAGCGGCCAGCAGGCCCAGCAGCTGCAGGCCATCGCGGACAAGCAGCACCGTCTGGCGCAGGAGCGCGACGAGGCCTCGAAGAAGATTCAGGACCTCGCCGACACCCGCAAGTCGCTGGGCGACCAGAAGGACCAGGTTAAGGGCAAGCTCGCCAAGGCCCAGGAACTGCTGAACTCCCTCACCGCCAAGGAGCGCGCGGAACTCCAGAAGCAGGAGCAGGAGCGCGCCAGCCGCGGCACCGGCGACCGGCCGACCCTGAACGGCGGCGGTGGAGGGACGACGGCCAAGCCGGACCTGGGCAAGGACGCGCCGTCCTCGGGCCGCGCCGCCGCCGCGCTCGCCGCCGCGGCCACGAAGATAGGTTCGCCCTACGTCTGGGGCGCCACCGGCCCCTCGTCCTTCGACTGCTCGGGCCTGACCTCCTGGGCGTACCAGCAGGCCGGCCAGCCGCTGCCGCGCACCTCGCAGGCGCAGGCCGGGGCCGGCACCCGGCTCGGCATGAGCCAGCTCAAGCCGGGCGACCTGGTCCTCTTCTACGGCGACCTGCACCACATCGGCCTGTACGCGGGCAACGGCCAGGTCCTGCACGCGCCGAAGCCGGGCGCGTCGGTGCGCTACGAGTCGATCAACAACATGCCGTTCCAGTTCGGCGTGCGGGTCTGAGACGTGCGCGGCCGGCAGGTACGCGCCTGAGACGTGCGCGACCGGTGTGTACGCGTCCGAGATGTGCGCGACCGGCAGGTACGCGCCTGAGACGTGCGCGACCGGTGCGTACGCGTCCGAGATGTGCGCGGCCGGCAGGTACGCGCCTGAGACGTATGCGACCGGTGCGTACGCGCCTGAAGGCGTCCGCCTCTGAGGGCGTACGGATCTGAGGCGTCGTGCGCGGTGGGGGGCGCGCGACGCCGAAGAGTGCGGATCCGAAGCGTGCGGATCCCAGCGAGCTGTGCCGATGTGTGGGCCCCGGGTGCTCCCGGGGCCCACACATGTGTGTTGAGGGGGTGCGACCGCGCGTGCGGGGCGTGCCGCGGCGCGTCCGGGCCGTGGCGTCCTTGAGGACGGGAGGGCGGGCGGCGGCTCGTACGGAGCGGACGCGGCCGGTGTGTTCGCGTCCGGAGCGTACGGGCGTGCGACCCCGTATGCCGCCCGCCGCGCGGGTCCGCGCGGTCCCGGGCGCCGTCCGGAGGCCGTTCGCTCACGCCCGTATGACCACGCTGAGCGACGGGGCGCGCGCCGAACGGGCCCTTCCCACTCCGACGTGCCGCCCGATCGAGCGAATCGCGGCCCCCGCCGCTGACTTCCCGCGCCGCCGGTGACCTGCGAAGTCGTCGGCGGGGCGGCTTTTGTCGCACGAGCGGAGGTCGTTGGCCGCGGCGTATCGGCGCGGTTACTGTCTGCCCTCGCAGCGCAGCCGCCGGTCAGCGACCGCCCGTCCCGGGCGGCAGCGGCTGCCTACGGAAGGAGTGCGGCCCACGTGGCGTCCCACCGCCGTACCTCGCAACCCGGACGGGTCGCGGTGACCAGGGTCACCGTTCTGTCCGCCCTCGCCGCCACCGCCGCGGCGCTCACCCCCGCTGCCCCCGCCAACGCCGACCCCCACCCCTCCCGTTCCGACGTCAGGGCACGTGTCGACGCCCTCTACGTCCAGGCCGAGCGCGCCACCGAGAAGTTCAACGCGGCCGAGGAGCGCGTGAAGAAGCTGCGCGACGAGACCGCCCGCCTCCAGGACCGCATGGCCCGCGAACAGGAGCGGATCAACCGGATGCGGGGACGGATCGGCGCCCTCGCCGCCGCCCAGTACCGCTCCGGCGGCATGGACCCCACCGTCCGGCTCGTCTTCTCCGAGCGCCCCGCCGACTACCTCGACAAGGCCGCGGCCCTCGACCGCGTCAACCGCGTGCACGCCGACGAGGTGCGCGAACTCCAGCAGGCCCAGCGGTCGCTGAAGCAGCGGCGGCACGAGACGGGGGAGCGGCTGGCCGACATGGAGGCCAGCCGCCGTGAGGTGGCCCGTCACAAGAAGTCCGTCGAACACCGGCTCGCCGCCGCCCGGCGGCTGCTGGACTCCATGGCGCCCCCCGAGCGGAAGGCGTACGACCGGGCCTCCCGGGGTGACGGGCGCGATGGCACGCTGCCCGGCCTGTACGGCGCGGTCGCCGCGTCCGGGCGGGCCGCGATCGCGGTGGCGGCGGCGCGGTCGGCCGTCGGACTGCCCTACGCGTGGGGGCAGTCCGGGCCCTCGGCGTTCGACTGTTCCGGGCTCATGCAGTGGGCCTACGCCCGCGCCGGGGTCTCGCTGCCGCGCACCTCGCAGGCGCAGCGGTCGGCGGGCCGGGCGGTGTCGCTGCGCCAGGCCAGGCCCGGTGACCTGGTGATCTACCGCAGCGACGCGAGCCACGTGGGCATGTACGTGGGCGGCGGGCAGGTGGTGCACGCGCCCTACCCCGGCGCGCGGGTGCGGTACGACCCGGTGGGGATGATGCCGGTGTCGTCGGTGACGCGGCCGTGAGCGCCTCGCCTTCGGGGTGGGGCCGGGCACCAGCGGCCCTCGTTGGTGCTGTGACGCGTCGTGGCGGTCGGTGTTCGATCGTCCCTGGTCAGTGGCGCGTTCCGGGCTGACTATTTCCTTTCCCGCTCGTTTCCCGTCCCGTGCGGGCCACCCATACGATCAGTTTCGTGGCAGGTCAACGGGTGGGCCGACGGGCGGAGCGACGGCCGGGCCGGGGACGACCGTTCAAAGTCGTGGGATCTTCGGTGCTGCTCGTTCTGCTGCTGGTCGTGGTCGCCGGCTGTACGGGGCCGAGCGGTGGGCACTCCGGCACGCCGGAGATCCAACGGCTCCTGGACGCCCGGGCGGCGGCGGTGCTGGACCGGAACGCCGGCGCCTTCCTCACCACCGTCGATCCGCGCGCCACCGGCTTCCGCGACCGGGAGCGGCGCATGTTCGCCAATCTCGCCGAGGTGCCGTTGGCCGACTGGCGCTACGAGCTGGTGCGCACCGGCGCCTTCGACCTCCCTGCGGCCGGTTCCGGCGACCGGCGGGTGGCGGCCGAAGTCCGGCTGCGGTACCGGCTCGACGGATACGACACCGCGCCGGTCACCGCCGTCCAGTACCTCACGCTCGTCGACCGCGACGGCCGCTGGCGCATCGCCTCCGACGCGGACGGCGCGCGGACCGGACGGCGCACCGCGCGGCAACTGTGGGACCAGGGCCCCGTGGACCTCGTCCGGGGCCGGCACAGCATCGTCCTGGGCGCGGGCGATCCCGGACGGCTGCGCGAGCTGGCCGAGCGGACGGACGCGGCGGTGCCCGCCGTGCGGAAGGCGTGGCCCGGCAAGTGGGCCGGGCGGGTGGTGGTGCAGGCCCCCGCGTCGCTGGAGCGGATGGCGCAGCTGCTGGGCGCCACGGACCCGAGCGGCTACCGGGGCATCGCGGCGGTCACCACGGGCGAGACCGGGGCCGCGTCCGGGGCGACCCCGGCCGACCGGGTCATCGTCAATCCGGAGGCGTACGAGGAACTGAACGACCTCGGGCGGCAGATCGTCCTGACCCACGAGACCACCCACGTCGCGACGCGGACGGCCACGACGCCCGCGACCCCGCTGTGGCTCTCCGAAGGGTTCGCGGACTGGGTGGCCTACCGCGGCACGAAACGCCCGGCGGGCATCGCGGCCCCCGAACTCTCCCGCGCCGTCGCCACCGGCCGGACCCCGCGCGCCCTGCCCGCCGACGGCGACTTCACCTTCAGCCGGGACGCGGACCAGCTGGCCCAGGCGTACGAAGGCGGCTGGCTGGCCTGCCGCATGATCGCCGACAAGTGGGGGGAACGGCGGCTGACGTCCTTCTACCAGGCGGTGGGCAGGCGGACGACACCCGCGGACCCCGCCGAAGGCACGGCCGCCGACCGGAGCGGGGCGCGGGCGCACGGCGTACGGCAGGCGCTGCGCGCCGAGCTGGGAGTGGATCTGGGCGAGTTCACGCGGGCGTGGCGGGCTTATGTGGTGGGGGCGCTGGACTGAGGGGTCCGGGCCGTGGGGGTCGGTGGCCCTTTCCGGTTCCGGGGTTCGGGCGCGGGCGGTCCGGTGGCTTGATGCGGTCCGGTTGGTGGCTTGATGCGGTCGGTTGGTGGCTTGATGCGGTCCGGCCGGAGGTGCTTCCCGTGGTCTTTGTTCGGGGGCGGTGTTCGGTACGTCGGTCGTAGGGCGGCTGGTTGTGGGGCGTCGCTCGTGGTGCATCGCTGGTGGGCGTCGCTCGGGGGCTGCTTGTGGGGCATCGCTTGCGTCGCTCGGGAGACTGCTTGTGGTGCGTCGCTTGTGGGCGGCTGCTTGTGGGGCGCCGCGCCGCGCCGTCCTCGTCCACGGTCGTGACCGCGGGCGACGGGCATGATGCAGGCAGCGGAACGGCCGGTGAGCACGGCGGACGAACCTGGCGGAGGTGCGCGTTGACCAGGACCAGGACCAGGACCAGGACCAGGGACGGTGACCGCGCCCGGCGCGTCCCCGGCAGGGTGGGCGCGATGCGTGTCGCGGCGCCGATCGCCGGGTGGGCCGCGACCCGAGCCGTGCTGCTGCTCTGCGTCTTCAAGGTGCTGACGCCCTCGGGCCCGGACGTCACCAGTGACGTTTCGGTCATCTATCAGGGCTGGGCCCAGGTGCTGGGCACCGGGACCTTCCCCATGGACGACGTGACCTGGCAGTATCCGCCGGCCGCCGCGCTGCCCGTCCTCGCGCCCCGTCTGCTGCCCTTCCTCGGCTACGCGCCGGCCTTCTTCGTCCTGGCCTGCGCCGCCGACGCCGCCGTGCTCGCGCTGTTCCTGTACGCGGGCCGGCGCCCGGGCAAACGCCTGGCCGGGGCGTGGGTGTGGGTCGCCGGGGTTCCGCTCCTGGGGCCGACCGCCTACGCCCGGTACGACCTGATGGTGACCGCCGTCGCCGTCGCGGCCCTCTTCGCCGCCGCCCGGCACCCGCGCGTGGCGGGCGCGCTGATCGCCTTCGGCGCGCTGCTGAAGGTCTGGCCCGCGCTGCTGCTGTGGGGCGCGGCACGGGGTCGGCGGGCCCGCGCCATCTGGGGAGCGGCGCTGGCGGGCGTCGTCGTGCTGGCCGTCCTCCTGGTGGCCGCCGCGCCCGGCGCGCTGGCCTTCCTGTCCTTCCAACGGGACCGGGGCACGGAGGTGGAGTCGCTGGGCGCGCTCGTCTTCCACGTCGCCCGGCACTTCGGCTGGCCCGGTGAGGTGCTGCTGAACTACGGCTCCGTGGAGTACGTCGGCCCCTACGTCGGGGTCGTCAGCGGCGCGGCGCTCGCGCTGACCGGCGCGGCGTTCGGCTGGCTGCTGCTGTGGCGGCTGCGGGCCCGCGCCTTCCCGCCCACGGTGCTCGCGGACGCCTCGTTCGCCGCCGTGCTGCTGTTCACGACGACCAGCCGGGTCATCAGCCCGCAGTACATGGTCTGGCTGGTCGGCCTCGCCGCCGTCTGCGTGACCGCGCGGTCCGGGCGCCAGGGCCTGCCCGCCGTCCTGGTGCTGGCCGCGACCGGGGTGACGTTCCTGGAGTTCCCGATCTGGTTCTCGCACGTCGTGGAGGGCGACTGGCTCGGTATCGCCTTGCTGGCGGTGCGGAACGGGTTGCTGGTCGCGGCGTCGTTGATCGTTTGCCGGAGGTTGTGGCGGGCGTGCGGGGGCGTACGGCCTGTGCCTGAACCTGCGACGGTGGCCCGGCAGTATCAAGCCCGTCCGGCGTTTGAGGACGACGCCTCCGGCGTTTACCGGGTCCCAGAATCACCCGC
The DNA here is from genome assembly GCF_040611095.1 of Streptomyces sp. NPDC003077. Taxonomy (NCBI): domain Bacteria; kingdom Bacillati; phylum Actinomycetota; class Actinomycetes; order Kitasatosporales; family Streptomycetaceae; genus Streptomyces; species Streptomyces sp. NPDC003077. Next base: position 119,531 of record NZ_JBEXNM010000007.1, on the reverse strand, counting down.
CGCCCGTCCGTGAGCCTGTACCCGCGCTCGCCGGGGTGTTCTCAAGCGCCGGACGGGCTGGAGATGAGGCGTTGCCCTCGCCCGGCCTGTACCAGTAGACGGTGGCTCGGCAGTATCAAGCCTGTCCGGCGTTTGAGGACAACGCCTCCGGCGTTTACCGGGTCCCAGAATCACCTGCCGCCCGCCCGTGAGCCTGTACCCGCGCTCGCCGGGGTGTCCTCAAGCGCCGGACGGGCTGGAATGTGGCGGGCTCGGCTCCCGGAGCACGGATGTGGCCGGCTGCGGCTCGTGGCGGCTCCTGTTACTGCGTCCTCAAGCGCCGGACGGGCTGGAGGTGGCGGGCCCGGCCCGATCTCGGCCCGGCAGGGAAATCGCGGCTCGTCGCGGCTTCCGTCACTGTGTCCTCAAGCGCCGGACGGGCTGGAATATGGCGGGCCCGGCCCGAAAGGTGCGGGCCTCGGCTCCCGGTGCCGGAGCCGGGCACCGGGCGGGCCGGGAATGAGGCGATGCCCTCACCCGGCCCGTGAAGAGAACCCGGTACTGTGCCAGGGCAATGGACAAGACGCTGATCGTCACGAACGACTTCCCGCCCCGACCTGGTGGTATCCAGGCGTTCCTGCACAGCATGGCGCTGCGCCTGGACCCGGAACGGGTCGTCGTCTACGCCTCGACCTGGAAGCGCGGCCGGGAGGGCGCCGAGGCCACCGCGCGGTTCGACGCGCAGCAGCCGTACCCCGTCGTGCGGGACCGTACGACCATGCTGCTGCCCACGCCCCGCGTCACCGCCCGCGCCGTGGAACTGCTGCGGGAACACGGCTGCACGTCGGTGTGGTTCGGGGCCGCCGCTCCGCTCGGCCTGATGGCTCCGGCGCTCCGCCGGGCCGGCGCGCGGCGGATCGTGGCGACCACCCACGGGCACGAGGCGGGCTGGGCGCAGCTCCCCGGTTCGCGGGAGTTGCTGCGCCGCATCGGCGAGGGCACCGACACGATCACCTATCTCGGCGAGTACACCCGTTCCCGGATCGCCCGCGCGCTGACGCCCGCCGCCGCGGCGCGCATGGTGCAGCTTCCGCCGGGCGTGGACGAGACGACCTTCCACCCCGGTTCGGGCGGGGACGAGGTACGGGCCCGGCTCGGGCTGACCGGGCGGCCGGTGGTGGTGTGCGTGTCGCGGCTGGTGCCGCGCAAGGGGCAGGACACGCTGATCGAGGCGATGCCCCAGGTGCTGGCCGCCGTCCCGGACGCGGTGCTGCTGATCGTCGGCGGTGGCCCGTACGCGGGCCGGCTGCGCGCGCTCGCCGCGGAGAAGGGCGTCGCGGACGCGGTGCGCTTCACGGGCGCGGTGCCGTGGGAGGAGTTGCCCGCGCACTTCGGCGCGGGGGACGTCTTCGCCATGCCGTGCCGGACCCGCCGGGGCGGGCTGGACGTCGAGGGGCTGGGGATCGTCTACCTGGAGGCGTCGGCGACCGGGCTCCCGGTGGTGGCGGGCGACTCGGGCGGCGCACCGGACGCGGTGCTGGACGGCGAGACCGGCTGGGTGGTGCCGGGCGGCGCCCCCACCCCCACCGCCGAGCGGCTGGTGGCCCTCCTTCAGGACCCCGGTCTGCGCCGCAAGATGGGCGAGCGGGGCCGCGCCTGGGTAGAGGAGAAGTGGCGCTGGGACCTGCTGGCGGAGCGGCTGCGGGAGTTGCTGTAGGGGAGGGAGGGGCTGATGTCCCTCTCTGACGAGGCAAGGGCCGGTCGCGAACTACGACGCGATCGGCCCTTCCCTGTCGTCGGCCCCTCGCCGTTGAGGGGACCCCGTCACTTCCGGTACAGCGCCTCGATCTCCTCGGCGAAGTCGCGCGCCACGATGTTCCGCTTGAGCTTGAGCGAGGGCGTGATGTGCCCCGACTCCTCCGTCAACTGGGTCGGCAGAATGCGGAACTTGCGGACGGACTCGGCCTTGGAGACCGCCGCGTTGCCGTCGTCCACGGCCCGCTGGACGGCGGCCAGCAGTTCCGGGTCCTCGCGGAGTTCGGCGGTGCTGCGGCCGGTGCGGCCGTGGTCGGCGGCCCAGCGCGGCAGGAAGTCCTCGTCCAGGGTGACCAGCGCGGCCACGAAGGGGCGGCCGTCGCCGACGACCATGCACTCCGCGACCAGCGCGTGCGCCCGGATGCGGTCCTCGATCACGGCGGGCGCGACGTTCTTGCCGCCCGCCGTCACCAGGATCTCCTTCTTGCGGCCGGTGATCGTCAGGAAGCCGTCGGCGTCCAGGGTGCCGAGGTCGCCGGTGTGGAACCAGCCGTCGGAGAGGGCTTCCTTGGTCGCCTTCTCGTTGTTCCAGTACTCCGTGAACAGGTGCTCGCCGTGCAGCAGCACCTCGCCGTCGTCGGCGATCCGCACCACCGAGCCGGGCAGCGGCTGGCCGACGGTGCCGATCTTCGGCTTGTCGTACGGGTTGAAGGCGGTCGCCGCGCACGACTCCGTCAGGCCGTAGCCCTCCAGGGCGGTGAAGCCGACGCCCCGGTAGAAGTGGCCCAGCCGCTCGCCCAGGGGAGCGCCGCCGGAGATGGCGTGGGTGGCCCGGCCGCCGAGGACGGCGCGCAGCTTGCCGTAGACGAGCTTGTCGAAGACCTTGTGCTTGATCCGCAGGCCGAGGGAGGCGCCGCGCGGGGTGTCCTGGGCGCGGCTGTAGGCGATGGCGGTGTTGGCGGCCAGGTCGAAGATCTTGCCCTTGCCGTCGGCCTCGGCCTTGGCGCGGGCGCCGTTGTAGACCTTCTCGAAGACCCGGGGGACGCCCAGGATCAGCGTGGGCCGGAAGGACGCGAGGTCGTCGGTGAGGTTCTTGATGTCGGGCGCGTGCCCGAGCTTGATGGGGGCCATGGCGGAGGCCACCTGCACCAGCCGGCCGAAGACGTGCGCCACCGGGAGGAAGAGGAGGACGGACGCCTCGCCGGTGCGGAAGAGGGGCTTGAGGCGTTCGACGACGTTGCCGCACTCGGCGAAGAAGCTGCGGTGGCTGAGCACGCAGCCCTTGGGGCGGCCGGTGGTGCCCGAGGTGTAGACGATGGTGGCGGGGGAGTCGGCGTCGGCGAGGGCGCTGCGTTCCTCCACCTCCTCGTCGGAGACCGAGCCGCCGGCCGCGCGCAGCCGCGCGACGGCGTCCCGCTCGATCTGCCAGATGTTCGCCAGCTCCGGCAGCTGATCCCGGACGGACTCCACCGCGGCCTCGTGGGCGGGGCTCTCCACCAGGCAGGCCACCGCGCCCGAGTCGCCGAGGATCCACTGGATCTGCTCGGCGGAGCTCGTCTCGTACACGGGGACGGTGACGGCGCCCGCGCTCCAGATGGCGAAGTCCAGCAGCGTCCACTCGTACCGGGTGCGCGACATCAGCCCGATCCGGTCGCCGGGCTGGATGCCGGCCGCCATCAGGCCCTTGGCGACGGCGCGGACCTCGGCGAGGAAGGCGGCGGCGGTGACGTCCTCCCAGCGGCCGTCGACCTTGCGGCCCATGACGGCGATGTCTGGGCGCTGCGCGGCGTTGCGGCGGGGGAGATCCGCCAGGTTGCCGTCCGCGGGGACCTCGTACAGGGCCGGAAGGCTGAACTCGCGCAAGACTGCTGCTCCTCATTGGCGTCACGCCGCTGTGTGCCGGCCGGCTGCGGTCCACGATCGGGCAGGGGGATTTGGACTGCCCGGACGTTACCCACCGGTATTGCTTTAGGGATAGGGGGTCGTGGCCAGATGTTCGATGCGTCACACGCCGCGGAGGGCCCGGCGGCTCACCCCTTGGGACGACTGGGCGCAGACTAGACCAGGCTTTCGGTGACGCGGAAGTAACCGCAGGTCGCAGGGCCCTCCCGGAGACCTGGTGGAGGGATCTAGGGTGGCCGTCATGCGCGTGCACGTGGTCAGTGATGTACATGGCAACAGCCGGGACCTCGCCACGGCGGGCGACGGCGCCGACGCCCTCGTCTGCCTGGGCGACCTCGTCCTCTTCCTCGACTACGCAGACCATTCGCGCGGCATCTTCCCCGACCTGTTCGGCGTCGAGAACGCGGACCGGCTGGTGGAGCTGCGCAACGCCCGCCGCTTCGAGGAGGCCCGGGAACTGGGCCGCCGGCTGTGGGGCGGGGTGACCGACCTCCCCGGCGGGCGGCAGGCCGTCATAGAGCAGGCCGTCCGCAAGCAGTACGCCGAACTGTTCGCCGCCTTCCCCACCCCGACGTACGCCACCTACGGCAATGTCGACATGCCGGGTCTGTGGCACGAGTACGCCGGGCCCGGTACCACCGTGCTGGACGGCGAGCGGGTGGAGATCGGCGGGCTGGTCTTCGGGTTCGTCGGCGGCGGGCTGAGCACGGCGATGCGCACGCCGTACGAGATCAGTGACGAGGAGTACGCCGCCAAGATCGAGGCGGTCGGGTCGGTGGACGTGCTGTGCACGCACATCCCGCCAGACGTCCCCGAGCTCTGCTACGACACCGTCGCCCGCCGCTTCGAACGCGGCAGCTCCGCCCTCCTGAAGGCCATCCGCGCCACCCGTCCCCGGTACTCCCTCTTCGGGCACGTCCATCAGCCACTGGCCCGGCGGATGCGGATCGGAGCGACGGAGTGCGTCAATGTGGGGCACTTCAACGCTACGGGGCGGCCGTTCGTCTTGGAGTGGTGAGTTGTCTGGGGTCTGGTATCCGGTGCCGGTCTTCGGTTTCTGCTGTCCGGTCTTTGATCTTCGGTGCCTGCTGTCCGGTCTTTGATCTTCGAGCTCCGCTCTCCGGTCCTCGGGGGCCGGGGAAGGTTGGGCGGCGCGGGCGGTGGGACTCGTACGCGGACGGTGACGGTTACGGGTGCCCCCGGCCGTCCGGCGCCGGGCGGCCCCGTGCCCGTCCGCCGTGGCGGCCCGCGGGGCGTGGGGCAGGGCGGGTCAGGCCCTCTTCCGCCGCGCGGTAGCCTTCAGCAGCAGGGATAGCGTCTGGCCGAACGGCACGAAATCGGCATGGAGGAGTCACGGCGATGGCCGAACACACCAGCTCTAGCATCACGATCAAGGCGACGCCCGCCGACGTGATGGGAGTGATCGCCGACTTCGAGCGCTACCCCGAGTGGACCGGCGAGGTCAAAGAGGCCGAGGTGCTCTCCAAGGACACCGAGGGCCGCGCCGAGCAGGTGCGGCTGGTGCTGGACGCCGGCGCCATCAAGGACGACCACACCCTCGCGTACACCTGGACCGGCGCCCACGAGGTCGCCTGGTCCCTGGTGAAGTCCCAGATGCTGCGGTCGCTGGACGGCTCCTACCGGCTCGCCCCGCTGGACGGCGGGCGGCAGACCGAGGTGACGTACCAGCTCACCGTCGACGTGAAGATCCCGATGCTCGGGATGATCAAGCGCAAGGCGGAGAAGGTCATCATCGACCGCGCGCTCGCCGGGCTGAAGGCCCGCGTCGAGAGCGGCGCGGCGGGCCCCGCCGACGAGGCGAAGCGGCTCTGAGGGTGCGCACGGTACTGGTCACCGGTCTGGGCGGCGCGGGCCGCACCACCCTCGCCGCCGCGACCGCGCTGGCCGAGGCCCGGCGCGGGCGGCGGGTGCTGCTGCTGACGGCCGGGGGCGGCGCCGCGGACGCCGTGCTGGGCGTCCGCCCGGAGGCCGGCGCCCCGGTGGCGGTGGCCGAGGGGCTGTGGGTGGCGCGGGTGGACTCCGGGGACCGGTTCCGCCGCGAGTTCCTGGCGTTCCAGGAGCGCGCGGGCGCCGCGCTGGACTTCTTCGGCGCCACGCCCCTGGACGAGGACGAGCTCACCGAACTCCCGGGCTCCCCCGAGTTCGCCCTGCTGTACGCACTGCGCGCGGCGCACGAGGCGCAGGCGTGGGACCTGGTGGTGGCGGACATGCCGCCCGCTGCGGAAACGGTCCTGCTGCTGGGGCTGCCCGAACAGGCCCGCCGCTACCTGCGCCGCCTGCTGCCCCCCGAACGCCAGGCCGCCCGGGCCCTGCGCCCGGTGCTCGCCCAGCTCGCGGGTGCCGCCATGCCCGCCCAGAAGCTCTACGAGGCGGCCGAGCGCTGGGAGCGCGAACTCGCCGCCGTCCAGCGGATGATCGACGACCCCGGCACGACCGTGCGGATCGTCACCGAGGCGGGACCGGTCGCGGTCGCGGGCCTGCGCGCGATACGCGCCGGACTGGCGCTGTACGGCCACCGGACCGACGCCGTACTCGTCAATCGCCTGCTGCCCACCAACTCGGCCGAACCCTTCCTCGCCGGGCTCTCCGGCCGCCAGCAGACCGCCCTCAAGGCACTCCGCGAGGAGTTCGGACCCGTCCCGGTGCGCGAGGTGCCGCACCTGGGATTCGATCCGCAGGGGCCGGACGAGCTGGCGGAGTTGATCGACGGGACGACGGGCGAGGTGGGCGCGGCGGACGGGTCTGCGCCGGATGACGGCGGCGGCGCGCTGGCGGGCCACGGTGAGTACGGCACACCTCCGTCGGCCGCCGGTGACTCAGCCTCGTACCGCCACGTGGACGACGACCCGTGGATCGTTGAAGACCGCCTCGCCGCGGACGGTCTCCTCCTCTGGAAGATCCCGTTGCCCGGGGCCGACCGGGACGGGCTGGGACTGGTCCGCCGGGGCGACGAACTCATCGTGACCGTCGGCCGGTTCCGGCGCATCCGCACGCTTCCTTCCGCACTGCGCCGCTGCACCGTGTCGGGTGCGGGGCTGCGTGACGGTGCGCTGCACGTCCGCTTCGCTCCGGACCCGGCGCTGTGGCCTGCCGGTCGGTGAGCCGTTCCGACATGCGCTGAGACCGCTGAGCGCTGGTGCCGCGGGGTGGCCGTTCGGTTGTCCTCGTTGTCGGGCGGTTGCCGGCGCCGTTGTTGCGGCGGGGCGGGTGGCTGGGTGTGGCTGTTTTGGCCTGGTTGTTGGCTGTCGGTCGTTGGGTGTGGCTGTTTCGGCCCGGTTGTTGGCCGTCGGTCGCTGGGTGTGTGGCTGTTTCGGCCTGGTCGTTGTCGGTGGGCTGCTGGGTGTGGCTGTTTCGGCCCGGTCGTGCCGGTGGGCTGCTGGGTGTGGCTGTATCGGCCCGGTCGTGTCGGTGGGCGGTTGCGGTGTGGCTGTTTTGGCCTGGTCGTTGGCTGTCGGTCGTGAGTGTGGCTGTTTTGGTCCGGTCGTTGGCCGTCGGTGGTTGGGATGGCTGTTTTGGTCCGGTCGTTGGCTGTCGGTCGTTGGGTGTGGCTGTTTCGGCTCGGTCGCTGGCCGTCGGTCGCTGAGCGTGGCTGTTCGGGGAGCGGTCGCCGCGTACCGCCGTTCAGGTAACGTCAAAGGAAGGTCCAGCCGAACGACTGCCCGCGGGCAGTGCCGCCTCGCCGCCAGGAGCCCCCATGAGCGAAGCCACCGAGCGCCCCGCCGACCGCGCGCCGGAACCCGACGCCGACGCCTGGGCGACGGCCTGCGCCGAGGACCTCGCGGCCGAGAAGGCGCGCCGTCGGGCCCAGTACGGGCCGCCGCCGGGCAGCGCGGCCGAGGAGCTGCGCCGCCTCGCCGAGGCGGTCACCGAAAAGCTCAGCGGCATCCAGCTCCCCGGTGCGCTCGCCGGAATGGCCGCGCAGGGCGCCGTCCACCGTGTCCTGCGGCAGGCCAAGGCCGCCGTGGAACCCGTCATCGAGCGCAACCCGGACGTCTTCGACCACCTCGCCGCGGCCGGCTCGGAGCTGCTGGCCGCCTACCGCTCCGTCGTGGAGAGCAGCGAGCGGCGGTGGACGCGGGGCGCCGCGGACGACGGGGCCACGGGGGACGGCCCCACGCGGGATGCCGGGACGTCCGGTGCCACGGCTGGGGCGGACGAGCCCCGCGAAGCGCGTGATCCCGACGAAGACCGCCGTCCTCGGGACGAGGGCGGTCCCGCGGGCAGCGAGCGCATCGACCTGGACTGACGACCGGCCGGCGACGGACGGCGGACGGCGTGATCCCGTCCGCGCCGGGCACGCCCGCGTACGCGTCGGCCCGCGCGCCCGCCCTGGTCGGCGGCGTGCGGCCAGCGCGCCGATCTCGGCTGTCTCGACCGTTCCGCGGCTCCGGTACGGTTGCATGCGGCGGGGTTCGAGCGAATAACTGAGGGACACATGGGACTCACCATCGGCGTCGACATCGGCGGTACCAAGATCGCGGCCGGTGTGGTCGACGAAGAGGGCACGATCCTGGAGACGTGCAAGGTGCCGACCCCGCGGGCCACGGACGAGCTGACCGAGGCGATCGCCGCCGCGATCAAGGCGGTCGGAAGGGGCCAGGAGATCGAGGCCGTCGGCATCGGTGCCGCCGGTTACGTGGACGAGAAGCGGGCCACGGTCCTCTTCGCCCCGAACATCGACTGGCGCCACGAGCCGCTCAAGGACAAGGTCGAGCAGCGCGTCGGCCTGCCCGTCGTGGTCGAGAACGACGCCAACGCCGCGGCCTGGGGCGAGTACCGCTTCGGCGCCGGCCAGGGCCACAGCGACGTCATCTGCATCACGCTCGGCACCGGCCTGGGCGGCGGCATCATCATCGGCAACAAGCTGCGCCGCGGCCGGTTCGGCGTCGCCGCCGAGTTCGGGCACATCCGGGTCGTCCCGGACGGCCTGCTGTGCGGCTGCGGCAGCCAGGGCTGCTGGGAGCAGTACGCGTCCGGCCGGGCGCTGGTGCGCTACGCGCGGCAGCGCGCCTTCGCCACCCCCGAGAACGCCGAGATACTGCTGTCCATGGGCGACGGCACCTCCGAGGGCATCGAGGGCCGGCACATCAGCGAGGCCGCCCGCAAGGGCGACCCGGTCGCCATCGACTCCTTCCGCGAGCTGGCCCGCTGGGCGGGCGCCGGGCTCGCCGACCTGGCGTCGCTGTTCGACCCGTCCGCCTTCATCGTCGGCGGCGGCGTCTCGGACGAGGGCGAGCTGGTGCTCGACCCGATCCGCAAGTCCTTCCGGCGCTGGCTGGTCGGCAACCAGTGGCGCCCGCACGCGCAGGTGCTGGCCGCGCAGCTCGGCGGCAAGGCCGGGCTCGTCGGGGCCGCGGACCTGGCCCGGCAGGGCTGATCCGCCATGGCTGAGAGCGCGCCCCTGCCCGCGTCCGCGACCGAGCCGGACGCCGCGGTCGTCCGCGTTCTCAGCTACAACATCCGGTCGATGCGCGACGACCGGGCGGCGCTGGCCCGGGTCATCCGGGCCTGTGCGCCCGATCTCGTGCTCGTCCAAGAGGCGCCGCGGTTCTTCCGCTGGCGCAAGGCCGTGACGGCGCTGGCCCGGGCGTGCGATCTGGTGCACGTCACGGGCGGCGCCACGGCCGCCGGGCCGGCGATCCTCTCGTCCCTGCGCGCCCACGTGGAGCACGCGGAGGACGTGCTGCTGCCGCGCACCCCCGGCCTGCACCAGCGGGGTCTGGCGACCGCCGTGGTGCGGATCGGGGGCGCGCGGCTCGGCGTGGTCAGCTGCCACCTGAGTCTGAACGCGGGGGAGCGCGACCGGCAGGCGGAGCTGCTGCTGGAGCGGCTGGCGCGGTGGGACGGGCGGGGCGGGCGCCCGGTCGTTCCGCACGCCGTCGTCGGCGGTGATCTCAACGACCGGCCGGACGGGCGGGCCTTCCGGCGGTTGGCGGGCTCGCTCACCGATGCCTGGGCCGCCGCGCCGTGGGGTGGTGAGTACACCTCGACCCCCACCGATCCGCACCAGCGCATCGACGCGCTCTTTACGACGCCTGGCGTGCGGGTTCTGGGCTGCGGGGTTCCTTACGATCTGCCGGGCGTCCGATCGGAGGATCTGCGCGCGGCCACCGATCATCTGCCGGTGCTGGCGGCGTTGCGGGTGCCGGTGGGGGTGTAGGGGCGGCTTAGGGGCGGGCCGGTGGGCGGTGCGCCTTTTGTTTTCGTGCGGGGGCGGGGCCTGAAGCGGGTGCGGGGCGGTGGGTCGTGCGCCTTCTCTTTCGCGTGGTCGGGTCCTGTCGCGGGTGCTGCCCGGTGGGTCGTACGCCTTGTGTTTCGTCCGGGGTCGGGGCCTGTCCGCGGGTGCGCCCCGGTGGTCGGTGCGCCTGCTGTTTCTTACGGGGTCGGGGCCGCCCCGGGGTACCTCCTCGCGGCAGTTGCGCCTCCCCGACGCGATGTAGGTCACCGGCCGCCGCGCCCCAGTCCGCTGCGGGGGCACCCCGGGACGTCCCCTTCCGTCGGTTGGCGGCTGATCGTCGGTGGGGGCGGGCATCTGTGGGGAGGACGGGCCCCCGGCCCGTACAGCACGACACATGAGGCGCCCCGTTCCCGCATGCGACGAGACCGTCCCCCAGTCGTGGACGGTCTCGTCGCGTGTGGGGAAGATCAGACCACCGCGCCGCCGCCCGGCAGATCTTCGTCGTCCTCGTCGTCGCTCTTCATCCGGGCGATCAGGGTGGCGAAGCCGCCCAGGAATCCGCCGATGCCTAGGACGGTGACCCACCAGGTGATCGGCTGGCGGAAGAGAACCATCAGGACGAGCAGCAGCGGGCCGCCGAGCACCGCGAGCCAGGCGAATTTGGAGGTCACGTCGGCCTGGGGGAGTGGTGGGTCGGGCTGGACGAAGTGGCCCTCGTCCGTTTCGTCGAAGTCGTCGTCGGATGCCTCGGCCGCTTCCCAGTCGCGCGGCCCGACACCGGGGGCGAACACGATGAAGCTGCCCACCGGGCGGCCCGTGGACGGGTCGCTCTTGGGCGGGCCGTCCACGGGGGTGCCGGTGGCGGGGCGGGTGTCCTCGGTGGCGGGGGTGTCGGTGGTCCGTTCGACGGCCGGTGGCTTCGTGAAGTCCTTGATGTCCTTCACGTTCTTCGGGCCGGTGGACGATCCGTCGTCCTTCTTCAGGTTGGCGACCGGTCCGTCGTCCGGGGTGGGGAAGTCCGGTTGTTCGCCGTAGCCGGCCACGATCTCGGCCCAGGCTGCTTCCTCGTCCAGCGGATCGCGGGGATCGCGGGGGCTACGCTCCACCACTGGCGGTCTGTCCCTCCCGGTTCGTCGCTCCCTGCGCGCCGGGCGCGAGACGGGCGATGAAGTCGTGGCTTTCCTTGAAGATCAGTTCGGCGTCGTGGTCCAGGGTCGCGACGTGGTAGCTGTGCTCCAGCAGCCGCTGCCGGATGTCGGTGGAGGAGACCCGGCTCAGGATGCGTTCCGAGTCGGCGGGTGAGACCACGTGGTCCTGTGGGCTCGTCATGACGAGCAACGGCTGTGTGACATGCGGCAGTTCGTCGTCGACGAGCCGGAGGAAGCGCCGCAGCGAGTGCGCGGCGTGCAGCGGGACCCGTGAGTAGCCGATCTCGTGGGAGCCCGGCTTGGCGATGTCGTCGGCCACGCCCTTGGTCGTACGGATGACGTGCCGCAGCACCGGCAGCAGCGGGGCGGCGGCGTCGCGCAGCTTGTTGGCGGGGTTGACGACGATCACCCCGCGGATCGCGTCGCCGTGTCGGGCGGCCAGTCGCAGGGCCAGCGCCCCGCCCATCGACAGCCCGCAGACGAAGACCTGGGAGCACTGCTCGGTGAGCACCCGCAGCTCCCGGTCGACCTCCGCGTACCAGTCCTGCCAGGTGGTGAGCTGCATGTCCTGCCAGCGGGTGCCGTGGCCGGGCAGCAGCGGGAGCGAGACGGTCAGCCCCCGGTCGGCCAGGGACTCGGCCCACGGCCGGACGGACTGGGGGGAGCCGGTGAAGCCGTGGCATACGAGAACGCCGACCTCTCCGCCGTCACGGCGGAACGGCTCGGCACCGGGTAGGAGCGGCACCGGGGGACTCCGATCGATGAGGGGGCCTGGAGGGTTAACTGAAGAGTACGCGGAGCACCGCCCACCGGGTAGGTCGAACGGCCCTTCGGAGAGCGGGGGTCGGGACCATGGTCGATTTGGTGGGGATCATGGTCCGCTTCGGCCGGGATCGTGGTCGGCTTCGGCGGGGATCATGGTTTGTCCCGGCCGGGATCGTGGACGGATCCGGTCTGAGCGGAGGTCGGCTCCGGTGGCCCCGCCCTCGCCGGGGCCCGCGGCCCCCATCCCCGCCGCCCCTACCACTCCGGGGTCGCGCGCGGGGCCCGTCGAGCCCCGCCTCCCACCCCCGCGCCACTCGCGGCGAACCCCGGCTGTGGGGCAGGTTAAGGTCTTTGCGTTAGACACAGGAGGCAGTGGGTTGATCTACGGCGCAATGAAGTTTTCCCTCGGCGGGTCGCTCAAGCTCGCTTTCCGGCCGTGGGTCGAGGGGCTGGAGAACGTTCCGGCGGAGGGGCCGGCCATTCTCGCGAGCAACCACTTGTCCTTCTCGGACTCCTTCTTCCTGCCGGCCGTCCTGGACCGGAAGGTCACCTTCATCGCCAAGGCCGAGTACTTCACCACGCCGGGCGTCAAGGGCAAGCTGACGGCCGCGTTCTTCAAGGGCGTGGGGCAGCTCCCCGTGGACCGTTCCGGGGCGCGCGGCGCCGGTGAGGCGGCCATCAAGAGCGGCATCGAGGTGCTGGAGCGCGGCGAGCTGTTCGGCATCTACCCCGAGGGCACCCGCTCGCCCGACGGCCGCCTCTACCGCGGCAAGCAGGGCGGGCTGGCCCGTGTGGCGCTGGCCACCGGCGCGCCCGTCATCCCCGTGGCCATGATCGACACGGAGAAGGTGCAGCCCCCGGGCAAGGTCATGCCGAAGATGATCCGGCCGGGCATCCGCATCGGCAAGCCGCTGGACTTCAGCCGCTACCACGGCATGGAGCACGACCGTTTCATCCTGCGCTCGGTGACCGACGAGGTCATGTACGAGATCATGAAGCTGTCCGGTCAGGAGTACGTCGACATCTACGCCACCGCCGCCAAGCGCAAGATCGCCGACGAGGCGAAGAAGCAGGCCGAGGCGGAGAAGGCGGAGAAGGCCGCGCGCGGCGAGACCGGCGGCGGCTGGAAGGCCCGCCGCGCCCGCAAGGCGGCGGAGCGCGACGGCGGCAGGGGCCACAACGGCGGAGCCGGCGCGTAACCGCGTCCGGCGAGGGGGTGGGACCGAGATGACGGACGCCGACATACGGACGGCGACCGGCGGCGACGTCACCGAAGGCGGCGGGCCGCACCACGAGGCCGCGGACCACGGGCCGGACCACGGGATCGAGGACCGGGCGGGCAAGCGGCCCCGCGTGGTGCGGATGTCCGTGGAGCTGCCCCTGTGGCGGGCGCTCACCGGGTACCGCATCTCGACGCTGTGCTACGTCCTGGTCCTGTTCGGCGTCTCGTACCACAAGTACGCGCACCCCACGGTGGCCATCGCCTACATGACCGCCCTCACCGGCTGGATGGCCGTCACCTGGCGCCGCACGATGTCGGCGGAGCGCTGTTCGCTGCGCTTCCTGGTGGCCGACCTGTCCTTCGCGGTCGGCGGCATCCTGCTCACCCTTCTGGCGGACAGCCACGCCCGCATCATGGGCGGCGGACCCACCCTGCCCTCCATCTGGACGGCCGGCGCGGTCCTCGGCTTCGCCATCAAGGGCGGCTGGCGCTGGGCGGCGGGGGCCTCGGCCGTGGTGGCGGTGGCCAACCTCGTCGAGCGCCAGGAGTTCGCGCGGGACACGGTGCACAACGTCATCCTCGTCGGGGTGGCCAGCATCGCGATCGGCTACGTGGTGGAGGTCGCCCGGGCCAGTGAGCGCACGCTCGCCCGCGCGTTCCAGATCGAGGCCGCCACCCGCGAGCGCGAACGACTCGCCCGCGACATCCACGACAGCGTCCTCCAGGTGCTGGCCATGGTGCAGCGGCGGGGCGCGGCGATCGGCGGCGAGGCGGCCGAGCTGGGCCGGATGGCGGGGGAGCAGGAGATCGCGCTGCGCACCCTGGTTTCCAGTGGACTGGTCCCCGCCGCCGACGACGAGGGCCGTCCTGCCCGTATGGGCCGTAAGGGACTCGCGGAGTCCGGGCTCGGCGGCACGGGCGTCGTCCTCCCCACGGCCGCCCGGGGCGCGGCGGCGGACGCCGGGCCGGTGGACGTCCGGTCGCTGCTCGCCCCGTACGCGAGCGGCCGGGTGACGTTCTCGGAGCCGGGCGCGCCCGTGCCGCTGCCGCCCGCCGCGGCGGCGGAGCTGGCGGCGGCGGTCGGCGCCGCGCTGGACAATGTGCGCACGCACGCGGGCGAGGCGGCGCACGCGTGGATCCTGGTCGAGGACGAGCCGGAGTCGGTGATCGTCACCGTGCGGGACGACGGCCCCGGCATCCCCCCGGGGCGGCTGGCGGACGCCGAGCGCGAGGGCCGGCTGGGGGTGGCGCTGTCCATCCGCGGCCGGCTGCGGGAGCTCGGCGGCAGCGCGGAGTGGATCTCGGTTCCCGGCCAGGGCACCGAAGTGGAGTTGACGGTACCCAAGGGCTCCGGGCCCGAAGGCGGGAAGCGAGGAAAGGCGAGAGCGTGAGCGAGGAGCGGGCCGTGAAGGTGATGGTGGTCGACGACCACCCGATGTGGCGGGACGCGGTCGCCCGGGACCTGGCCGAGGCCGGTTTCGAGATCGTGGCGACGGCCGGGGACGGGCCGCAGGCGGTGCGGCGCGCCCAGGCGGCCGGGCCCGACGTCCTCGTCCTGGACCTCAACCTCCCCGGCCTGCCCGGCGTCGAGGTGTGCCGGGAACTGGTCGCCGCGGACCCGGCGCTGCGGGTGCTCGTCCTGTCCGCCAGCGGCGAGCACGCCGACGTGCTGGAAGCGGTGAAGTCCGGCGCGACGGGCTACCTGCTCAAGTCGGCCAGCACCCAGGAGCTGTTGGACGCGGTGCGCAGTACGGCGGCCGGCGACCCGGTGTTCACGCCCGGACTGGCCGGCCTGGTGCTGGGCGAGTACAGACGGCTGGCCACCGAGCCCGCACCGGCCGCGGAGGACGCGCCGGACGCCCCGCGGCTGACCGACCGGGAGACCGAGGTGCTGCGCCTGGTCGCCAAGGGCCTGTCCTACAAGCAGATCGCCGAGCGCCTGGTCATCTCGCACCGCACGGTGCAGAACCACGTGCAGAACACCCTCGGCAAGCTCCAGCTGCACAATCGCGTGGAGCTGGTGCGGTACGCGATCGAGCGCGGGCTCGACGGAGGGTAGGGGCTTTTCCGGGTGGGGCGGCGGGCGTCCGGGAGGCGTTCCGGTGGGCGTCTTTTACCGTTGCCCGCGGCCCTTTCTCGTACGGGTGAACGTCGCACGCCAACTCCCTGGGAATTCCCCGAGAACGCCCGGAATCGCGCTCTCACGCCATCCCTGAGTGACCTGGATCACCATTAGCGTGGCCAGGGTCTGCTCGTTCACGGCCGTTCGCGGCCATGTGTGGGATGAGGAAGGGAAGAAGCGATGCGGGTCGGAGTACTGACCGGTGGCGGCGACTGCCCCGGTCTGAACGCGGTCATCCGTGGCGTGGTCCGGAAGGGCACCCAGGAGTACGGATACGAGTTCGTCGGCTTCCGGGACGGCTGGCGCGGACCGCTGGAGGGCGACGTGGTGCCGCTGGACATCCCCGCGGTCCGGGGCATCCTGCCACGCGGCGGCACCATTTTGGGCTCCTCGCGGACCAATCCGCTCAAGGCGGAGGACGGGGTCCGCCGGATCAAGGACACCCTGGCCAAACAGGAGGTCGAGGCGCTGATCACGATCGGCGGCGAGGACACCCTCGGCGTCGCGGCCCGGCTCTCCGGGGAGTACGGCGTGCCCTGCGTCGGCGTCCCCAAGACCATCGACAACGACCTCTCCGCCACCGACTACACCTTCGGCTTCGACACCGCCGTCGGCGTCGCGACCGAGGCCATCGACCGGCTGCACACCACCGCCGAGTCCCACATGCGCGTCCTGGTGGTCGAGGTCATGGGGCGGCACGCGGGCTGGATCGCGCTGCATTCGGGGCTGGCCGGCGGCGCCAACGTCATCCTCATCCCGGAGCAGCGGTTCGACATCGAGCAGGTCTGCTCGTGGATCGAGTCCCGCTTCAAGGTCCGGTACGCGCCCATCGTGGTCGTCGCCGAGGGGGCCATGCCCAAGGACGGGCAGATGGTGCTCAAGGACGAGAGCCGCGACTCCTTCGGGCACGTCCGGCTGTCGGGTGTGGGGGAGTGGCTGGCCAAGGAGATCGAGAGCCGTACGGGCAAGGAGGCCCGGACCACCGTGCTCGGGCACACCCAGCGCGGCGGCACGCCCAGCCCCTTCGACCGCTGGCTGGCCACCCGTTTCGGGCTGCACGCCATCGACGCCGTGCGGGACGGCGACTTCGGCAAGATGGTCGCGCTGCGCGGCACGGACATCGTCCGGGTGCCGCTGGCGGAGGCGACCGCGAAGATCAAGACGGTGGATCCGAAGCTGTACGCGGAGGTGGGGGTCTTCTTCGGCTGAGACCGGTCGCGTCCGGGGTGGCCTGGGTTTCTCCCGGACGGCGTTCCCGAGCGATGGGCCGTATATTCGGCCTATCGCTCATGCCGGGGCGAAACGAATGAAACGGGAGACGCCGTGGAGATCGTCGCATTCGGGGTGCAGGCCGACGAGAAGCCGCTGCTGGAGCGGGCCTTCGCCGGACGGCACCAGATCCGCTGCCTCGACGTCTTCCTCAACGACGACACCGCTCCCATCGCGGCGGGGCACGAGGTCGTCAGCGTCAGCGTCAACGCCGACCTCAACGCCGGAGTGCTCCAGCAGCTCGCGTCCGGCGGCACCCGGATGATCGCCCAGCGCGCCACCGGGTTCAACAACATCGATCTGGACGCCGCCGCCGACCTCGGCCTGACCGTCGGCCGGGTCTCGTACTACTCGCCGTACTCGGTCGCCGAGTTCGCCTGGGCGCTGGCGATGGCCGTCAACCGCCGCGTCGTACGGGCCGCCAACCGGACCCGCAACTTCGACTTCCGGCTCGACGGCCTCATGGGCCGCGACCTGCGCGGACGCACCGTCGGCGTGCTCGGCACCGGCAAGATCGGCGAGGCGTTCACCCGGATCGCCCACGGCTTCGGCATGCGGCTGCTCGGCTGGGACCTCGCCGAGAACCCGGCCTGCCTCGACCTCGGCATGACCTACGCCGACCAGGACCGGCTGTTCGCCGAGTCCGACCTGATCAGCCTGCACGTCCCGCTGGTGGAGGCCACCCGGCACCTGATCGACGCCCGCGCGCTGGCCCTGATGAAGGACGACGCCATCCTCGTCAACTCCAGCCGCGGCGGCCTGGTGGACACCGCCGCACTCGTCGCCACGCTCAAGGAGGGCCGTCTGTCGGGCGTCGCCCTGGACGTGTACGAGGAGGAGGCCGGGCTGTTCTTCTTCGACAAGTCCCTGGAGGTCGTCCACGACGACACCCTCGCCCGCCTGATGACCTTCGGGAACGTGCTCGTCACCTCCCACCAGGCGTACTTCACGGAAGACGCGGTCGGCCAGATCGTCGATACGACGGTCGCGAATGTGGAGGACTATCTGGCCGGGCGCGACAACGAGAACATGCTCGTCGCGCCGGGGCGTCGGCCGGCGGTGGCGCGGTGAGCGGGTGGTTGGTTCGCCTGGTGTGCGGGTGGTTGGTTCGCCAGGTGGGCGGACGAGGGGGCCGGTCGGTGGTCGCCTGCTGATCAGGCGATGACACCGGTCGGCGGGTGGTCGGTCATCGGGCGGTCAGGGGTGATCAGGTGATCAGGTGGCCAGGCGATCAGACGAGGACGCCGGCCAGGAGGCGCGCGGTGATCGAGGCCCCGTCCAGGGTCAGCACGGACTCGGGGTGGAACTGCACCCCGGCGAACCCCGGTCCGCGCAGCGCGTGCACGTCACCGGTGGCCGGGTCCCGGCTCAGCTCCACGCGGTGCAGCGCGAGTTCGGCCTCGGTGGCCTCGTCGCAACGGGCCGTGAAGGTGTTGTAGAAGCCGACGGTCTCCGGGTGGCCGAAGAAGTCGATCCGCTCCTGCGCCCCCTGGAACGGCACGTCCTTGCGGACGATCCCCAGCCCCAGCTCCGCGGCCAGCAGCTCGTGCCCCAGGCAGACGCCGAGCAGGCCGTACCGGTGGTCGCGCAGCAGCTCGGCGGCCAGCCCGCGCAGCAGGCGCATCTTGGGGTCGGCGGTGTCGGACGGGTTCCCCGGGCCGGGTCCGAGCACGATCGGCCCCCGGTGCGCGCGGGCCGCCTCCGCGAGCCCCGGCTCGTCGAACCGGCGGACGGTGACCTCCAGCCCCGAGGTCCGCAGGAGGTGCGCCAGCATCGCGGTGAAGGTGTCCTCGCCGTCGACGACCAGGGCGTGGCCGCGCAGGGAAGCCACCGGCGCGGTGGACCGCATCCGCAGCCAGAACGGCGCCAGCCCGCCCCGCCGCGCGTCCAGCGCCGCCCGCACCCGCGGGTCGTCGGCCAGGCGCGGGCGCGCGGCCCCGTCCGCGGCCTCCGGACGCACGGGCGCGGGCCGCACTCCCAGGGCGGTCAGCACCCCCGCGGCCTTGGCGTGCGTCTCGGCGACCTCGCCGTACGGGTCGGAGGCCCGCACCAGAGTGGCGCCGACCGGCACGCGCAGCCGTCCGTCCGGGGCGATGTCGGCGGTACGGATGAAGATCGGCGAGTCCAGGGTCTGCGCGCCGCCCGCGTTGCGGCCGATGAGCGCCAGCGCGCCCGCGTAGTAGCCGCGCGCCACCCCGTCCGCGCCGACCGGCTCGTGGCGCCGGATGACCCGGCAGGCGTTCTGCACCGGCGAACCGGTGACCGTCGCCGCGAACATCGTCTCCCTCAGCACCTCCCGCACGTCCAGGGTGGAGCGCCCGCGCAGCTCGTACTCGGTGTGCGCCAGGTGCGCCATCTCCTTCAGGCGCGGCCCGACCACCACGCCGCCCTTGTCGCCGACGGTGCACATCATCTTCAGCTCCTCGTCCACGACCATGGACAGCTCCTCCACCTCCTTGCGGTCCCCCAGGAACGCCAGCAGGCTCTCGGTGGTCGGCCCACCGGCCGGATAGCGGTACGTGCCGCTGATCGGGTTCATCACGACCGTGCCGCCGCTCATCCGGACGTGCACCTCCGGGCTGGCGCCCACCAGCGTCCGCGCGCCCGGCTGGTGGACGACGTACGTCCAGTAGGCGCCCCGCTCGCCCTCCAGCAGCCGGCGGAACAGCGCCAGCGCGTCGGACGCGCCGAACCCCGGGATCCGGCCCCGGAAGGTGCGCCGGATGACGAAGTTGGCGCCCTCGCCCGTCCCGATCTCGTCGCGGACCACCCGCCGGACGATGTCCGCGTACGTGTCGTCGTCCACGTCGAACGCCCCGTCCGCCACCCGGACGTCGTGCCCGGGCAGCGCGCGGAGCACCTCGGCCAGCGGCAGCTCGTACCGCTCCTCGGGGAGCAGGACCGCCAGCGGCGTGCCGTCGTCGTGCGCCTCGAAGCCGCGCTCGCGGATCTGCCGGAAGGGGACGAGCGCGAGCGCGTCGGCCACCGGGCCGCCCTCGGGAACCCCCTCGCCCAGGGGGATGTCCGCCAGGTGCGGCACTTCCTGGATGGGGCCGATGAGGATTTCCACGGTGTCGGGGGTGGCGCGGCTGTCGGTGGCTTGGGATTCGCCGGGGGTGGTCGGGCGGCCGGGGGTGCGGCGGCGGAGGAGGGCGAAGGGCGGGCAGCCGGGGGTCAGGAGGCGGTGGAGGACGGCGGTGGTGGCGTCGGTGGGGTCAGGGGCGTCGGTGATGGAGGTCGGGGAGACGGTGCCGTCTTCGGTGGCGAGGGTTGGGGTGACGGTGCCGTTGCCGTCGTCGGGTGTGGCGGCGGGGGACGGGGCGGGGTGGCGCATGGTGGGTTCCTTCCGGCTGTCGTTGCGGGGGAGGAACGGCCCGTCGTACGCGGAAGGCCGCCCCTCGGGGCGGCCTTCGCGAAGTCTGTCGGGTACGCGCGATCAGTGGGCCGCCGGATGAGCGGTCCACCACCAGGACATGGTCTGCTGCGCGAACATGCCGGGCACCTTACCCGATCGGGTGTGCGGTGTCGGGGGTGTCTCAATGGGCGGTCGGGTGGGCGGGGGCGTTTCGGTCGGTTCGGTTGTTCGGGTGGGCTTGATCGGTCGGGGCGGCCTGGCCGGTCGGGTGGGTCCGGTCGGTCGGGTGGGTCCGGTCGGTTTCATCGGTCCCGTGGGTCCCGTGGGTCCCGTCGGTCCCGTCGGTTCGGGCGAGGAAGGAGAGGAGGGCGGTGTTGAATTCGGCCGGGCGCTCCAGGTTGGGCAGGTGGCCCGCGCCGTCGATCACGGCGAGGGTGGCGTCCGGTATCCGGTCGTGCAGGAACTGGGCGTCGGAGACCGGCGTGTACGCGTCCTCGCTGCCGACCAAGACCAGGGTGGGTACGGCGATCCGCGGCAGCAGCTCCGTGTGGGCGCGGCGTTCGGCCCGCCCGCGGAGCGCTGCCGCGGCGCCTTGGGGCGGGGCGCCGTACATCATGCGGCGGACGTGCGCGGCCACGTCCGGCAGGGCGGCGACGGAACGCGGGGTGATCATCTTGTCCAGGACCTCGTTCGCGTAGCCGCTCATGCCCTCGCGCAGCAACCGGTCCGCCAGGTAGTTGCGCCACTGCTTGCCCTCGTCGGTCTCACCCTGGGCGGAGGTGTCCGCGAGGACGAGGCCGCGCAGCCGCTCGGGGAAGAGGCGGGCGAACTCCATGACGATCTGCCCGCCCATCGAGAGGCCGCCCAGGACCACCGGTTCGGTCACGCCCAGGTGATCCAGCAGGGCGGCGAGGTCACGGGCGAACGTCTCCAGGTACGTGATGCCCGGGACGACGCCGGACTCCCCGTAGCCGCGCAGGTCCGGCACGATCACGCGGTACCCGGCCGCCGCGCACGCCTCGGCCTGCGGCGCCCACATGCTCCGGTCGAAGGGGTGCCCGTGGACGAGAACGAGGGGCGCGCGGGGGACGGCGCTCGTGCTCGGTGCAATCGACTGTGATGCGCCGAGCCCTCCCTCGTCCTCGTACGCGATGGTGATCCCATTGATCGCGGCAGTGCGCATCGTCAAGTCCCCGCTGCTCCTATGGAATTGGCCGCGGGGTTTGTTCCCGCGGCCGTTGACGCTTCGATGCTAAGTGCCCCACAATCTCGGTGCAATAAAAACATTGCGCTCGGTGCAATTGGTGGATTGCGTCGGTGTGATGGGCGAATTGCTTCGGTGCGCAGACGCGAGACGAGTGGATTGCTTCGGTGCACGCGCGGACGACGACCCCCGGAGGCACGTTCATGGACGACTACCAGCGCATCGCCGACGCGGTCGCGGCCGACATCGCCGCCGGACGGCTGCGCCCCGGTGACCGATTGGCCCCGCAACGCGCCTTCGCCCGCACCCACCGGATCGCCAACTCCACCGCCGTCCGCGTCTACCGCGAACTCGCCCGCCGGGGCCTGACCGTCGGCGAGGTCGGCCGCGGCACCTACGTGCGCGCCGCCCAGCACGCTCCCGGTCCCGCCCTCGCCGAGCCGTCCGCCGCCGCTCCGTCCGCCGGCGTCCAGGTGAACCTGGAGCTCAACTACCCGGTCGTTCCCGAGCAGTCCGCCCTGCTCGCCGCGGGGTTGCGGTCACTGCTGCGTCCGGACGCGCTGGACGCGGCGATGCGCCCGATCGCCCCCGCGGGCACGAGGGCCGCACGGGCCGAGGCCGCCGCGCTGCTCACCGGCCGCGGCTTCCGCCCGGACCCCGACCAGGTGCTGTTCGCGGGCAACGGGCGGCAGGCGCTGGCCGGCGCGCTGGCGGCGCTGGTGCCGCCCGGGGGCCGGCTGGGCGTCGAAGCCTTCACGTATCCGCTGGTCAAGGCGGTGGCGTCGCGTATAGGGGTCACCCTCGTACCGCTTGCCATGGACGAGTACGGGGTGCGGCCGGACGCGGTGCGGGCGGCCCACCGCGGCGGTCCGCTGCACGCCCTGTACCTCCAGCCGACCCTGCACAACCCGCTCGGCGTCACCGTCCCGGCCTGGCGGCGCGGAGAGATCGCCGACGTCCTGTACGAACTCGGCCTGTGGGCGATCGAGGACGCGGTGTGGGCATTCCTCGATGCGGGCGAGGACGGGGGCGGGGGTGAGGGTGCGGGCGGGGGCGCCGCCACCACCCCCGTCGGCAACACCGGCCCCCACGCCGACCTTGCCACCGCCCCGCCGCCCCTGGCCGCCCTGGCACCCGACCGCACGATCCTCGTCGACAGCCTCTCCAAGCGGCTGGCCCCGGGGCTGACGGTCGGCCTCCTCCTGCCGCCCGCCGCGCTCACCGAGCGGGTGGCGACGGCGCTGCGGTCCGGCGGCTGGACCGCGACCGGCTTCGCCCTGGACGCGGTCACCCGCTGGCTCGCCGACGGCACCGTTGCGCGGATCGTCGCGGCCAAGCGCCGGGACGCCGCCGCGCGGCAGGAGCTGGTGCGCGCGCACCTGGGGGACTTCCGGGTGCGGGCCGACCCGAGGGCGTATTTCGCCTGGTGGGAGCTGCCCGCGCCGTGGCGCGCGGAGACCTTCCTCGCGGCGGCGGCGCGCCGCGGGATCACGGTCACGCCGGGCGCCGCGTTCGCCGTCGGGCTGGAGGGGCCGAGGGGCGTACGGGATGCAAAGGGGGTAAGGGGCGCGTGGGACGAGGACATGGTCCGGGGTGCCGCGGGCGGGCCGGGCGGTCCCGCGCCGAGTGCCGTACGTGTCGCCCTGGCGAGCCCGGCGCCCGACGTGCTCGCGTACGCCCTGCGCACCCTGGTGGGCATCGCGCGCGGCACCCCGGAGGACACCGTTCCCGACTGACGGCACCCGGTGCGCGGGCGTCCCGGGTGGCCGGGAACGTCCAGCGCGGGAGTGGGCTGCGTCTCATATTGCGGGCGGAGGAAGGGGAGCCTTACCGGGACCCCGTAATGTGGGCGGGGTGACCGTGAACGCTGAAATCCACGCCGGTGGCAACACCTGGCGAGACCTGCCCGCGGCGCAGCAGCCCGAATGGCCGGACCAAGAGGCTCTGCGCGATGTGATCGCGGAGCTTGAGTCCTATCCGCCGCTCGTCTTCGCGGGCGAGTGCGACCAGCTGCGCGAGCGCCTGGGGGCCGTGGCCCGTGGCGAGGCGTTCCTGCTCCAAGGCGGCGACTGCGCGGAGGCGTTCGACGCCGTCTCGGCCGAGCACATCCGCAACAAGCTGAAGACGCTCCTCCAGATGGGCGCCGTGCTGACCTACGCCGGGTCCGTCCCGGTGGTCAAGGTCGGCCGGATCGCCGGCCAGTACAGCAAGCCGCGCTCCAAGAACACCGAGACCCGCGACGGCGTGACGCTGCCGACCTACCGCGGCGACTCCGTCAACGGCTTCGAGTTCACCGCCGAGGCCCGCATCCCGGACCCGCAGCGGCTCAAGCGGATGTACCACGCGTCCGCCGCGACGCTGAACCTCGTCCGCGCCTTCACCACCGGCGGCTACGCCGACCTGCGCCAGGTGCACGCCTGGAACCAGGACTTCGTGAAGTCCTCGCCCTCCGGGCAGCGGTACGAGGCGCTGGCGCGCGAGATCGACCGGGCGCTGAACTTCATGAACGCCTGCGGGGTGGACCCGGAGGAGTTCAAGACGGTGGAGTTCTTCTCCTCGCACGAGGCGCTGATCCTGGACTACGAGTCGGCGCTCACCCGCGTCGACTCGCGGACCGGCAACCTCTACGACGTCTCCGGCCACATGGTCTGGATCGGCGAGCGCACCCGCCAACTGGACGGCGCGCACATCGAGTTCGCCTCCCGCATCCGCAACCCGATCGGCGTCAAGCTCGGCCCGACGAGCACCGCCGAGGACGCGCTCACCCTCATCGAACGGCTGGACCCGGACCGCGAGCCGGGCCGTCTGACGTTCATCACCCGGATGGGCGCGGACAAGATCCGCGACAAGCTGCCCGACCTGGTGGAGAAGGTCACCGCCTCCGGCGCGCAGGTCGCCTGGGTCAGCGACCCGATGCACGGCAACACCTTCGAGGCCGCCTCCGGCCACAAGACGCGCCGCTTCGACGACGTGCTGGACGAGGTCAAGGGCTTCTTCGAGGTCCACAAGAGCCTGGGCACCCACCCCGGCGGCATCCACATGGAGCTGACCGGCGACGACGTCACGGAGTGCGTGGGCGGCGGCGACGAGATCTTCGTCGACGATCTGCACCAGCGGTACGAGACGGCCTGCGACCCGCGGCTGAACCGCAGCCAGTCGCTGGACCTGGCGTTCCTGGTGGCGGAGATGTACCGCGACCAGTAGGCCCGTCCCCGGGACGGCCGGTAGGTCCTGAGGCACACACGGCGATGGGGCACGGATCACACGATCCGTGCCCCATTCGCGCTGTTAGAGGCCTTTGGGGCCGGGGTAAGGTAAGGGTAACCTCACCACGAAGCAGCCAGAAGGAGGTGGTCCGCGTGTACGTCTGCTCGTGCTTCGGCATCACCGAGCAGGAGGTTCGCGCACACGCGGACGCCGGGGCCTGCACCCCGCGCAAGATAGCCTCCGCCTGCAAGGCTGGCACCGACTGCGGCGGCTGCGTACGCCGCATCCAGGCGCTGCTCGGCCGCGGCGCCTGCCCCCGGCGCGAACTGATCGACCAGGGCGCGCCCGAGCCCCTTGCCGCCCACACGGCCGGCATATCCGCCGACGCGCAGACCGCCGCGGGGCAGAGCGTGCCGTCCGGAGCGGGCGTGTCGTCCGGAGCGGGCATGGTGGACGACGACTTCGACGACGGGGCGGACGAGCTCCCCGCTGCGGCTTAGGGCGCCCCACTGCTCCGTTCCGTTCAGAGCCCGCTCGGGGCTTGTCCGGTCGGCCGGGTGCTCGCCGGCTTTCAGGCGCCGCCCACCCCGCCGGAGCCCTCCGAGGGGCCGCCTTCGCCCGGCTCGATGAGCTGCGCGAGGTACAGCGCCTCACCGAGCTTCTCCACCAGCTCCAGCTGGGTGTCGAGGTAGTCGATGTGGTGCTCCTCGTCGGCGAGGATGCGCTCGAAGATGTTGGCCGACGTGATGTCCCCCTTCGTCCGCATCACGTCGATGCCGCGCCGCAGCCGGTCCACCGCCTCCGCCTCCAGTTGCCGGTCCGCCCGGAACATCTCGGTGACGGTCTGGCCGATCCGGACGTGGAACAGCCGCTGGTAGTTGGGCAGCCCCTCCAGGAAGAGGATGCGGTCCGTGAGGGCCTCGGCGTGCCGCATCTCGTCGAACGACTCGGCCCGGGTGTACTTCGCGAGCCTGGTCCAGCCGTAGTGCTCCTGCATCTTCGCGTGCAGGAAGTACTGGTTGATCGCGGTCAGCTCGGCGGTCAACTGCTCGTTGAGGAATTCGATGACCTCGGGGTCGCCCTGCATGGCAGCGGGCTCCTTCCACGCGAGAACTGGCAGGTGCCGCGCATCCTCGCACCGCTGTGCGTAAGCCGTCCAGTAAGTGCACGCTTAGTACGAGTTGCCCGATTCGCTGCGGCCCTGGTCATAGGCACCCCTCCCGGTCTGACACCATGGGGGTATGGGTCAGCCCGAAAGCCGCGAAGCGGAGCATCCTCAGCTGCCTCCGGGGCAGCGGCTGCAACGGGGATGGCCGGTCACGCACTACGGGCCGGTACCGAAGTTCCGCCCGGAGCGCTGGGAATTCCGGGTGTTCGGCGCGACCGCGGACGGCGGCAAGCACTGCTGGACCCACGAGGAATTCACCGCGCTCCCGTACACCACCGTCGTCGGCGACATGCACTGCGTCACGAA
Organism: Streptomyces sp. NPDC003077; assembly: GCF_040611095.1. Taxonomy (NCBI): domain Bacteria; kingdom Bacillati; phylum Actinomycetota; class Actinomycetes; order Kitasatosporales; family Streptomycetaceae; genus Streptomyces; species Streptomyces sp. NPDC003077. The sequence goes on along the minus strand of NZ_JBEXNM010000007.1, from coordinate 93,930 downwards.
ATTCAGCATGCTGAGCGCCGAATGGGGTGGGGTACTGACCCGTACGGTCCTGGAGCTCGCGCCGCCCGCGCCCGATGTCACGCACGTGATGGTGTGGGCCGAGTACGGCTTCAGTTCCAACCTCCGGCTCGCCGACTTCGCGTCCGATCGGAGCATTTTCGCCACCCATCGGTCCGGTGAGCTGCTCACCGCCGAGCACGGTTTCCCGGTGCGGCTGGTCGTCCCGCAGCTGTACGCCTGGAAGGGGCCCAAATGGGTCCGCGGCATCGAGTACATGACGGCGGACCGCCGCGGCTTCTGGGAGGAGCGCGGCTACCACAACCTCGGTGACCCGTGGCAGGAACAGCGCTACTCGTACCAGGAGGAGCCGGGGGACGGGCCGGAGCTGTAGCTCTGGCGTCTGTGGGGCGTGGCTTCGTCGCCTGTTGGCCGGGGCCCGGGAGCTGCGTCGTCCGAGTGGCGGGCCGGCGTCCGGAGTGATCGGCCGTGGGGATGTCCGGCCTCCGCCGTCCGGCCTTCGGTGGCCGTCGTTCCAGATCAGTGGTGGTACTGGTGGACCACCGCGTGGCCCTTGCCGCGGCTGATCAGCCAGCGGTTGACCGGTGTCGTCAGGACGAAGGCGATGGCCAGCGACAGCGCCAGCGTCGTCCAGAAGAGCCCGTCCGACAGGTGCGCGTCCATCGCGCCGGGCCAGAGCGCGATCACGCCGTTGTCGACCAGTTCCATGACCGCGATGGAGAGCGTGTCGGCGGCCAGCGCGACGCGGATCGCGGCGCGGAACCCGACCCCGGCCTTCAGGATGCCGCGCAGAGTCAGCGAGTAGCCGAAGACGAAGGCCAGGGCGATGGCGAGGATCATCGTCGGCACGTTGTGCCAGGCCAGCGCGGTGCCGATCACCATGCCGAGGATTTCTCCGATGGCGCAGCCGGTGAGGCAGTGGGCGGTGGCCTTGGCGGCCATCGACCAGGTCGCGGGGCCGGGGGAGTGGTGGCCGTGGTGGCTTTGGTGGTCCTGGTGGGCCGAGGCGTGGTTCTGGTGGCCCGAGGTGTGGTCGTGGTGTGGGGTGGGGGTGCTGGGGCTGTGGTCGGTGTGGTCGGTATGGGGGTGGTGGGTGTGCGTGTGCTCGTCGTGTTCGTGTCGCATGGGAAAGCTCCTCCGGCGGGAAGGTGGGCTGCTGACGCGACATGACGGTATACCCCCTGGGGGTATGCGGCAAGGGGGTGGACGTGCGACGGCCCCGCTTCCGGACGGACGGGTGTCCGTGTCGTCCCGGAAGCGGGGCCGTCGCACGTGTCGTGTTCTGGGAGGAGGGGGCGGGGACCTCACCCTCTTGGGGTTCACTCCCTGGGGGTTCACTCCCCTTGGGGTCTCACTCCCCGCCGCGCAGCTCCTTGAGGCGGGCGATGTCGGCCGCGTGGCCCTCCTTGCCGCCGGGCGTCTCGATGACCAGCGGGACGCCCGCCGTCGCCGGGTGGGTGAACAGCTCGCGGAACGGCTCGGCGCCGATGTGGCCGGAGCCGATGTTCTCGTGCCGGTCCTTGTGCGCCCCGGCCACGTCCTTGGAGTCGTTGGCGTGGATGAGTTTGAGCCGGCCCTCGCCGGCGACGTCCACCAGCTCGTCCAGCAGCCGCTTGGTGCCACCGGGCGCCGCCAGGTCGTGGCCGGCCGCGAACGCGTGGCAGGTGTCCAGGCACAGGCCGAGCCGGGGGTGCCGGTCCAGCGCGTCGAAGTACGGGCCCAGGTCCTCGGCCAGCGCGCACAGGGACGCGCCCTGGCCGGCCGTCGACTCCAGCAGCAGCCACGGGTCGTCGTCGTGCGTCAGCTCGTCCAGGAGCGGGCGGACGTGCTCGCGCACCTGGGCCAGCGCCTCCGCGCGCTCCCGCCCGCCGGTCGCGGAGCCGGTGTGCACGACGACGCCCAGCGCGCCGATCTCGCGGCCCCGGCGCAGCGAGTGCCGCAGCGAGGCCACGGACTTCTCGACGGTCTCCTGGTTGTGCGACCCGAAATTGATCAGGTAGGGCGCGTGGACGTACGCGGGGATCGACGCCGCTGCGCAGGCCGCCCGGAAGGCCTCGTCCTGTTCGGGGTTTCCGGGCGGGGTCGCCCAGCCGCGCGGGTTGGCGACGAAGACCTGCACGGCCTCGCCGCCGATCTCCTCGGCGTACGGGATGCCGGTCTTGGCCAGACCGCCGGCCACCGGGACGTGGCCGCCGATCGGGTTGCGCGCGCGGGCGGGCCGCTGGGAGGGGGAAGTGCTCATCCTTCAAGGGTGCCAGGCAGCCGGAAGGGCCCCGCACCGATCCCCGGGCACCCCCGCCGAGGGCGGCGGCCGACCCCCCGGGCCCCTGCCGTGGGCGGCGGGTGCGTCAGAACACGCCCTTCAGCCGGATCGTGATCGACGAGCCCTTGGGCGCCGTGTGCCCGCCGGCCACCGACTGGCTCTCGACGGTGTCGCGCGGGAACAGGAACGGTTTGTCGACCTCCACGGTGAACCCGGCGTCCGACAGCTCCTTCTTGGCGTCGTCCACGTTCTTGCCGGTGACGTCCGGCACCGTGATCATCTCCGGGCCCTTGGAGAGCGTGAGCGTGACCGTGTCGCCCTTCCCCAGCCGGGCGCCGGGCCCCGGGGACTGGCGGGCGACGTGGCCCCGGTCCGCGCTGGAGAAGACCTGCTCGCCGGCTATCTTCACCTCCAGCCCGGCCTTCCGCAGGGCGGCCTCGGCCGCCGACCGGTCCTCGCCGGTCACCTTGGGCACGTCGATGGGTGCGCCCCGGCTCACGGTCAGGGCGACGGCGGTCTCCGGACGGCGCGTGCTGCCCGCCACCGGGTCCGTACGGATCACCGAGCCCTTGGCGACCTCGTCGCTGAACTCCGGGGACTCGGTGCCCACCGTCAGCCCGAGATCCCGGAGCCGGCGCCGGGCGTCCGCGACTGGCGTGCCGGTGAGATCGGGTATGCGGACGATCTCGGGCCCCTTCGACAGCGTGATGGTGACCGGGCCGGAGCCCCGCACCCGCTCCCCGTTCTCCGGCTTCGTGGCCATGACGTGGCCGCGCCGGACGTTCGGGCTGAACGCCTGCTCGACCTCCACGCGCAGGCCCGCGTCGCGCAGCGTCCGCTCCGCCTTGCCGCGGGTCATGTCCAGCACCGAGGGGACGGTCGTGAACTGGCCCGCGTTGATGTACCAGACGCCGGCGCCCACGCCCAGCACGGCCAGGACGGCGACGACGAGCGCGACGACCTTGCGGCGCGCGGTCGGCAGGACCGTGCGCCGCCCGGTGCCCGTGGGGCGCAGCCGCTCCGTCCGTGCCGCGGGGTCCGGAGGCTCCAGCCGCGTCGTCCGGTCGGACGGCTCCTCGTCCGGGAGGGGCAGCTGGACGGCGTCGAGGCGGGGCAGCACGCTCGTGCGGTCTTCGGAGCCGACGGACTCCGCGGGGTCTCCGGTCTCTCCCGTTCGTCGGGGAAGGGAGCTGCGGGCCGTGCCGGCACCCGGTATCTCCTTCGCCCCAGGGGGAACCGCGTCCAGTTGCCCGTCCGTGAGGTCGGCGCGGCATTCCCGGGCCAGGGAGAGCAGGGACACCGCGTCCTGCGGGCGCAGCCGGGGCGCACGGGCGGTGGCCGCGGCCACCAGGTCGTCCAGTCGCGGCGCGAGGCCCGGCACGGCCTCCGAGGGCGGTGGCACGTCCTCGTTCAGGTGCCGGTAGAGGATCTGGGCCGGGGTGCCTCCGGTGTGCGGCTTGCCGCCCGTCAGCATCTCGTAGAGCACCACGCCGCAGGCGTAGACGTCCGTGCGCGGGTCGGCGCTGCCGTCCTCGATCTGCTCGGGCGCCAGGTAGGAGACGGTGCCCAGGACGGACCCGGTCGACGCGGTGGTGTGCGTGTCCACCGCGCGCACCAGGCCGAAGTCGGCGACCTTGACCCGGCCGTCGTCGCCGATCAGGACGTTCTCCGGCTTCATGTCGCGGTGCACCAGGCCGGCCCGGTGGGCGGCGCCCAGGGCCGCGAGGATCGGCTCCAGGACGTCCAGCGCGGCGCGCGGGGTCAGGGCGCCGCGTTCGCGCAGTATGTCGCGCAGCGTGCAGCCGGCGACGTACTCCATCGCCAGGTAGACGTAGGCGCCGTCCGCGCCCTGGTCGAAGACGCCCACCACGTTCGGGTGCGAGAGGCGGGCGACGGACTTGGCCTCGCGGATGAAGCGGTCCACGAAGGCGGCGTCCTCGGCCAGCGACGGATGCATGACCTTCAGGGCCAGCACGCGGTCCAGGCGCAGGTCCACGGCGCGGTAGACCGTGGCCATACCGCCGGCGGCCACCCGCGCCTCGACGCGGTAGCGGCCGTCGAGCAGCTGCCCGACGAGTGGGTCCTGAAGGGTCCTGTCCACGGCAAACGAGTTTACGAGCAGGCACCGACAGCCGGTCCCCGGCGCAGCCGTCACCGCCGTATCGCAGCCGAACAGTGACAGGAACGATGACGCGCGCGGACCGGAATGGCATGAAAACCGCAGGATCGCGGCCAGGAATGTGCGTCCGCGGACCGGTACGGCCGTGGAACGAGCGCGAACGGCATCGGAATAATCACGGGGGCGGCGAAGTCTGAGATCGACGGGCGCGTACGGATTCGGGCCTCGGACTCGTCCGGGTTCGCGTACGTGCCGGGGATGGATCTTGAGCGCGTCCGGGATCCACGTCAGGCGGATTCACGTCAGGCGTCCGCTGGCGACGCGGCTCGGGCCCGCGCCCGGCGTCCCGTACGGCCCCGGCGCGCGGGGCGGGACGCGGACGGAACGGATGAACGGCACCACAGGGGAGAGCATGAGAATCGGCGAGCTGGCCCACCGTACGGGCACGTCCGAGCGGCTGCTGCGCTACTACGAGGAGCAGGGTCTGCTCCAGCCCGCCCGGCTGCCCAGCGGCTACCGCGACTACAGCGAGGCGGACGTCACGACGGTGCGCCGCATCCGCTCCCTCCTGACGTCCGGCCTGAACACCACCACCATCGCCCACGTGCTGCCCTGCCTCCGGGAGGACGACGGCAGGCTGGTGCCGACCTGCGCCGACCTGGTGGCCGAACTCCAGCGGGAACGGGAACGCCTCACCGGGACGATCGAGGCGCTGATGGCCTCCCGGGACATGCTGGACGAGGTGATCACGGCCGCGCCGCCGGAGTCGCAACTGGCGGCGGCGCGCTGAGACGGCCGTCCGGGGGGCGGGCTGCCTTTCGGCTACAGGGCTTTTCGCTCGGGCGGGCTGTCCGGCGGCGGAGCTGCCCGCCCGTAGGGCCGTCCGGCCGCAGGGCCGTCTGCCCACTCGCAGTCCCGCCCAGCCGCAGGTCCGTCCGGTCGTAGGGCGTCGCGGCCCACAAAGCCGTCCGGCCGTCCGTGGGGAACTCCGAGGAGTCCCACGGACGGCCGGACGGCCTGTCGGCACCACCGATCGCGATCAGAAAGCGGGCCGCTCCGGGTCCAGGGCCGCCAGCCCGGTCGTCGGCGAGGACGCCTCGGCGAAGTGGCGCCGCGGGATGCGGCCCGCGCGGTGCGCCAGCCGTCCCGCCTCGACCGCGTGCCGCATGGCCTCCGCCATCAGGACGGGTTCCTGCGCGCGGGTCACCGCCGAGGCCAGCATCACGGCCGCGCACCCCAGCTCCATGGCGAGCGCGGCGTCCGACGCGGTGCCGGCGCCCGCGTCGAGGATGACCGGGACGCCCGCGCGCTCGGTGATCAGCTGGAAGTTGTGCGGGTTGCGGATGCCGAGGCCGGAGCCGATCGGCGAGCCCAGCGGCATGATCGCGGCGCAGCCCGCGTCCTCCAGCTTGCGGGCCAGCACGGGATCGTCGTTCGTGTAGGGCAGGACGACGAAACCGTCGTCCACCAGGGTCTCCGCGGCGTCCAGCAGCTCCACCGGGTCGGGGAGCAGCGTGCGCTCGTCGGCGACCACTTCGAGCTTGATCCAGTTGGTGCCCAGTGCCTCGCGGGCCAGCCGGGCGGTGAGCACCGCCTCGCCCGCCGTGAAGCACCCCGCCGTATTGGGCAGGACGCGGATCCCGTGCCGTTCGAGTACGGACAGGACCGAGCCCTGCACGGTCGGGTCCAGTCGCCGCATGGCAACCGTGGTCAGCTCCGTACCGGAGGCGATCAGCGAGCGCTCCAGAACGTCCAGGCTGGGCGCTCCTCCCGTCCCCATGATCAGACGGGAGTGGAAGGTGGTGTCGGCGAGGGTGAGCAGATCGTCGGCCATGGTGGGATCAGCCTCCCTGCACGGCGGTGAGGACCTCGACCCGGTCGCCGTCGCCGAGCGGCGTGGCGGGCCACAGGCTGCGCGGCACGACGGCTTCGTTGAGCGCGGCGGCCACGCCACTGGGGGCCTGGGTGAGGGTGGCGACGAGCCGGTCGAGGGTGAGTCCGCCCGGGATCTCCCGGGACTCGCCGTTGACGGAGACGGACACGGTGGTGGCGGTCACTGGCGGGGCCTTCCTTGTGCGGGCGGGTGTGAAGACAGATGGGTGTTCATGAGAAAGCCGCGTTCGCTGAGGGGGAGGGGGAGGGGGTGGGAGGGCGTTGGGTGAGGGGGCCACAGGCATGGCGGCGGCCCCATGGGTGGCGGGGCACGAGGCATACAGGAGGAGCGGCGGGCCTTATGGGGGCACCGTTACGCCGACTGCTCCTGAAGCGCGCCTTCCCGCGCCCCCGCATTGAGGCCGTGCTCGCCGGAAAGGGCACGTTCCCCGGTCGCCGTGCCGCCCGTCCCCGTCCCTGCACCCGTCATCGGCGGGAAGCGGTCGGGCGTGAACGGACGGGCCTCCTCCGGGAGCCGCCCCGAGACCAGCACCTCGGCCATCACCTCGCCCGTGATGGGGGTGAGCAGCACGCCGTTGCGGTAGTGACCGGTCGCCAGAAGGAGGCCCGGCAGCGTGGTCGGCCCCAGGAGCGGCGCGTTGTCGGGGGAGCCGGGCCGCAGTCCGGCGCGGGTCTCCACCAGGGGCAGCTCGGTGATGCCGGGCAGGAGTTCGTGCGCGTCCCGCAGGAGTTCGTAGACGCCGCCGGCCGTGACGGTGGTGTCCCAGCCCATCTCCTCGCTCGTGGCGCCGAGCACCAGCTCGCCGTTCTCCCGAGGCACCAGGTAGACGGGGCCGCCGCGCACCACGGCCCGGACGGTCCGGGACAGGAACGGCGGGGCCCCGGCCGGTCCGGCCGGCATCCGCAGCCGCAGGACCTGGCCCTTGACGGGGCGGACCGGCGGCAGCACGGCGTCCGGCACCCCGGCCAGCCGCCCGCTGAGGCTGCCCGCCGCCAGCACGACCTGACCGGCCGTCAGGACCGTCCCGTCGGCCAGCTCCACCCCCTTGGCCCGCCCCGCGGCGACGATCAGCCGTTCGGCCTGAGCACGGTGGAAGGCGACCCCGGCGCGCTCGCAGGCGGTGAGCAGCGCGGCGGTCAGCCGCCGCGGGTCCACCTGGTGATCGCCGTCCACCCGCAGGCCCCCGCGCACGCCGGGCGCGAGCATCGGCTCCAGGCGGCGGCACTCGCGCCCGTTCAGCCACTCGGATTCCAGGCCCGTTCGGTGCTGGAGGGCGTGGAGTTCGCGCAGGTGGGCGCGGTCGTCGGCGTCGAGGGCGACGGCGAGCGTGCCGCACCGCCGGTAGCCGACGTCCTGTCCGGTGGCCTCCTCCAGTTCGGCGACGAATCGCGGATAACGGCGTGCCGAGGCGAGGTTGAGTCCCAGGAGGGTCTCCTCGCCGTAGTGCAGTTCGCTGACGGCGGCCAGCATCCCGGCCGCCACGTGCGCCGCCCCGCCCCCGGGCGCCGGGTCCACGACGGCGGCGCGCAGGCCCCGCAGGGCCGTCCGCCAGGCCGTGACCAGGCCGATGACGCCGCCTCCGACGACCAGGACATCGGGGTGCGGTGCGGTTGTCGCAGCAGGTGCGTGCATGGGTGTCCAGCCCCTCCCTTCGCCGGCATGACCCGGATCAGGTTCGTACGGTCGGAGGCCGCAGCAGCCTCCCTCTCAGCCCGATGCGTCAGGGCTCCCGCGAGTGCGTGTTCCCGTCACCCTAGTACGGGCCGCCGACGGGTCGTAAGGGAGCGCCCCCTCGGGCACCGGCGGGGCGCCTGAGGGCGCGGAGGGGCGGATCGGGCGCCCTGAGATGGTGCGCGACCGGCGTCCGGGCTTCTCTCGTGCCCCGTGTCACCGGTGGTCACGCTGTGTCGCACATCTCGTCGCGCGGTGCTGCGAACGCCGAAAGATGCCGTTTTACAGTGATCGGGTGAGCGAGCAGAGCAAGGCCTTCGAGACCACACCTGACCGCACGCGACGCGTTGTGATCGTCGGCGCCGGGATGGCCGGCGTCCAGACGGCGGTCGCGCTGCGCGAGCAAGGCTGGCGCGGAGTGATCACGCTCGTCGGCGCCGAGCCGCACCCGCCGTACGACCGGCCGCCGCTGTCGAAGGCGGTCCTGCTCGGCAAGGCCGAGGGCTCGGCCTTCGACGTGGACTTCCAGGCGCTCGGCATCGATCTGGACCTCGGTCGTTACGTCACGGGGCTGGCGGCCGGGGCCAAGGTGGTCGAGACGGACACCGGTCCGATCCCGTACGACCACCTCGTGATCGCCACCGGCGCCGAACCGGTCACACTGCCCGGCAGCGAAGGCGTGGACGGGGTCCACATGCTCCGCACCCTGGACGACGCCACGCGGCTGCGCCCCATACTGGCGGACCAGTGCGACGTGGTCGTCGTCGGCGCCGGATGGATCGGCGCGGAGTTCGCCACCGCGGCCCGCGAGGCCGGGTGCCAGGTCACCGTCGTCGAGGCCGCCGACCGCCCGCTGGCCGGCGCGCTGCCCGCCGAGGTCGCCGCCCATATGACGGGCTGGTACGCGGACTGCGGCGCGCGGCTGCACACAGGGACGCGGGTCGCCGCCATCGAGAAGGGCGCGGTCGCCCTCGCCGACGGCACGACGCTGCCCGCCGACGCCGTCGTGGTGGGCATCGGCGCCCGGCCCGCGACCGGCTGGCTGGCCGGTTCGGGCGTCGAACTGTCCCCCCACGACCGCTCCGTCCTGGCCGACGAGCGGCTGCGCACCTCCGTCCCCGACGTGTACGCGGTGGGCGACTGCGCCTCCTTCCCGTCCGCCCGGTACGGCAGCCGGCTGCTCGTCCACCACTGGGACAACGCGCTCCAGGGCCCCCGCACCGTCGCCGCCAACATCGCCCGCGGCGAGGCGGAGGGCCAGGTCTACGACCCGGTCCCGTACTTCTGGTCCGAGCAGTTCGGCCGCTTCGTCCAGTACGCGGGGCACCACGCGGAGGCGGACGAACTGATCTGGCGCGGCGACCCGGACAACGCCGCCTGGTCCGTGATCTGGCTGCGGGACGGCCGCCTCGTCGCCCTCCTCGCCGTCGGGCGCCCGCGCGACCTGGCGCAGGGGCGCAAGCTCATCGAGCGCGGCGCCGCCCTGGACCGCAGGCTCGCGGCGGACGCCTCGGTGCCCCTGAAGTCGGCGGTGCTGTGAGGCGCTGAGCCCCTGAAGTCGGCGGTGCTGTGAGGCGCTGAAGGCGACGCTCCGTCAGGTACGGGACGAGCGGAGACCCGGCCCTGGAAGGACCCGGGCCTCCGAAAAGCCGTGGGTTCACGGCCCTGCGGGGCGATGCGCCGGGTATCGGGCGGCGCCCGCCCGGCACCCCGAAGGCGATGCCCCGCTACCGACTGTCAGTGGGAGGTGGCAGGCTTGTCCCGTGACCGAGATTGACGCAAAGATCGATGGACTCGTCCCCGCCTGGCTCACCCTCCCCGACATCGCCGAACAGATCGGCGTCGAGGTGACCCGCGTGCGACAGCTGGTGAAGGAGGGCCAGCTGATCGCGGTGCGCCGCGGCGAGAACAGGGCACTGCACGTGCCGGCCGATTTCATCAAGGACGGCAAGGTCGTCAAGGGCCTTTCCGGGACGCTCACGCTCCTGCGGGACGACGGCTTCGCCGACGAGGAGATGCTGGAATGGCTCTTCACCGCCGATGAGACCCTGCCCGGCACGCCGGCGCAGGCGCTGCGGGAGAACCGCGGTACGGAGGTGAAGCGCCGGGCCCAGGCTCTCGCCGTCTGAAGCGGCCGTCCGACGTGTTCGTCCGACGTGTTCGTCTGACGTGTTCACCTGATGTGTTCGCCTGACGCTTTCGTCCCAGCCGGACGGCGAACCACGCGGTGGGGCCGGCCGAGACCGGCCCCACCGCCCCGGGCCAGGGGCGCGGATCTTCCCTTTCGCCCCCGCTTCCGGGGCCCCCTTCGCGGCGCTTGCGCCACCCTGTCCGCGGGGTCTCCCGGCCCCGGCTCGCGCGCCCTCCGCCGACCTGCGAGCGCGCTTTCCGCCCACCCGGAGCCTCCGCCCGTACGCACCTGCGTAATGTGGTCCGCGTTCCGACGCGTGGTGACGCCGACGTGTACGGCGCCGACGTACTGGACGCCGACCTGCCGGACGCCGACCCACGCACGCCGACGCGCGCGCGGCCGGAAGAAACCGGCCCGTACGCCCATGACCAGGGGGAAGCCGCCCGATGACCACCGCACGACAGGCCCTGGCCGACGCCCGTCTCTACCTGTGCACGGACGCCCGCAAGAAGCAGGGCGACCTCCCGCAGTTCCTGGACGCGGTGCTCACGTCGGGCGTCGACATCGTGCAGTTGCGGGACAAGGGCATGGAGGCCGGGGAGGAACTCGCCCACCTGGAGGTCTTCGCCGACGCCTGCCGCCGCCACGGCAAGCTGCTGGCGGTCAACGACCGCGCCGACGTGGCCCACGCGGCCGGTTCGGACGTGCTGCACCTGGGACAGGGCGACCTGCCCGTCCCGGCGGCGCGCGCCATCCTCGGTGAGGACGTGCTCGTCGGCCGCTCCACCCACGCGGAGGCGGAGGTGGACGCGGCGCTCACCGAGCCGGGCGTGGACTACTTCTGCACCGGCCCCTGCTGGCCGACCCCCACCAAGCCGGGCCGCCACGCCCCCGGGCTGGACCTGGTCCGGTACGCGGCGGCGGCCGAGCCGGCGCGTCCCTGGTTCGCGATCGGCGGCATCGACGCCGGCAACCTGGACGAGGTCCTGGCGGCCGGGGCCCGCCGGGTGGTGGTCGTCCGCGCCATCACGGAGGCCGACGACCCGGGCGCCGCCGCCGCGGAGCTGGCGAAGCGGGTCTGCGCGTACGGGAAGTGACCGGGTCCGCGTGTAGCGGGAAGTGGCCGGGGGCCGGGTGTACGGGAAGTGACCGGGGGTCGGGTGTACGGGAAGTGGCCGGGGCCGCGCGTCCATAGGTGCCCGGGGGCCGCGCGCCCATAGGTGCCTCGGCCGGATCGCCGAGCCGACGGTGGCGGTGTGCTGCCGCCGCGTGCGGACGCGGGGTGGCCGGGCGGTGTCCGATACGTGGACCGCAAAGCGGCAAAAGGGGCGTATCGCTGCCACTGGTTGGTGAGCGCCGGGCCGGTGGTTAACCTGCCGGTATGGCCCTAGGCACAGCTTCCACCAGGACTGATCGCGCACGAACCGTGCGCGAACTGCTTGCTTCCGGCAAGCGGTCGTATTCGTTCGAGTTCGCGGCCCCGAAGACGGAGAAGGGCGAGCGGACCCTGTGGAACGCCATTCGCCGGATCGAGGCCGTCGCGCCGACCTTCGTCTCCGTGACGTACGGCGCCGGCGGCTCGTCCCGTGAGGGAACGGTGCGGGCGACCGAGCGGATCGCCACCGAGACCACGCTCACCCCGGTCGCGCACCTGACCGCGGTCAACCACTCCACCGCCGAGCTGCGCAACGTCATCGGCCAGTACGCGGACGCCGGCATCCGCAACATGCTCGCCGTCCGGGGCGACCCGCCCGGCGACCCGATGGGCGAGTGGGTGCGCCACCCCGAAGGCGTGCGGTACGCCGTCGATCTGGTCCGGCTCATCAAGGAGTCGGGCGACTTCTGTGTGGGCGTGGCGGCCTTCCCCGAGATGCACCCCCGCTCGGTGGACTGGGACACCGACGTCCGGCACTTCGTCGACAAGTGCAAGGCGGGCGCGGACTTCGCCATCACGCAGATGTTCTTCTACCCCGAGGACTACTTCCGGCTGCGCGACCGGGTGGCCGCCGCGGGCTGCGAGACGCCGATCATCCCCGAGATCATGCCGGTGACCAATGTGCGGCAGATCGAGCGGTTCGCCCAGCTCAGCAACGCCACCTTCCCGCCCGAGCTGGCCGACCGGATCCTCGCGGTCCAGGACGACCCGGCCGCTGTACGCTCCATTGGTATCGAGTACGCGACGGAACTGTGTTCGCGTCTGATGGCCGAGGAGATTCCGGGGCTGCACTTCATTACCCTGAACCACTCCACGGCGACGCTGGAAATCTACGAGAACCTGGGCCTGCACCAGCGGCCGTGAGGGACCGCGACGGCGGTCCCTGACCGCGGCGGCCGGAGAGCGGCAGAAGATGGGGCGTACATGGGCTTGACGGTCCTCTACATCGCGTTCGGATTTGTCGCGCTCTGGCTCCTGGGCGAGGTCCTGCTCCAGTACAAGGCACCACTGCACTGGCGGCTGCTGGCGTTCGCCGGATTCCTCACGGTGGTCGCCGGGGTGGCATCGTCCCTGGTCGCCGTCATCGTGGCCGGCGCCCTCGTGTTCGCCGTCGGGCAGACGTACGTGACGCTCTCGGTCCGGCGCGGCGTCGCGGTGGGCTGGGCGCTGGGCGGCAAACCGGGGGAGAGCCGGCGGCGGAAGGGGGGCCGGGGCGGAGCCCCCGGCCGGTCCGCCCGCCGCGTCACGGCGCCCACCGGACCGGATCCGTCGCAGGCCGCGGGCGCTCCGGCCCCCGTCGGCGGGCCGACCGGGGTTCCCGCCTCCGGCCCGGCCGGTGCCCCCGCTTCCGACTTGGAGGCCACCGCCGCGTTCCCGGCGGTGTCCGACGCCCCGGACGCCGCGCCGCCATACGCCCCGCCCGTTCCCGAGGGCGCGGCCGGGCACGGTGGCCCCGGGGCGATGGACGACGCGACCCGGGTCGCCGACTACGCCGCCGCCTTCGACGGTTACGGCGGCCCCGACCAGCCGGCCGCGGGCCAGGCCCCGTACGCCGGTTACTACGGCGCCGACGCCGCGCCTCCGGCGCAGCAGGACCCGCTCTCCGCCTCCCCCACTCCCGCCGCTCCGCAGCAGGGTGCGCCCTATGCGCCGTACGAGCAGTTCGACGCCTACGGGCAGCCGTCCCCTTCCCCCTTCCCGCCGCAGCAGTACGGCGGCGAGCAGGGCCAGGTCTACGGCGACGTGTTCGGCGCCGGGCATCCCACGGGCACTTCGCACGGCGCCGCGCCGGGTGGCCGGGACGAGTTCGCCGACACCCCGCCCGGAGGCATCTGGGTGCCTCCGCAACGCCACGGCGATTTCCCGCCCCAGCCCCCGTACGACTCCCGGCAGGGTTACGACGGGCAGCGGTATTGAGCGTTCACGTATTCGGCCATTCCTGACGGCTCTTGCGGTGCTGCTGTTGCGGTGCCGCTTCGTTCTTGGCCGGCGCGCTGACGGCGGTTGCCGGGGTGGCGGGGGAGCGCCCGTTTCGCTTCCGTCCACGAAGCCGGGACAACGGGAACACGGCAAGCTCCGTCCCGTGAAGATTGCCTGATCACGGCAGTGAACCGGGGGCGCGGGTGGTGCCACCATGCCCTCGCGACGGTTGCGGCGCGACGGCTCGGCTACGGCGACGGTCCGGGGGCGGCGCGTCATCGTCTGGTGGCTCTGGTCGGTCCCGGCACCGATTCCCTGCGTTTCCGGATGCGAGGACGGGCTCGGCCACGTGTACCTGACGCCGGGCCTCGGCGAGGGCGACCGGTCGCGGCGGTGGAAGCGCGGGAGGAGTGGTGGGGATGGCGGAGCGGAAACTGGGAGGGCCCCGCGGGCGGAAGGTGCTGCCACCCCTCATCTTCGGCCTGATCTTCGTAGTGGCCTCCGCGGTTTCGTTCGGCTTCCTGCCGGGCGCGCTGGCGGATCACCGCGCGTACGCCTCTGCGTCCGCCTGCCCGGCGGGGGCCTCTCGTTCGGAATCGTGCAAGACCACGGTCCCGGGAACCATTAAGGACGTGCACCGGTCCGGCCGATCGAACGACCGTTTCTCGTTCCTCCTCACCGAACGGGGTGCGGACACCGAGCAGCGGGTGCGCATGTCCGATGAGTGGGGGTACCAGGCGGTGTACGAAGCCGTGCGGCCCGGCGACGAGGTGACGCTGACGTACTGGCGGGGTGAGATCCGCACCATACGGTTCGGCGCGGTCGCCGCGGAGACCAAGGCGTCACCGGCCGACGACTGGCGGTTTCCCACGGCTGCCGGCTTGGGGACCCTGTGCTTCGGGCTCGGCATGGTCTGGTTCGCCTGGTGGCAGCGCTACCGCTCCCGCTCCGCGAGGAGCGTCGCCCCCTGGGGACTCGTCGTCGGGGTCGGCGGTCCCTGCCTGCTGAGTGCTGTCGGCCTGCTCGCGGGCATGATGAGCAGCAGCCTGAAGGAGGCTCTCCTGACCATGGCAGCCGCCGTTCTGGTGGCCGCGTTCTTGGTTGGTGCGGGCGCGCGGGGATGGCGGCGGCGGATGATCCGCATCGCGGACACGAGCGATATCGTCCCGGTGCCGCCCACGGGGCAGAAATGCGTACGTGCGACCTTGCGCGGAAACGTTCCCTACGAGGTGATCGCTTACGACCACCTGGTGGTGGGGGACGGGCGTCCGGCCGTCACCCCGGACCCCGACGGGCGCTTCGCCCGCAAGACGCTTCCGGAGACGCTGAGCGTGCGGCGCGTCCGCGCACTGCGGAACGACGACCCCGAAGACTGGTTCCACGCCTACAAGTTGAAGGGCGTCGTCATCGAGTGCCGGGACGGTGACGAGCCCGTCCTCATCGTCACCAGACGGCGTGACGCTTCCCTGATCCTGGGCGCGCTGAGCGCCACCCCCGGCCCCGCGCGAACCGGACCGGGGGGCGAGGAACCGCACGTTTCAGCACAGCCGGGTTCCGTGGAAGGGGCCTAGCGCCCCTGGCCGGAGGCCGTCCGACATGGCGCCGGGCACCGGTCTGTGCCGACCCTGGACGCCGCGCCTCGCGCCGCTCTCACCTCACTGGGAGCCGCGCCAGTCGTCCCCATTGACGATGAGCCCGGCGACGATGGCCCCGGACATCCCGGCGTGGGCCAGCCCGCCTCCCGGGTGCGACCAGCCGCCGACCGTGTAGAGGCCGGGTATGTGTGTGCGGTTGGACGGGTGCAGGAAGCGCGCGTCGGCGCCGGCCAGCGACGGGCCCGTGACCCGTTCGTCCGCGGCGGGCGGGACGATCTCGCGCCACAGCAGGCGCTCGCGCAGGTCCGGTACGGCCGCCTCGGCGGCCTCGACCAGCCGGTCCGCGGCGGCCTGTGCCACCGCGTCGTCCGACCAGTCGACCGGGCCGGCGGGGGCCACTGTGGCGGACAGGGTCACGGCTTCGTGCTCCTCGTCCGGCCGGGACGTCGGGTCGTCCGGGCGCAGGGCGGTGACCGTCGGCCGCGGGCACACCGCGCCCGGCGTCCCCGAACCGCCGCCGAACACGCTCGCCAACTCGGCCTCGCGGTCCGCCGCGTGCACGACCGTGCGGTGCGCGGCGCCGGCCGGACGGGCGCCGCGCAGCGCGAGGCAGACGGTGAGCCGCGCCGGGGCCCGGTCGTGCGGCCCGGACTCCGGACGCACCTCTCCCTCCGGCCAGGGATCCCCGCCGTCGACGAGCGCGCGCACCGCGGCCGGCGCGACACCGGCGACGACGAAGTCCGCGTCGACGACCCGGCCGTCGCGCAGCTCGACGCCCGCCGTCCGCCCGTCCTTGCCGACGATCCGCGCCACCTCGGCCTCGAAGGCGAACCGCACCTTCCGCTCGACGCACCGTTCGTACAGCGCGTCCGCCAGCGCGCGGACGCCGCCCTTCGGATACCAGCTCCCGAAGGTCTGCTCCATGTACGGCAGCACGGCGGCGCTCGCGGGCGCCGTCCGCGGATCGAAGCCGTACGCCAGCGCGTGGCTCTCCAGCAGGGCGATCAGCCGCGCGTCGGCCAGCTCCCGCCGGGCCACCTCGGCCAGGCCCGGCGCGGTGGACCTGCCGCGCCCGAACAGCCTGCGCCCGGCGAGCCCGCGCCCGCGCACCGCCGGGTAGGGATCGCGGCCCAGCACCTGCCAGTCCCGCCACAGGGGCTCCTCCAGGAGCGGGCGTCGCGTCGCGTCCCACGCCTCGCGGGCCCGCTGGATCAGCGCGCTCCAGCGCTCGCCCGCACCGGCGCCCAGGGCGGCGTCCAGCGCCTCCAGCACCCCGGCCCGGGAGGCGTTCGGCAATGAGACGTCCGTACCGTCCGCGAACACATGGCGGGAGGCGGGATCGACCTGCGTCAGCTCGATGCGGCTCTCCAGGGATTCACGGCCGGTCTTGAGGAACAGATCCCGGTAGACCGCCGGCAGGTGCAGCAGACCCGGCCCCGTGTCGAAGCCGAAGCCCGCCCGCTCCAGACGGCGCACCACACCGCCGTGCGTCCGCCCGCGCTCGTACACCGCCACCTCGTGGCCCGCGACGGCCAGCCGGGCAGCCGCCGCCATGGCGCCCATCCCGGCGCCGATCACCGCAATCCGTGCCATGCCCGCGACTTTATCCGGGGCCACTGACAACGCCCGCACCGCCGGTGGCGCGGGGTCCTCCGGTGCGGTGGGGCGGCGTCGCGTCCTGCGGCTGTTTCCCGGCGCCTGGCGGGCCGGGGGAAAGGGACGGGGCGCTGAGCTCGACGGTGCGCCGCTCCGTGTACGGGCAAGGTGCCGGGCCGGCGATACCAGTCGGGGTATGCGTCGTTGGGAAGTCGTGGACGCCGTCTCAGGGCCGTCGCATCCGGTACTCACATACCCGCCTGGGTATGTTTCCGGCGAGTGGACGCACCCAACCGTTCTTGAGGGTGCGTGCTCAGGCTTGAGTATCCGTACCTAGCCGCCGAGATGAGTAGGTACGCGGATGGGCGGTCACCGGGCCGGACGGAAGAGTGGTGACCACGGAAGGGACGCGGCGCCGGCACCGCCGGCACGGGGCGGCGGAACGGCGCGGCATCCCTGACGTGACGGGGGAAGACCGGGGGCTCCACGGGGGAAGCGGAGCCCTTACGGGGGAAGTGGGGAGCTCCACGGGGGAAGCGGAGCTCTCACGGGGGAAGTACGGGGGAGTCACGGGGGAAGCGCTGTCCTGGTCGGGCCGGTCGGGGGAACGATCCGCGCCAGGACAGCGCGCTTTCCGCCCACCCGGCGCCGCACCGGAGACGCTGGGGCCCCGTCGGTGCCTACGGAGCGCTGTGTCTCATACGAGGACACGCGCTCTTTTGGCCTTTGTGGCCGGCTTCGGTCTTTCCCGACCACGCGTGATCCCTGAAACCTGAAATCCGAGGCCTGCGGGATCTCCGCGCCTCGGGGCGGGCGGGGCGATCTCCGAGGCCTCGCGGGGACGGGCTACGCGCGGTGACCGGTCACCCGTCCCTGGAGCAGCCGCGACAGTGCCGCGTGGACGTCGTCGATCGAGCGGTGCGGCTGGTAGGACTGCCAGTCCAGCGCGGCCACCAGCACCATGCCGAACAGTGCGGACGCCGTCAGCGGGATGTCGATCTCCTCGCTCAGCTCCTCGGACTCCACCGCCTCCCGGATCACCCCCTCCACCACGGTGATCGCCCGCTCCCGCACCCCCATCAAGGTGGACTGCCAGGTCCGGTTGGTCCGCCACAGCTCGGCCACGTAGAGCTGGGTCAGCGCCGGGTAGCGGGCGATGAAGTCCAGACCGGACCGGATCATGGCGTCCAGCGCGTCCACCCGCGAGCCACCCCGCTCCGCCACCGCGTCGGCGGCCTCCTGCAGAGAGGTGGCCAGCATCTCGATGCCGTGTCGCAGCAGCTCCTCGAAGAGCACGTTCTTGCTCGTGAAGTTGTAGTAGACCGTGCCCTTCGCGACGCCCGCCCGCTCGGCGATCTCGTCCACGGTGGTGGACGAGAAGCCTTGTTCGGCGATGAGCGTGACCGCGGCCTCGAAGAGCTTGCGCCGAGTGGCCTGGCGGCGGGTGTGGGAGCTTTCCATGAAGCCGATTCTCCCGCTCCGCGTGGTCACCGTGCTCACGGGCCCGGTCCCGGGCGCGGGGAGCGCGCGACCGGGGCGGCCGGGGCTCCGCCAGGGAACGCCCCGCGGCGTTCGCGTTCCGCGTCCCTCTTCCCAGCAGGCACGTCCGGCTTCCGCCGACCCGTCCCCGGCGAACACGTCCGGGGCCTGCCGCTCCGTGCTCGGCAAACGCGTCGGACTCCGCCGCCCCGCTCCCGGGAAACACATCGCGCTCCGCCGCCCCAGCCGACGCGGAACGCATCCGGATTTTGCCTACCTCCCCCGGAAAACGGCAGGTCAGAGCCGATTGTCAGTGGTGCACGTCACGATGGGGTCACGCGGTTCCGAACCGTCATGCGACGACAGGAGGTTCGTCATGGCAGCCAGTCCCGCCGTGGGCCAGCCCGCTGCGTACGGTCCCCCGAGTGATGTCCACCCCGTCCTCCGCAGGGCAGCCGCCCCGGCCGCCGCCCTCGACCTGCTCAACCAGGCCCAGCGCGGCCTCGAAGAAGCCGCGAGCCTCGAAAACCCCAATGAGCGCTACGCCACCGCCCACCTCGCGGCCCTGCGCACCGCCGCCGCCGTGCTGGCCGTCCGCGCGCGCCCGGAGACGACGCCCCGCCGACGACAGCGCATACGCAGTGCCTGGGAGGTGCTGCCCGAGGTGGCTCCCGAACTGTCCGAGTGGAGCGCTCTGTTCGCCTCCGGCGCACCCCGCCGGGCCCGGGCCGAGGCGGGCATAGCCGGCGCGGCCGGCCGACGTGACGCGGACGACCTCCTGCGGGACGCGGCGATGTTCCTGCGCCTGGTCGAGCGGATGCTGCTCCTCCAGCCCGCGCTGCCGCCCCGGCAGGCCGGATGAGCGGGGCCGGGCGAGCCGAGCCGGATGAGGTAGGCGGGATCAGCCGGGCCGGGTGCGCCGAGCCGGACGAGATAGGCGGGATCAGCCAGGCCGGATGAGCCGGACCGGACGAGGTGAGCCGGTGCGCCGCACCGGCGGCTGACCCCGCGGACGGTCGCCGCGGCGGGAGCCGGGGCCCGGTGCCCGCTCCCCGCCCCGCCTCGGACCGCCGTGCGTCGGCGCGGCCCCGCGTGTTTGGTCCCGGCGCCACAAGGCACTCGTACCGCGCCGGACACCACGAGGCCCAGGGGCGAACGAGCCGGAGGCCGAGAGGGACGTCGGCCTCACGGCCCGGTCGCCGTGGGAAACGGAACGATCCGCGAGAACGCGACGATCCGCATGACCAGCTCGGTCCCGGAGCGCGACCGGGGCCCGGACCGGAAGGAGGAGCTGCCTATGGGCGGGTGAGCGAGCCCGGGGAACGGCCCCGGCGAACGGGTCGAGAGGCGTGCCCGGCGGTGGGTGCGCGTCGCATTAGGGTGGAGGGGCTATCCGTTCATGCCCCGCCGAGGAGCCACCCGCCGTGTCTGACCCGCTGCGCCCGCGCGCATCCCTTCGTACCGCCGTGGTGTGGGAGGTCCTCCGGGGCGCCCTGGAGCGCCGGGCCAAGGCCGCCGGGCGTGACGCCCTGGACGTCCTGGACACCGGCGGCGGCACCGGCAACTTCGCGGTGCCGGTGGCGCGCCTGGGCCACCGCGTCACCGTGGTCGACCCCAGCCCCAACGCGCTGTTCGCGCTGGAGCGACGGGTGGCCGAAGAGGGCGTCGCCGACAGGGTGCGCGCTGTCCAGGGGGACGCCCACGGCCTGTTCGACGTGGTCGAGCGGGGCGGCTACGACGTGGTGCTGTGCCACGGCGTGCTGGAGTACGTGGACGACCCGGCCGAGGGCGTGCGCAACGCCGTCGACGCGCTGCGTCCCTCCGGCACCCTGAGCCTGCTCGCCGCGGGCCTGGGCGGTGCGGTGCTGGCGCGCGCGCTTTCGGGTCACTTCACGGAGGCGCGGCACGCCCTGACGGACCCGGCCGGCCGCTGGGGCGAGGGCGACCCGGTGCCCCGCCGGTTCACCGCGGAGCAGCTCTCCGAGCTGGTCTCGGCCACCGGCCTGGAGATCGGCGCCGTGCACGGCGTGCGGGTCTTCGCCGACCTGGTGCCGGGGGTGCTGGTGGACACCGAGCCCGGGGCGATGGAGGCACTGCTGAAGCTGGAGGCCGCCGCCGCCGAGCAGCCCGCCTTCCATGCCGTAGCCACCCAACTGCACGTACTGGCCGACCGAGGCTGACCCGCTGGCCTGCGCGTTTTCCGGACGCTGTTGGGCTCGGGCCACCCGATCAGCCGTTCCTCCCCGTATGATCGGAGGTACGGCGTCCGGCATGACGGATGGGCGGGTGGGGAATGCAGGCTGCAGCACCACCGACCGCCGTGGCGGCCCGGACAGTGAATTGGCGTAGAGGGGCGGGTTTCACGGGGGCGATTCCCTGCCTATCCTGAAAGGGTCGCACCCGGTCGCCCCCCGCGACCGACGAGTAGGAGGACTCCGTGCCGCTCTCGGAGCACGAGCAGCGCATGCTCGAGCAAATGGAGCGAGCGCTGTACGCCGAAGATCCCAAGTTCGCGACAGCGCTTGAGGGAAGCGGGCTGCGTACGTACACCCGGCGACGGGTCTACCAGGCGCTGGCGGGCTTCCTTGTGGGTATCGCTCTCCTGATGGCCGGGATGGTCGCACAGCAGATCTGGGTCAGCGTGGTGGGCTTCCTCGTCATGCTCGGCTGTGCGGTGCTCGCGGTGACGGGCTGGCGCAAGGCCCCCAAGCCGGGTGAGCAAGCGACCGGCGGCGGGCGCCAGGGCGGCCCTCGGGGCCCGGGGGGAGCGGCGACCAGGCGTCAGACGCGACAGCGCCGTTCGATGATGGACCGCATCGAGAACCGGTGGCAGCGGCGCCGCGACGAGCAGGGCCATTGATCCGTAGCTTCGTGCGGGCGTGAGGTTCCTCGCGCCGCGCCGATCTCCTTCCTTCTGTCTTGGCCTGCTGAGCGGTCCGGCCCGGGGATTCCCGGGCCGGACCGCTTTGTCGTGTGTGCGGGGCGAGTAACAGGTCTCGGTGTTCTCGACGGGGTGGGAAGGACCTGCGGATGGGCTGCCCCAGCACGTGTTGCGGTGGGCCGATGGGCGCTGGCGCCGTTCTCATACCGGCGGCCCTCGTAGGTCGGCGGCGGGGGAGGAGCTGCCTTCCGGGCCTGGCCTGTTTCCGCCCGTCTGAGTCCCCGGACGCCGACGGGGGCAGCAGAGGGCCCGCCTCGTCCCAGTGTGACGCGGGCCGCACCACACGCCCCCGTCGGACGAGCGGACCGCCACCGACCGACGGAGAAGGGCACCAAACGGTCACGATCCGGGCGGTGCGGTGCCCTACACCTGCCGCCGTGACGGCCGGAGGGTGTCGGCCGCTCGGCGGGTGCGGGCGGCCGTCCGGCTGGTGCGCCACCGCTCCAGGAGGGACGAGGCGTAGGCGGACAGTGCCCACAGGGCGCGTATCGAGGAGCGGGGCATGACCTCGGCGCGCAGCCGCCGTACCCCCGACGCCCGCAGGCGCAGGGCCGCCCGGACGGTCGCGACGTCCTGGACGAGGGTGGGCGCGGGCTGGGGCCGGGGCGCGTAGAGCACGTGCTCCACGGAGGTGGCGACCCGGTGCGCCGCCTCCGCGGCGGGAGCGGGCAGGCCGCCGGCCTCGACGATGCGGGCCGCCGCCTTGCGGGGGCTCAGCGTGTCGTCCGGCGGGATGCCGAAGTCCCAGGCGGAGTCGACCAGCTCCCGCCAGCCCGCGAGGATGTGTGCGCAGCCGTCCCCGCCGTGCCGGCCGGGGGACAGCCGCCGGGTCCTGGCGCTGGTCCGCCACAGCATCGGCGCGGAGGCGAGCGCGAGGATCAGAAGGAGGAGGGAACCGGCCAGCAGGGTTGCCGGGGACCACCACCAGGCGTCGTCGTCCTGCGGGTGGGCGCCCGACTGGGCGGGCGACGCCCCGCAGCCGGCCACCCGGCGCTGATCGGGGGCGCAGCTCGGGGAGGGTGCGGCGCCCGCCGGAGGTGCGGCGCTGGAGGACGGCAGCGGATCGGCGCCGCGGCCGGCGGTTCCGGAGGGGGTGTCGGTGAGGGTGTAGTCCGGCGGCGTGCCCCGGCTGGGGGTCGGCTCGAAGCGGGTCCAGCCGATGCCCTCGAAGTACAGCTCCGGCCAGGCGTGCGCGTCCCGGAGGCCGACCGAGGTGGTGCCGTCGGGCTGCTTGATGCCGGGCGTGAAGCCGACGGCGACCCGCGCCGGGAGCCCCAGCGTCCGTGCCATCGCCGCCATGCTGAAGGCGAAGTGGACGCAGAAGCCCTCCTTCTGCGCCAGGAACCGGGCGATCGCCTGGGTGCCGCTGCCCGCCTCCACCTCGGTGTTGTAGCTGAAGCCGCCTTCGAGGGCGAACCAGTCCTGGAGCCGTACGGCCTTCTCGTACGCGGAACGCGCGCCGCGCGTCACCTGGAGTGCCGTGCGGTGCACCACGCCGGGGAGCGAGTCCGGGACCTTCGTGTACTCCCGCAGGAAGTCCTCGGGCGGCGTCGCGGCGGCGGCGAGCTGCCGGGCGGTGGGCCGCACGAGCAGGCTCTCCACCTGGTACTGGACGCCGCGGGTGCTCTGGCCGCGGTCGCCCACCAGAGTGCGGCCCATCGGTTCGAAGCGCCAACGTCCGGAGATCTCGACCTTGGACGCGGGGTAGGGGAGCGGCAGCCAGCTCTGGGCGTACCACTCGGCGGTCGATATCGACGTGTTGATCTTCGTGATGTCCACGTCCGGGCCCAGGCCGGGCGGGGTGGGCAGCCGGTCCGGGACGTCCCGGACCGTGCGCTCGGAGGGCTTCCAGGCCCGCCCGTCGAATTGGTCCAGGGCGACGATGCGCAGGTACAGGTCCCGGGTGTCGGCGCTGGTGGTGCGGTAGTTCAGGACCTCGCGGTCCTCCGGCTGCCGGAGGCTGTCCTGGAGGGAGACCAGGGGGTTCACCGCGGAGATCGTGCCGTTGGCGCCGGTGCCCAGCCCTTCGCCGCGGGGGAGGAGGAGGCCGCCTCCGAACGCGGGTAGCGCGGCGGGGACGACCAGCGCGATGCCCAGCACGAGGGCTCCGATGCGGCGGCCCGTGCGGACCGGCGCCAGCGCGGGCCCACCGCCGGACGCGGTGGCGAAACTCTGCCCGCCGGTCACGGCGGGCCGGTCGCCGCCCGGCGCGGCGCCGCCGAAGACGCGTCCCCACTGGGAGAGCCGGTCCCGGCCCTCGGCCAGGAGGAGCAGGAGGTAGCCGGCCGCGGCCACCAGGAACCACAGCCAGCCCGCCCCGCCCTGGGACAGCCCCGCCGCCACCGAGTACAGCGCGAGCAGCGGCAGCCCGGCGGGCGCGGCGCTGCGGTAGGTGACCGCCAGGGTGTCCACCGCCAGGCCGATCACCAGCACCCCGCCGACCAGGAGCAGGCGGATGCCCTCGGTGACCGGGGCCGGTATGGCGTAGCGCCCGACGTCGGCGACGCCTTCCTGGACGAGCTGGCCGAACTCCCGGAAGACGTCCGGGCCGGGCAGCACGCCGATGACGGCCTGCCGGTGGGCGAAGAGCACGGTGAGCAGCAGCAGCCCCACCAGCGCCTGTGCGGCCACCGTCAGCGGACGCGGCAGCGGCACCCGGCGGGCCAGCGCGCCGACACCGGACACGACGGCGAGCAGGATGGCCGCCTGGAAGATCCAGCCCATGGGTTCCACCAGCGGCAACAGGGCGCAGGCCGTGCCGAGCGTCGCCACCGCCGCGCAGACCGTCAACCGCGCCCGCCCGCTCATGCGCCCCTCCCGCTCGCCGAGGACTCGCTTGCCGGGGATCTGCTCACCCGGGATCCGCACGGGTGGGCCCGCCCCGTCCATCGGCCCGTGGTCGTCCGCCCGCTCATGACGTGCCCCCTGCGGCCGTGCCGTCCGAGTCGCCGCCGGTGGGCCACGGGTCCCGGGGGACCCCGGCCCGTCCGGCCCGGGAACCGTTCCCGGTGGGCGCGGCGCCGGTGGGAGGGCCGCCGGGCTTCCCGTCCCCTGGAGCCGCCGCCCCGGGTGGCATGCCGACCGGGGAGCGTCTGCCCGCGTCGGGGCCGCCGTACGCGGACCCGGCCGGGGCCCGCGGTCCCGGACGCCCGGCCGCCGCATGGCCCGCGGTCCCGTCCGGCGTACCGGGAACCGCCGATCGGGCGGCTCCTCCCCCGGATGCCGAAGGCGCCCGCTGGGCGGGCACCGCGGCGCGGTCGGCCTGCCGCCACAGGTCCGCCAGCGCGTCGCCGGGGGAGACGGGAAGGGCCTTCCACCCCGCCTCGTGGAGCAGGCGCAGCCGCTCCGCCAGCGGCGTCTGCCCGCCGGTGAGGCGGATGCCGCCCGGCCCGCTCGCCCAGGCGTCACCGTCCAGCACGAAGGCCACGGCCGCCCCGGTGCGCTGCCGCATCCGCCCGGCCACCGCCGCCTGCTCCTCGTCCAGATCGCCGAAGAAGGCGATCAGCAGCCCTTCGTTGCCGCCGCGCAGCACGTCGTACGCCCGGGAGAGGCCCGGCTCCTCGGAGTGCTCGACGACGGCGAGGGTGTCCAGCAGCAGCCCCGCCGCGTCGGCGGAATCGGTGCCGCCGCCGTAGCCCCCCACCCCGTCGGGGCCGGGCACGGAGGTGCCCGCGTCGGTCAGCAGGCGCACCGAGAAGCCGCGCTCCAGCAGGTGCGTCGCCGTCGAGGCCGCGGCGGAGACCGCCCACTCGAAGGCGGAGTCGGGCCCGGCGCCGAAGTGGGCCGTCCGGCGGGTGTCCAGCAGCACCGTGCAGCGGGCCTTCTGGGGCTGCTCCTCGCGGCGGACCATCAGCTCGCCGTAGCGGGCGGTGGACCGCCAGTGCACCCGGCGCAGGTCGTCGCCGTGGCGGTAGCCGCGCGGGATGACGTCGTCCTCACCGGCCAGCGCCAGCGAGCGCTGCCGTCCGTCGCCGTACCCGGAGGCGTCGCCCACCAGGCGCACGGGAGGCAGCGGCTCGACCCGGGGGACGACCATCAAGGTGTCGTACGCGTGGAAGGAGCGGGACAGCTCGCACATCCCGAAGGGATCGGAGAGCCGCAGTTGCAGCGGGCCCAGGGGGAAGCGCCCGCGCAGGTCCGAGCGCACCCGGTAGGACACCTCGCGGCGCCCGCCCGCCTCGACCCGGTCCAGGACGAAGCGCGGCCGGGGGCCCAGCACGTAGGGCACCCGGTCCTGGAGCATCAGCACGCCCGTGGGCAGGCGGGAGACGTTCTCCAGCCGCAGCCGGACCTGGGACTCGGCCGCGGCCGGCACCCGGGCCGGGGAGAGCGTCCGGCTGCCCGAGACCCGGTAGCGGGTGCGGTACAGCACCACCACGCAGACCAGGGGCAGCGAGGCCAGCAGCAGGCCGACCCGCAGCAGGTCCGCCTGCCCCAGGGCGTAGGAGCACACGGCCGCGGCGAGCCCCGCCGCGAGGAAGGACCGTCCGCGGGTGGTCAGCCCGCTGAGCGCGGCCCGCAGCCCGCTCCGCTCCGGAGCGCTCCGGCTTCCCCCGTCGGACATCAGAACCCCTGCCTGCCGGGCGGCCGGCCGCCGTGGGGCGGTCGCCACTGCTGGGCGGACGGGTCCGGCACTGGGACCTGCCGCAGGATTTCCAGGACGACCTGCTCGGCCGTCCGGCGGTTCAACTGGGCTTGGGCGGTGGGCAGCAGACGGTGCGCCAGCACGGCCACCGCCAGCGACTGCACGTCGTCCGGCAGCGCGTACTCCCGCCCGGCGAGCGCCGCCGCGGCCTTCGCGGCCCGCAGCAGGTGCAGCGTCGCCCGCGGCGAGGCGCCCAGGCGCAGCTCGGGGTGGCCGCGGGTGGCCGTCACCAGGTCCACCGCGTATCTGCGGACCGGTTCGGCGACGTGCACCGTGCGGACCGCGTCGACGAGTTTGACGATGTCGTGGGCGTGCGCGACCGGTTGCAGGTCCTCCAGGGGCGAGGTGGCGCCGTGGACGTCCAGCATCCGCAGCTCCGCCTCCGGAGCCGGGTACCCGATGGAGACCCGGGCCATGAAGCGGTCGCGCTGGGCTTCGGGGAGCGGGTAGGTGCCCTCCATCTCGACCGGGTTCTGCGTGGCGACCACCATGAAGGGGCTGGGCAGCTCGTACGTCTGCCCGTCCATCGTCACCTGCCGCTCCTCCATCGACTCCAGCAGCGCGGACTGGGTCTTGGGGGAGGCGCGGTTGATCTCGTCGCCGATGACGATCTGGGCGAAGACGGCGCCGGGCTTGAACTCGAAGTCCCGCCGCTGCTGGTCGAAGACGCTCACGCCCGTGATGTCCGACGGCAGCAGGTCGGGCGTGAACTGGATCCGCCGCACCGAGCAGTCGATGGACCGGGCCAGCGCCTTGGCCAGCATCGTCTTGCCCACGCCCGGCACGTCTTCGATGAGCAGGTGGCCCTCGGCGAGCAGGACCGTCAGCGAGAGCCGTACGACCTCCGGCTTGCCCTCGATCACACCCTCCACCGACCGGCGCACCCGCTCCGCCGTCGTGGTCAGATCGCTGAGGCTCGCTCGCTCGTCATAGGTCGTCACCCGGCCCTCCTCGGCCCGTCCTCCGGTCCGGCGCCCTCGCGCGCCGCCCGGCCCACCCCGAAATGCGTGTCACGCCCGGCCAGGCCGGCGCGATGTCTCATAGGCATTCTTGCCGCCCCCGCACCCCCGCGTCATGGCCTGTGGATAACTCCGGCCGTTCCGCACCGGCGGAGGCGTGGAGCCCGCGCGGACCCGCTGCCGGAGGACGCGCGCACGGCCCTCGGCACCGGTCGGACCGGCCGAACGGTGCCGGGGGCACGGTGCTACCGGGCCGCCGGCCGGGCCGGAAACGGCCCGCTCCGGACGGGAGCCTCCTGGCTGCCCGTCCGGCGCGGAAACGAGGTCACTGGGGGTCGATCTCCCGCAGCAGACCGGTCGTCACGTCGAAGACGAACCCCCGCACGTCGTCCGTGTGCAGGAGGAACGGCGAGGTGCGCACGCGTTCCATCGACTGCCGGACGTCCTCGTCGAGGTCCTTGAACGCCTCGACCGCCCAGTTGGGCCGCTGGCCGACCTCCGCCGCCAGTTCCTGGCGGAAGTCCTCGGTCAGGTTGAGCAGGCCGCAGCCCGTGTGGTGGATGAGGACGACCGAACGGGTGCCCAGCGCCCGCTGGCTGATGGTCAGGGAACGGATGATGTCGTCGGTGACCACCCCGCCCGCGTTGCGGATCGTGTGGCAGTCGCCGAGCTGGAGGCCCAGCGCGTCGTGGAGGTCCAGACGCGCGTCCATGCAGGCCACCACGGCGACCTTGAGGACGGGCCGGGCGTCCATGCCCGGGTCGGTGAAGTCGGCGGCGTACTGTCGGTTGGCCTCGACGAGACGGTCGGTGACCGTTGCGGCCGGGTGACCGACGCTGTCGGCGGATGGGGGCAGCGGTTGCGACGCAGGTATCGGCATACAAATACGGTAAGCGTCATCGGTCCGAATGACCGCACGTGGGGACGGGCATAGGGGGCGGCATCACCCTCTGTGAGGTAACCCACAGGTCTCACCGGCCGCCGCCATCCGGGTGACGGCGCCGGACGGCCGGCCGGATCGCCCGTCCCTCCCCTCGCCCGCCGCCTCCCCCGGACCGCGATCAATATCGTCCGCGCAATGATCGAGATTCGTCCGGAAGACGCCCCAGGACGCGCGGAACCGGTTGATTGACCGTGCGGAGCAGTGGACTAAAGTGGCGCGAAGTGGGAGGCGTGACGCTCTCCTCGGATCCCGAATCCCTAGCGTGCGCGACCTGCACGTACGGCTCGGCCTCCTCCCGCTCCACCGGTCTTCCGACGTCACTTCCCCGTCGCCGGACGACCACCTCCCCTTCAGAGCGGGCGGGGACCAAGCGGTACGTGCGGCGACCCCCAGCCAACGGCCGGGGGACCCCCTGCCGCCCACCCATCGGAAGGCGCATGAGCAGCAACACTCGCCACGTACCCGTCATGCTCCAGCGTTGCCTGGACATGCTCGCCCCGGCGCTCGCCGAGCCAGGAGCGGTCGTCGTCGACTGCACGCTCGGCCTGGGAGGGCACAGCGAGGCGCTGCTGACCACCTTCCCGGCGGTCCGCCTGATCGCCCTGGACCGCGACCCGGCGGCACTCAAGCTGGCCGGGGAGCGCCTGGCGCCGTTCGGCGACCGCGCCACGCTCGTGCACGCCGTCTACGACGAGCTGCCCGAGGTCCTGGACCGCCTGGGCGTGCCCCGGGTGCAGGGCGTCCTGTTCGACCTCGGGGTGTCCTCCATGCAGCTCGACGAGGCCGACCGCGGGTTCGCCTACGCGCAGGACGCGCCGCTGGACATGCGCATGGACCAGTCGACCGGCATCAGCGCGGCCGAGGTGCTCAACACCTACCCGCCCGGCGAGCTGGTGCGGATCCTGCGCGCCTACGGGGAGGAGAAGCAGGCCAAGCGCATCGTGGAGGCGGTGGTGCGTGAGCGCGCCAAGGAGCCGTTCACCAACAGCGCCCGGCTGGTCGAGCTGATCCGCGACGCGCTGCCGCAGGCCGCCAAGCGCACCGGCGGCAACCCCGCCAAGCGCACCTTCCAGGCCCTGCGCATCGAGGTGAACGCCGAGCTGGCCGCCGTCGAGAACGCCGTTCCGGCCGCCGTCAAGGCGCTCGCGGTGGGCGGCCGGATCGCCGTCCTCGCCTACCACTCGCTGGAGGACCGGATCGTCAAGCAGGTCTTCGCGGCCGGCGCGGCCAACACCGCGCCGCCCGGCCTGCCGGTCGTACCGGAGCAGTACCAGCCGCGCCTGAAGCTGCTGACCCGCGGCGCCGAACTGCCCACGGAGCAGGAGATCGCCGAGAACCGGCGGGCCGCCCCCGCCCGGCTGCGCGGCGCGCAGCGCGTTCGCGAGGACATCGCGTGAGCGGGGCGGGGCGGTCACGCGGCGGGGCGCCACGCCTCGCCGGGCTGTTCCCGTCCCGTACGGGCTCCCCCGCGCGTACGCCCTTCGTCTTCCTGGTCGTCGTCCTGCTCGGCTCCGGGCTGATCTCCTTGCTGCTGCTCAATTCGGCCCTCAACCAGGGCTCGTTCGAACTGAGCAAGCTCCAGAAGAAGACCGAGGAGCTGACGGACGAGCGGCAGGCGCTCCAGCAGGAAGTGGACTCCTACTCCGCTCCCGGGGCGCTGGAACGGCGCGCCCGTGAGCTGGGCATGGTGCCCGGCGGCAACCCGGCCTTCCTGGAGCCGGACGGGACGGTCCGCGGCAAGCCGAACGAGGCCACCGGCGGGGCGTCCGTCCTGATCGCTCCCGTTCCGTCGTACCTGAGCCCGTCCGACCCCTTCGCCCCGTCCGCTCCTCCGGGCCGGCCCGACAAGGCGGCGTCCCCATGACCGACCCCAAGAACCCGCGCTCCCGGGACCCGCGTTCCTCGGACGGCCGTCCTCAGGACGGCGACCGCCGCGTACCCCGGCCGGCCCAACCCGGCCGGAACCGCCAGGACGGCGGCCGGCGCCCGCAACAAAGCGGCCAGCGCCCGCAAGATGGCAGCCAGCGACCGCAACGAAACGGCCAGCGCCCCCAGCAGGGCGACCCGCGACCGCAACAAAACAGCCAGCGCTCGCAGCAAGACGGCCATCGACCGCAACAAAGCAGCCAGCGGCCCCAGCAGGGCGACCCGCGACCGCAACAAAACGGCCAGCGCCCCCGCCGCCCTCAGAGCGGCGCCGAGCGCTCCCAAGGCACCCAGCGGGACGCGCGCACCCCACGGGCGCAGGACGCCTCCCGGCTCCAGAGCGGCCCCCGTTCGACGAGCGCCTCTCGCTCGCAGGGCACCCCGCGTACACAGGGCAGGCCCCAGAGTCAGAGCACCTCCCAGAGCCAGGGCGCGAAGGGCCAGGCCGGGTCCCGCTCCCAGCCCTCCTCCCGCGCGCAGGGCACCTCCCGAAGCCGCGCGCAGGGCACCTCCCGTACCCAGCCCGCACGCCCTCCCCAAGCCTCCCGCCCCTCCACCAAGGCATCGGCGTCCGGAACACCGCCCGCTAAGCCCCCCGCCACCAAGCGGCTGCCCGTGGGTGAGCCCCCTGCCCAGGCATCAGGCGCACGCCGTCCCGCCTCGGCCCCGTCGCGCACAAACGCTTCCGCGGCAAGCACGGCCAAAGCGGCAGGCGCAGCGAAGGCGGCAGGCGCAACCAAAGCGGCCAACGCGGCTAACACGGCCAAGGGGAACAAAGCCGCGCAAGCATCCCCGTCCGGATCGGCGTCCTCCTCCAAACGCCCCCCGGCCCAGCGCCCGCCCGCCAAGCGCCCTCCGGCCCGCCCCGGTGCGACGGCGTTGCGGCTGGCCAGTCCGCGTCCGCGGCTGCGGCTGGTCTCGCTGGCGCTCACGCTGGTGCTGCTGGTCTTCGTCGTCCGGCTGATCCAGGTGCAGGTGGTGGACGCCGGCGCCTACGCGGCCAAGGCCAACGAGAACCGGTACGTACCGGTCAAGCTGGCGGCCGAACGCGGCGCGATCACCGACCGGAACGGCGTGCACCTGGCCGCCACCGTGGACGCGTACGACATCACCGCCGATCCCAGCCTGCTCGCGCCCGACAAGATCAGGATCACGGACGCGCCGCAGCGGGCCGCCGCCCTGCTCGCGCCGATCCTCCACGAGGACGAGGCGACGCTGGCCAAGAAGCTCTCCAAGTCCTCCGCGCGCTACGTCCTGCTCTCCAAGCAGCAGAGCCCGCAGGTCTGGAAGCGGATCAAGGACCTGCGCAACGAGCTGGAGGGCAAGGCCGCGCGGGCCGAGCGGGAGGCCCGGCGCGCCGCCGCCCAGGCCGCCAAGGAGAAGAAGGACGAGGACGACGCCAAGGCGCCCGCGCTCGACCCGGCCAAGCTGCGGCCCAACGTCCTGGTGGGCGTCTTCGCGGACAAGCACAGCAAGCGCGTCTACCCGAACCACGACCTGGCCTCCGGCGTGCTCGGCTTCGTCAACAGCGAGGGCCGGGGCGCGGGCGGCCTGGAGGCGCGGCTGGACCGGCAGCTCGCCGGCAAGGACGGCACGCTCCTGTACGCGCAGTCCGGGGGCCGCCGGGTGCCCACCGCCGACAACCAGGAGCAGCCGGCGGTGCCCGGCACCAACGTCGAGCTGACGCTGGACCGCGACATCCAGTGGATGGCCCAGCAGGCCATCAGCCGCCAGGTGGCCGAATCGGGCGCGGACCGCGGTTACGTCGTCGTCCAGGACGCCCGGAGTGGCGAAATCCTGGCCCTGGCCAATTCGCCTGGTTTCGACCCCAACGACATCTCGAAGGCGGACCCGGAGGCGCTGGGCAACGCCGCGCTCTCGGACGCGTACGAACCCGGCTCCACCAGCAAGGTCATGTCGATGGCGGCGGTCCTGGAGGAGGGCGCCGCGACGCCCGCCACCAGGGTGACCGTCCCCAACCGGCTGCACCGGGGCGACCGGCTGTTTTCGGACGACATCGATCACCCCACCTGGCACCTGACCCTCAACGGTGTCCTGGCCAAATCGAGCAACATCGGCACCATCCTGGCGACCGAACAGCTGGGCAAGACCCGCGCGGAAGCCAACAAGGTGCTGTATTCCTACCTGAGCAAGTTCGGGATCGGGCGGCCCACCGGGCTGCACTTCCCCGGCGAGACGGCGGGCATCCTGGCCCCGCCGCAGACGTGGAGCACCTCGCAGCAGTACACGATCCCCTTCGGGCAGGGCCTGTCCCTGAACGCCGTCCAGGCCGCGTCCGTGTACTCCACGATCGCCAACGGCGGCGAGCGGATCACCCCCACCCTCACGCGCGGCACCACCGGCCCGGACGGCCGGTACACCCCCGCGCCCAAGCCCGAGCGGACCCGGGTGATCAGCGAGAAGACCGCCCGGACACTGGCACAGATGCTCGAATCCGTGGTCGACGACGAGGAGGGCACCGGCGAGAAGGCGAAGATCGAGGGCTACCGGGTCGGCGGCAAGACCGGCACGTCCAACCGGGTGGACCCCAAAACGGGCCGCTACCGGGGCTACACCGCCTCCTTCGCCGGCTTCGCGCCCGCCGACCAGCCGCGCGTCACCGTCTACTGCGCCGTGCAGAACCCCACCCGGGGCAGCTACTTCGGCGGCCAGGTGTGCGGCCCGATCTACAAGCGGGTCATGGAGTTCGCGCTGAAGACCCTCCAGGTTCCGCCGAGCGGCACCCAGCCCCCGCGGCTGCCGGTCACCTTCCGGCCGGGCACCTGAGGACGAGGCAGTTTCCCCGTGACCACGATCACTTCCGGCACCGGCGACCGCGCCCGAGGGCGGGCCTCGCTTCGCCCCGGGCCCGTTCCGCCCGGTACGCTCACGGCCGTGTCACAAGCTGATCCCTCTCCCCACGCCCAGAAGGACGCCCCCGGTACGTACCCGGGAGCGCCCCGCCCCGAGCAGGTCACCGCCACCCCCCTGGCGGACCTCGCGCGGCGGCTGGGCACCCCGGCCCCGGCGGACGCCGACGTCCCGGTCACCGGCATCACCCACGACTCGCGGGCGGTGCGTCCGGGCGACCTGTACGCGGCGCTGCCCGGCGCCCGCTTCCACGGCGCCGACTTCGCAGCCCAGGCCGCCCGCCTGGGCGCCGCCGCGGTCCTGACCGACGCCGCCGGGCACGACCGGGCGGCGGCGACCGGGCTGCCCGTCCTGGTCGTGGACGACCCGCGCGCCAGGATGGGCGCGCTCGCGGCGGGCATCTACGGAGAGCCCGGCGAGGGCCTGCTGCGGATCGGGATCACCGGCACGTCCGGCAAGACCACCACCGCCTACCTGATGGAGGGCGGGCTGCGCGCGGCGGCCGGTGCCACCGGCGGCCTCACGGGCCTCATCGGCACCGTCGAGACCCGGATCGGCGACGAGCGCCTGAAGTCGGAGCGCACCACCCCCGAAGCCACGGACCTGCAGGCGCTGTTCGCCGTCATGCGCGAGCGCGGCGTCACCTCGCTGGCCATGGAGGTCTCCAGCCACGCGCTGGTCCTGGGCCGGGTGGACGGCTGCGTCTTCGATGTCGCCGTCTTCAACAACCTCAGCCCGGAGCACATGGAGTTCCACTCCGGGATGGAGGACTACTTCCAGGCCAAGGCCCAGCTGTTCACCAAGGCCCGCAGCCGCGCCGGCGTGGTCAACCTCGACGACGAGTACGGCAGGCGGCTGGCCGCGGGGGAGTCCGAGGTGCCGGTCACCACGTTCTCCGCCGAGGGCCACCCGGACGCCGACTGGCGCGCCGTGGACGTCCAGGTGGGCGCGCTCGGCTCGACGTTCACCGTCCTGGGGCCCCAGGGGCGGTCCGTGCGGGCCGCCGCGCCCATCCCCGGGCCGTTCAACGTCGCGAACGCGCTCGCCGCCATCACGGCGCTGGTCGTCGCCGGGATCGACCCGCAGACCGCCGCCGACGGCGTCGCGGCCGTCCCGGGCGTGCCCGGCCGCCTGGAGCGGGTGGACGCCGGCCAGCCGTACCTGGCCGTGGTGGACTACGCCCACAAGACCGACGCCGTCGAATCGGTCCTGCGCGCCCTGCGCAAGGTCACCGAGGGACGGCTGCACGCCGTGCTCGGCTGCGGTGGCGACCGCGACGCGCAAAAGCGCGCCCCCATGGGGGCCGCGGTGGCCCGCCTCGCCGACACGGCCGTCCTGACCTCCGACAACCCCCGTTCCGAGGACCCCCTCGCGATCCTCGCCACCATGCTCGCGGGCGCCGCGGAGGTGCCCGCCCACGAACGCGGCACCGTCCTGGTCCTGGAGGACCGGGCCGCCGCGATCGCCGCCGCCGTCGCCCGCGCCGAGCCCGGTGACACCGTGCTCGTCGCCGGAAAGGGCCACGAGCAGGGCCAGGACATCGCCGGAGTGGTCCGCCCCTTCGACGACCGTCAGGTGCTGCGCGAGGCCGTCGAGGCTTCGGTGGCGCCGCAGAAACAGCCGAACCACCAGGGATGACACACCGCCATGCGCGCACAACCCTTCCACCGGTTCCTGACGCCCACGGCCGGGGGTGACCTGTGATCTCCCTGTCCCTCTCCGAGATCGCGGGCATCGTCGGCGGGCAGCAGCACGACATACCGGACCCCGACGCCCGGGTCACCGGCCCGGTCGTCATCGACTCCCGTGAGGTGACCCCCGGCAGCCTCTTCGCCGCCTTCGCCGGCGAGCGCGTGGACGGCCACGACTTCGCCCGCCGCGCCGTGGAGAGCGGCGCCGCGGCCGTCCTGGCCACCCGCCCCGTCGGCGTGCCCGCGATCGTCGTGGACGACGTCGTGGCCGCGCTCGGCGCGCTGGCCCGCGCCGTCGTCGAGCGGCTGGGCACCACCGTCGTCGGGCTCACCGGCTCGGCCGGAAAGACCAGCACCAAGGACCTGATCGGCCAGCTCCTGTCCCGCCTGGGCCCCACCGTGTGCCCGGCCGGGAACCTCAACAACGAGATCGGCCTGCCCGTCACCGCGCTGCGCGCCGACAGCACGACCGAGCACCTCGTCCTGGAGATGGGTGCCCGCGGCGTCGGCCACATCCGCTACCTCGCCGAACTGACGCCGCCGCGCATCGGCCTGGTCCTGAACGTCGGCAGCGCGCACATCGGCGAGTTCGGCGGCCGGGAGCAGATCGCCCAGGCCAAGGGCGAGCTGGTCGAGGCGCTGCCCGCGGCCGATCAGGGTGGCGTGGCGATCCTCAACGCCGACGACCCGTACGTCCGCGCGATGGCGCCCCGCACGCGGGCCCGTACGATCTTCTTCGGCGAGTCCCCGGACGCCGAGGTGCGCGCCGAGAACGTCCGCCTCACCGACCAGGGACAGCCGGCGTTCACGCTGCACACACCCTCCGGGTGCGGCGAGGTGACCATGCGGCTGTACGGTGAGCACCACGTGTCGAACGCGCTCGCCGCGTCCGCCGTCGCCCATGTGCTCGGCATGCCCGCAGACGAGATCGCCACCGCGCTCTCCGAAGCCGGCACGCTCTCGCGGTGGCGGATGGAGGTCACCGAGCGCGCGGACGGCGTGACGGTCGTCAACGACGCCTACAACGCGAACCCCGAATCCATGCGAGCCGCGCTGCGCGCGCTGGCCGCCATGGGCCGGGCCTCCCAGGCACGCGGGGGTCGTACGTGGGCGGTGCTCGGCGAGATGGCCGAGCTGGGCGGGGAGTCACTCGCCGAACACGACGCGGTCGGACGCCTGGTCGTCCGGCTCAACGTCAGCAAGCTCGTGGCGGTCGGCGGCGCGGAAGCGGCGTGGCTCGACATGGGTGCCAAGAACGAGGGTTCGTGGGGTGAGGAGTCGGTGCACGTGTCCGACACGCGGGCGGCGATCGACCTGCTGCGCAACGAATTGCGGCCGGGTGACGTCGTGCTGGTCAAGGCGTCCAGGTCGGCCGGCCTGGAACGGGTCGCCGCGGCATTGCTGGACGGCGAGGGTGCCATGAGTGCCGAGGGCGGGGCCGCCACCCGATGAACTCGATGAAGCAGATCCTCTTCTCCGGAATGATCGGGCTCTTCCTGACCCTGATCGGTACCCCGGTGCTGATCAAGCTGCTGGCCCGCAAGGGCTACGGCCAGTACATCCGTGACGACGGCCCGCGCGACCACCACAGCAAGCGCGGTACGCCCACCATGGGTGGCATCGCCTTCATCCTGGCCACGATCATCGCGTACGCGCTGACCAAGGTCATCACGAGCAGCGACCCCACCTTCTCGGGTGTGCTGGTGCTGTTCCTGATGGCGGGCATGGGCCTGGTGGGCTTCCTCGACGACTACATCAAGATCGTCAAGCAGCGTTCGCTCGGTCTGCGGGCCAAGGCGAAGATGGCCGGCCAGCTCATCGTCGGCATCGCCTTCGCGGTGCTCTCGCTCCAGTTCGCCGACCAGCGTGGGCAGACCCCGGCCTCCGACCGGCTGTCCTTCACCCAGGACTTCGGCTGGCAGATCGGCCCCGTGATCTTCGTGATCTGGGCGCTGTTCATGATCCTGGCGATGTCCAACGGCGTGAACCTCACCGACGGCCTCGACGGCCTGGCCACCGGCGCCTCGGTGATGGTCTTCGGCGCGTACACCTTCATCGGCATCTGGCAGCACCAGGAGTCCTGCGGCAACGCGCTCACCGCCGGGCCCGGCTGCTACGAGGTCCGCGACCCGCTCGACCTCGCGGTGGTGGCCTCCGCCCTGATGGGCGCCTGCTTCGGCTTCCTGTGGTGGAACACCTCGCCCGCCAAGATCTTCATGGGCGACACCGGCTCGCTGGCCCTGGGCGGCGCGCTCGCCGGCCTGGCGATCTGCTCCCGCACCGAGCTCCTGCTGGCCGTCCTGGGCGGTCTGTTCGTCCTCATCACCATGTCCGTGGTGATCCAGGTCGGATCGTTCCGGCTCACCGGCAAGCGGGTCTTCCGGATGGCGCCACTCCAGCATCACTTCGAACTGAAAGGCTGGAGCGAAGTCCTGGTGGTGGTCAGATTCTGGATCATCCAGGGCATGTGCGTGATCGTCGGCCTCGGCATCTTCTACGGCGGATGGCAGGCGGCCAAGTGACCACGGCACCCTTCGAGGACTTCGCCGGCCTGCGCGTGACCGTCGCCGGCCTCGGCGTGAGCGGCGTCCCCGCCGCCCGCGCCCTGGCCGGCCTCGGCGCCGCCGTCACCGTCGTCAACGGCAGCGACGGCGAGCGGCAGCGCGCCGAGGCCGCCCCCCTGGAGGAACTGGGCGTCACCGTCCGCCTCGGCGACGGCGACACCCTCCCCGAGGGCACCGAACTGGTCGTCACCACCCCCGGCTGGAAGCCCACCAGCCCGCTCTTCCTGGCGGCCGAGGCCGCCGGCGTCCCCGTGTGGGGCGACGTGGAGCTGGCCTGGCGGCTGCGCGGCCCGGACGCCCCGCCCTGGCTCGCGGTCACCGGCACCAACGGCAAGACCACGACGGTGCGGATGCTCGCCGCCATCCTGGAGGCCGAGGGGCTGCGCACCGCCGCCGTCGGCAACATCGGGGTGCCGCTGGTGGACGTGGTGCTCTCCGACGAGCCGTACGACGTGCTGGCCGTCGAGCTCTCCAGCTACCAGCTGCACTGGGCGCCCTCCGTGCGCGCGCACTCCGCCGCGGTGCTCAACCTCGCGCCGGACCACCTGGACTGGCACGGCTCCATGGAGGCGTACGCCGCCGACAAGGGCCGCATCTACGAGGGCAACACCATCGCCTGCGTCTACAACACGGCCGACCCGGCGACCGAGAACCTGGTCCGCGCGGCCGATGTCGAGGAGGGCTGCCGGGCGATCGGCTTCACCCTCGGCACCCCGGGCCCCTCCCAGTTGGGCGTCGTCGAGGGCATCCTCGTCGACCGCGCCTTCGTGCCGAACCGGCAGCAGCAGGCCCAGGAGCTGGCGGAGGTCGCCGACATCACCCCGGCCGCGCCACACAACGTCGCCAACGCCCTCGCGGCGGCGGCGCTGGCGCGCGCCTACGGCGTCCAGCCCCGCTCCGTGCGGGAGGGCCTGCGCGCCTTCCGGCCCGACGCGCACCGCATCGCGCACGTCGCCGAGCACGACGGCGTCACCTACATCGACGACTCCAAGGCCACCAACACCCACGCCGCCGAGGCGTCGCTGGCGGCCTACGAGCACATCGTGTGGATCGCCGGCGGCCTCGCCAAGGGCGCGACCTTCGACGAGCTGGTCGCCAAGGCCGCGCCGCGGCTGCGCGGCGCGGTCCTCATGGGCGCCGACCGCGCGCTGATCCGCGACGCCCTGGCGCGACACGCCCCGGATGTGCCGGTGGTCGACCTCGGCCGGACCGACACTGGGGCGATGTCCGAGGCGGTCCGGGAGGCGTCGCGGCTGGCGAAGCCGGGCGACACGGTCCTGTTGGCGCCCGCCTGCGCCTCGATGGACATGTTCGTCAACTACAACAAGAGGGGCGAGGCCTTCGCCGAGGCGGTCCGCGAGCTGACCGCGCGGTAGGTCCGTACGTCCCCGTCGCCGTCGCGGACGTACGGCGCAGTCCACCCGGGAGGGGACGAGAATGACGGCCCGATCGGCGAAGGCGGCGCCGCGCCCCGCCCCCGCACCACGTGGCCCCCGCTCCGGCGGGGGCCCGCTGCGGCTGTACGCCCGCGCGAAGCGCGCCTGGGACCGGCCGCTGATGGCCTATTACCTGATCCTCGGCGGCAGTCTGCTGATCACACTGCTGGGTCTGGTGATGGTCTACTCGGCGTCCCAGATCCAGGCGCTGCGCTACGGGCTCGCGCCGAGCTTCTTCTTCCGCAAGCAGTTGCTGGCCGCGGTCATCGGCGGGGTCCTGCTGGTGGTCGCCGGGCGGCTGTCGGTCCGGCTGCACCGGATGCTGGCGTACCCGCTGCTGGCGGTCTCCGTCTTCTTCATGTGCCTGGTGCAGGTCCCCGGCATAGGGGTCGAGATCAACGGCAACCAGAACTGGATCAACCTGGGCGGCCCCTTCCAGTTGCAGCCCAGCGAGTTCGGCAAGCTGGCGCTGGTGATGTGGGGCGCCGACCTGCTGGCCCGCAAGCAGGACAAGAAGCTGCTCGGCCAGTGGAAGCACCTCCTGGTCCCGCTGATCCCGGTGGCGTTCCTGCTGCTCGGCCTGATCATGCTGGGCGGCGACATGGGCACCGCCATCATCCTCACCGCGATCCTGTTCGGGCTGCTGTGGCTGGCGGGCGCTCCGACGCGGCTGTTCGCGGGCGTCCTGGCCGCCGCGACCGTCATAGGAGTGCTGCTCATCAAGACCAGCGCCAACCGGATGTCCCGGCTCGGCTGCGTGCTGCCCACCGACACCGGGCCGGGGGACGCGTGCTGGCAGGCCCTCCACGGCATCTACGCGCTGGCCTCCGGCGGCCTCTTCGGTTCGGGGCTCGGCGCGAGTGTGGAAAAATGGGGCGAACTGCCCGAACCGCACACCGACTTCATCTTCGCCATCACCGGGGAGGAACTGGGACTGGCGGGGACGCTGTCGGTGCTCGCCCTCTTCGCCGCTCTAGGCTATGCGGGTATCCGCGTGGCCGGACGCACGGAGGACCCCTTCGTGAGATACGCCGCGGGAGGGGTCACCACCTGGATCATGGCGCAGGCCGTGGTCAACATCGGTGCGGTGCTCGGACTGCTGCCGATCGCCGGGGTCCCGCTCCCGCTGTTCTCCTACGGGGGCTCCGCCCTGCTGCCGACCATGTTCGCCATCGGTCTGCTGATCGCCTTCGCGCGAGACGAGCCCGCTGCACGGGCGGCACTGGCCATGCGGCAGTCTGTTTTCGGCAGGAAGCTCGGCTTCGGCCGGAAGCGGGCTGGGGTGAGACGGAAGACGATGAGACGGCGCGTCAAGAAGCGACCGTCCGGAGAGCGGTGAATTTCGGTGCATGTCGTACTCGCCGGTGGGGGGACCGCCGGCCACATCGAGCCCGCGCTCGCCCTCGCGGACGCCCTGCGCAGGCAGGACCCGACCGTGGGGATCACGGCACTCGGCACGGAGCGCGGACTGGAGACCCGCCTCGTACCCGAGCGGGGCTACGAACTCGGCCTGATCCCGGCCGTGCCACTGCCGCGCAAGCCCACCCCCGAGCTGATCACCGTCCCCGGGCGGCTGCGCGGCACCATCAAGGCGGCCGAGCAGATCCTGGAGCGCACCAAGGCGGACTGCGTGGTCGGGTTCGGCGGTTACGTGGCGCTGCCCGGCTACCTGGCGGCCAAGCGGCGCGGCGTCCCGATCATCGTCCACGAGGCCAACGCGCGCCCCGGCCTGGCCAACAAGATCGGCTCGCGGTACGCCAAGTACGTCGCCGTCAGCACGCCCGACAGCAAGCTGCGCGGCGCCCGCTACGTCGGCATCCCGCTGCGCCGCTCCATCGCCACCCTGGACCGCGCGGCCGTCCGCCCCGAGGCGCGCGCCGCCTTCGGCCTGGACCCGAACCTGCCGACGCTGCTGGTCTCCGGCGGCTCGCAGGGCGCCCGCCGCCTGAACGAGGTCATCCAGGCCAGCGTCCCCGCGCTCCAGCGCTCCGGCATTCAGGTGCTGCACGCGGTCGGCCCCAAGAACGAGATGCCGCGCGTCGACAACATGCCCGGGATGCCGCCCTATGTCCCGGTACCGTACGTGGACCGGATGGACCTCGCGTACGCCGCGGCGGACATGATGCTCTGCCGCGCGGGCGCGATGACCGTCGCCGAACTCTCCGCCGTCGGGCTGCCCGCCGCGTACGTCCCGCTGCCCATCGGCAACGGCGAGCAGCGGCTGAACGCCCAGCCGGTGGTCAACGCCGGCGGCGGCCTGCTCGTCGACGACGCCCAGCTCACCCCGGAATGGGTGCAGGGCAACGTCCTGCCGGTGCTCGCCGACGCCCACCGTCTTTACGAGATGTCCCGCGCGGCTTCCGAATTCGGGCGCCGGGATGCGGATGATTTGTTGGTGGGGATGGTGTACGAGGCGGTTTCGGCGTATCGGAACGGGTAATACCGGGCATAGCACCCTTCAAATTGAGGGGTGCTATGTAGCACCCGCGAAATTTCGTGGGTGCTACCTGGAAGGAGTGGGAGCGTGGCCGGACCGACGACCGCCCGACGCGGCGGACGGAAGACGAACGCGTCCCGTTCGTCGGACGCGTCGCGCGCGTCCGGCTCGCGCTCCCCGCGCCGGCCTCCAGGCAAGCGGCCCCCCGGCAAGCGGCGCCCGGCCGCCCTCCGGGATCGGCTGCCCCGGCGCCGCACGATGATCGCCGTCGCGGTGCTGGTCGCGGTCGCGGCCGGGTTCGGCGGCTGGGCGCTGTACGGCTCTTCCTGGTTGCGCGTCACCCGCGTCACGGCCTCCGGGACGCGGGTTCTGACGGACGATGAGGTCGTCAAGGCCGCGGCGGTGCCGATGGACACGCCCTTGGTGTCCGTGGACACCGAAGCGGTCGCCGCCCGGGTGCGGGCCGCGCTGCCGCGCGTCAAAACCGTGGACATCGTCCGCTCCTGGCCGCACGGAATCGGTCTGAAAGTGACCGAAAGAACGCCGGAAGTCGTGGAACGAACGGGTGACGGATTTGTCCAAGTGGACGACGAAGGGGTTCGTTTCGCGACGGTTTCCGCCGCACCCCAAGGCGTCCCGCTGCTCGTGATGGACGCTGACGAATCTCCGAGTTTGCGCCGTTTTGGTATTGCCCGGCTGCGCCGCGAGGCGGCCGGGGTGATCGCGGCGCTTCCGGAGAGAATGCACCGGGATGTCCGGGCGGTCCGGGTGCGCTCGTACGATTCCCTCACGCTGGAACTGACGGGGGATCGGACGGTGGCGTGGGGCAGCGGCGAACAAGGTGAGGCCAAGGCCCGGGTGTTCGCCGCGCTGCTGAAAGCGGCACGCGGGGCGCGGCACTTCGACGTCAGTGTGCCCAGCGCCCCCGCCGCCTCGCGCAGTTGACGTTCTCCGTCGCAGGCCAGCACCCTGGATGGCTACCACTACGGGTGATCACATAGGGTGAAAAGAAAAACGGGAGGTTCGGCGTGTTCGTTGAACGCGCGCGGCTTGTCGACTTAGTGTCTCGTTCCAAAGAACCCAAGGAACACAGATACAGGTAACCCTAAAGTTCAACGTTAGGGTTCGGGTCGGCGAACACGGACCGTCCCAATCGGCATCAGTCGGCGCCCTCACAAAAGGTGAGGCGGCGACACGTAACTCGAGGCGAGAGGCCTTCGACGTGGCAGCACCGCAGAACTACCTCGCAGTCATCAAGGTCGTCGGCATCGGCGGCGGTGGCGTGAACGCCATCAACCGGATGATCGAGGTCGGGCTCAAGGGCGTCGAGTTCATCGCGATCAACACCGACGCGCAGGCGTTGCTGATGAGCGACGCCGACGTCAAGCTCGACGTCGGCCGCGAGATGACGCGCGGACTCGGCGCCGGCGCGAACCCGGACGTCGGCCGCAAGGCGGCCGAGGACCACCGCGAGGAGATCGAGGAGGTCCTCAAGGGCGCCGACATGGTCTTCGTGACCGCGGGCGAGGGCGGCGGCACCGGCACCGGTGGCGCCCCCGTCGTGGCCAACATCGCCCGCTCGCTGGGCGCCCTGACGATCGGTGTGGTCACCCGTCCGTTCACCTTCGAGGGCCGTCGGCGCGCCAACCAGGCGGAGGACGGCATCGCCAGCCTCCGCGAAGAGGTCGACACCCTCATCGTCATCCCCAACGACCGTCTGCTGTCCATCTCGGACCGCCAGGTGAGCGTGCTGGACGCCTTCAAGTCCGCGGACCAGGTCCTGCTCTCCGGTGTCCAGGGCATCACCGACCTGATCACCACCCCCGGCCTGATCAACCTCGACTTCGCCGACGTCAAGTCCGTGATGTCCGAGGCGGGCTCGGCCCTGATGGGCATCGGCTCCGCCCGCGGCGACGACCGCGCGGTGGCCGCCGCGGAGATGGCGATCTCCTCGCCGCTCCTAGAGGCGTCCATCGACGGCGCCCGCGGTGTGCTGCTGTCCATCTCCGGCGGCTCCGACCTCGGTCTCTTCGAGATCAACGAGGCCGCGCAGCTCGTCAGCGAGGCCGCGCACCCGGAGGCCAACATCATCTTCGGCGCGGTCATCGACGACGCGCTGGGCGACGAGGTCCGGGTGACCGTCATCGCCGCCGGGTTCGACGGCGGCCAGCCGCCGGCCCGCCGGGACACCGTCCTGGGCTCCGGCTCGACCAAGCGCGACGAGCCCGCGCCGGCCCCGAGCCGCCCGGCCCCGGCCGCCGAGCCGCGCACCCCCTCCTACGGGGGCCTGGGCGCGCTGCCCGTGCGCGACGAGGAGCCGGTCCAGGCCGAGAAGTCGTCGCTGGGCGAGGTCCCGCCGCCCCCGGCCTCCTCCCCGCAGGTTCCGCCGGCCCGGCCGTCGTACGCGGACACCACGGCGGAGGAGCTGGACGTCCCCGACTTCCTGAAGTAGCCGACGTCCCGGTGATAGCGCAGCAGCACAGGGTGCTGACGAAGGACACGAGCGGCGCGCACTTCGCCTTCACCGACCGGTGGGGCGGGGTGAGCGCCGCTCCGTATGCGGAGCTGAACCTCGGCGGCGCGGTTGGCGACGACCCCGGCGCCGTGCGGACCAACC
Source organism: Streptomyces sp. NPDC003077 (assembly GCF_040611095.1). NCBI lineage: Bacteria > Bacillati > Actinomycetota > Actinomycetes > Kitasatosporales > Streptomycetaceae > Streptomyces > Streptomyces sp. NPDC003077. The sequence continues at coordinate 50,779 of NZ_JBEXNM010000007.1, read as the reverse complement.
GCGAGCGGGCCGCCGCCGCGCTGGGCCTGGACCCGGCCGCGGTGGTCTGGATGAACCAGGTCCACGGCCGGGACGTGGCCGTGGTGGACGGGCCGTGGGGCGAGCGCCCCGCGCCGCGCGTGGACGCGGTGGTGACGGCCCGTCGGGGACTGGCGCTGGCGGTGCTGACCGCCGACTGCACTCCGGTGCTGCTGGCCGACCCGGTCGCCGGGGTCGCGGGCGCGGCCCACGCGGGGCGGCCGGGGCTGGTGGCCGGGGTGGTCCCGGCGATGGCCGAGGCCATGCTGGAACTGGGCGCCGAGCCCGGGCGGATCGTCGCCCACACCGGTCCCGCGGTCTGCGGGCGCTGTTACGAGGTGCCCGAGGCGATGCGCGACGAGGTCGCCGCGGTGGTGCCCGAGGCCTGGTCGACGACGAGCTGGGGCACCCCGGCGGTGGACATGGCCGCGGGGATTAGGGCCCAACTGGCCCCTTTCGGGGTGGAAATCCGTGAGCATTCCCACATCTGCACGCGGGAGTCCGCGGACCACTTCTCCTATCGGCGCGACCGCACGACGGGGCGGCTCGCGAGCTACGTATGGCTGGACGGCTGAGCTGTGACGGACCGCAGAACCCAATTGGCGGACAACCTGGCCGCGGTGGAGAACCGTATCTCCGCCGCCTGCGCCAAGGTCGGCCGCGACCGCGACGAGGTGACCCTGATCGTGGTCACCAAGACCTACCCCGCGAGTGACGTTCGCCTGCTCGCGGAGCTGGGGGTCCGTCACGTCGCCGAGAACCGCGACCAGGACGCGGCGCCGAAGGCCGCGGCATGTACGGATCTGCCCCTTACCTGGCACTTCGTCGGACAGCTTCAGACGAACAAGGTCCGCAGCGTGACCGGTTACGCCGATATCGTGCAGTCGGTCGACCGGACCAAGCTGGTCTCCGCGCTGTCGAAGGAGGCCGTGCGGGCCGGCCGCGAGCTGGGCTGCCTGATCCAGGTGGCTTTTGACGCCGAGTCGGGCGAGCGGGGGGAGCGTGGCGGGGTGGCTCCGGACGGGGTGCCGGCGCTGGCGGAGGCGATCGCCGGGGCCGAAGGGCTGCGGGTGGCCGGTCTCATGACGGTGGCTCCGCTGGCGGGTCCGTACGCGGGCCGCCAACTGGCCGCGTTCGAGCGTCTGATGGAAATCTCGGCAAGCCTGCGCGCGGACCATCCGACTGCGAACATGGTCTCGGCGGGCATGAGCGGGGACCTCGAAGAGGCGGTGATGGCCGGTGCGACACATGTACGCGTCGGTACGGCGGTACTCGGCGTACGACCCCGGCTCGGGTAACGTCACCAAGCAAGTCGGACCACAGCACAAAATATGGTCATTACCGCCAATAGGTGGGCAGACCGAGTGGATTCAGGGCCCCCGGTGACGGACCCGATCCACCACAGAGCGGAGGACGCAGAGAATGGCCGGCGCGATGCGCAAGATGGCGGTCTACCTCGGCCTCGTGGAGGACGATGGGTACGACGGCCGGGGATTCGACCCCGACGACGAGTTCGAGCCCGAGCTCGACCCGGAGCCCGACCGGAACCGGCGGCAGCAGCATCCCGCACCGACGGAGCAGCACGTGGAACGGGACGAACCGGTCAGGGTCGTGCCGCCGCCGGCGCAGCGTGAAGCCACTCCCTTGGCGTCAGAAAACGGACGTCCCGCACGAATTGCCCCCGTGGCGTCCATCACACCCGACCGTCCGAATCTGGAGAAGAACGCACCGGTGATCATGCCCAAGGTTGTGTCCGAGCGGGAGCCGTACCGCATCACCACGCTGCACCCGCGGACGTACAACGAAGCCCGTACCATCGGGGAACACTTCCGCGAGGGCACTCCGGTGATCATGAATCTCACGGAGATGGACGACACGGACGCGAAGCGACTTGTCGACTTTGCGGCCGGTTTGGTCTTCGGTCTGCACGGAAGTATTGAACGGGTGACACAGAAGGTGTTCCTGTTGTCGCCTGCTAACGTCGATGTCACGGCGGAGGACAAGGCCCGGATCGCAGAGGGCGGGTTCTTCAACCAGAGCTGAGACGCAACACCGGGCACACCAGGGCCGCGAGGCCGACACGAGGCAAGGGGAGAGGGAAACGCGAGATGGGCATCGCTGGTCAGGTGATCTACATCGCGTTGTACTGCTTCCTGATCGTGTTGATCTTCCGACTGGTGATGGACTACGTGTTCCAGTTCGCCCGTTCATGGCAACCAGGCAAGCCAATGGTGGTCGTTCTGGAGGCCACCTACACTGTCACCGATCCGCCACTCAAGCTTCTGCGGCGGGTCATTCCGCCGCTGCGTCTCGGGGGCGTGGCGCTCGACCTGTCCTTCTTCGTATTGATGATCATCGTCTACATCCTGATTACCGTCGTGAGGACGGTGTTCGGGGTGTGAACGATACGGTCTTGCCGATTGCCGACGACTACGTTGAGGTGAAGTAGAGATGCCGTTGACCCCCGAGGACGTGCGGAACAAACAGTTCACGACCGTCCGCCTCCGAGAAGGCTATGACGAGGACGAGGTCGATGCCTTCCTCGACGAGGTCGAAGCCGAACTGACCCGCCTGCTGCGCGAGAACGAGGACCTGCGCGCGAAGCTGGCCGCGGCCACCCGCGCCGCCGCGCAGAACCAGCAGCAGCAGAACATGCGCAAGCAGCAGCAGGAGGCGCAGGGCCCGGACCAGCGTGCCGGGGCTCCCGTGCCCGCCGCCATATCCGGACCGCAGCCGGTGCCCCCGCAGCAGCAGCTGGGCGGTCCTCCCCAGCTGCCCGGTGGGGCGCCGCAGCTGCCGGCCGGGCCCGGCGGACACGGACCGCAGGGTCCGCACGGTCCCGGCCCGATGGGCCCCGGTGGCCCGCTGGGCGGCCCCATGGGCGGCCCGGGTGGTCCGCAGCAGCAGCTCCCGCCGGCCCCCCAGGCGCCGGGTGGGGACAGCGCCGCGCGCGTGCTGTCGCTGGCTCAGCAGACCGCGGACCAGGCGATCGCGGAGGCCCGTTCCGAGGCCAACAAGATCGTCGGCGAGGCGCGCAGCCGCGCCGAGGGCCTGGAGCGCGACGCCCGCGCCAAGGCCGACGCGCTGGAGCGGGACGCGCAGGAGAAGCACCGCGTCGCGATGGGCTCGCTGGAGTCGGCCCGCGCCACGCTGGAGCGCAAGGTCGAGGACCTGCGCGGCTTCGAGCGCGAGTACCGCACCCGCCTGAAGTCCTACCTGGAGAGCCAGCTGCGCCAGCTGGAGAACCAGGCGGACGACTCGCTCGCCCCGCCGCGGACGCCGTCGGCTCCGTCGCTGCCGCCGTCCCCGTCGATGGCCTCGGCCAGCGCCGGGTCCATGGGTGGCAACCACAGCATGGGCGGGGGTCAGTCGATGGGCGGCCACGGCGGCCCGGGCAGCGGCGGTCCGTCCTACGGCGGTCAGCAGCAGATGTCGCCCGCGATGACGCAGCCGATGGCACCGGTCCGGCCGCAGGGCCAGCAGCCGATGCAGCAGGCGCCGTCGCCGATGCGCGGGTTCCTCATCGACGAGGACGACAACTGACGCCCGGCCGCAGGGCGTAGAAGTCGGTGATCAGGGCCGGGCCCCGAGGATTTTCCTCGGGGCCCGGCCCTTTTCCGGTTTCTTGACCGTGTTCGGCCCGTTCCTTTTGGCGGGGCCGGTCAACCGTTGGTGTCTCCGCCTGTGTTCCGCGCGTCATCGACCGGTCCTTTCCGGGGAATGCGGGGCGGTCGTACGAGTTTCCGCGCGGGAACAGGATCAGCACGCGATACGGAAATCCTCACCGAGCGATATGTCCCGGCCATGGTGGTGAATTCCGGTGCGGAAACGGGGGAATCGCAGCGGTGTGACGAATGGGCCGGACGGGGAATGCGGCGGGGAAAAGGGACGCATGCCGCCACGGGACGGATGGTCGGACGAATCCGGTGATGTGGCGAATCCGGGTATGGGGTCGTCAGGCGGTGCGGTGGGATGGGCCGGTGGTGCGGGAGGCCGGAATGCGGCATTCCGATGCGGCAATCGCGGAGGGGGACGAGAACGGAATCCCCGAGTGCCTCGGATATGTCCCGGGCTTGGGAAAACGCCGACGGCGGCCGTGCCCCCGAAGGGACACGGCCGCCGTCAACGCGTCCGTCATGCCGGGTTCGTCACCGTCCCCGGCGGCTCCTGAGAGCCGCTCACGCCCCGGTCTTGCGGAGGCGGAAGGTCAGGCCCAGGCCCTCGTCGGTGAAGGGCTCGCCGTAGGTGCCGTCGGCCTCACCGGTGGCGAAGTCGGTGGCGAGCACCTCGTCGGCGATGAGGGCGGAGTGCTCGGACAGCGCCGTGCGGACCTCCTCGTCCGTGCTCGCCCAGCGCAGCGCGATGCGGTCGGCGACGTCCAGGCCGCTGTTCTTGCGGGCCTCCTGGATGAGCCGGATCGCGTCGCGGGCCAGGCCTGCCCGGCGCAGCTCCGGGGTGATCTCCAGGTCGAGGGCGACGGTCGCGCCCGCGTCGGAGGCCACCGACCAGCCCTCGCGCGGGGTTTCGGTGATGATGACCTCGTCCGGGGCGAGGGTGACGGTCTCGCCGTCCACCTCGACGGTGGCGGTGCCCTCGCGCAGGGCGAGCGACAGCGCCGCGGCGTCGGCCTCGGCCACCGCCTTGGCGACGGCCTGCACGCCCTTGCCGAACCGCTTGCCCAGCGCCCGGAAGTTGGCCTTGGCCGTGGTGTCGACCAGGGAACCGCCCACCTCGGAGAGCGAGGCCAGCGCGGAGACGTTGAGCTCCTCGGCGATCTGCGCGCGCAGCGCCTCGGTCAGCTCCTCGAACCCGGCCGCCGCCACCAGCGCGCGGGACAGCGGCTGACGGGTCTTCACGCCGGACTCGGCGCGGGTGGCGCGGCCCAGCTCGACCAGCCGGCGCACCAGCGTCATCTGCCGGGACAGCGCCGGGTCGATCAGCTCCCGGTCGGCGACCGGCCACGTCGACAGGTGCACGGAGTCCGGCGCGTCCGGGGTGACCGGCACGACCAGGTCCTGCCAGACCCGCTCGGTGATGAACGGGGTCAGCGGCGCCATCAGGCGGGTGACCGTCTCGACCGTCTCGTGGAGGGTGCGCAGCGCCGCCGCGTCGCCCTGCCAGAAGCGGCGGCGGGAGCGGCGCACGTACCAGTTGGACAGGTCGTCGACGAAGGCGGACAGCAGCTTGCCGGCGCGCTGGGTGTCGAAGGACTCCAGCGCCTCGGTGACCTGCTCGACCAGGGTGTTCAGCTCGCCCAGCAGCCAGCGGTCCAGGATCGGGCGGTCGGCCGGGGCCGGGTCCGCCGCGCTCGGCGCCCAGCCGGAGGTGCGCGCGTACAGGGCCTGGAAGGCGACGGTGTTCCAGTAGGTGAGCAGCGTCTTGCGCACCACCTCCTGGATCGTGCCGTGGCCGACCCGGCGGGCGGCCCACGGCGAGCCGCCGGCCGCCATGAACCAGCGGACCGCGTCGGCGCCGTGCTCGTCCATCAGCGGGATCGGCTGGAGGATGTTCCCCAGGTGCTTGGACATCTTCCGACCGTCTTCGGCCAGGATGTGACCGAGGCAGACCACGTTCTCGTAGCTCGACTTGTCGAAGACGAGCGTGCCGACGGCCATCAGGGTGTAGAACCAGCCGCGCGTCTGGTCGATGGCCTCGCAGATGAACTGCGCCGGGTACCGCTTCTCGAACAGTTCCTTGTTCTTGTACGGGTAGCCCCACTGCGCGAACGGCATCGAGCCGGAGTCGTACCAGGCGTCGATCACCTCGGGCACGCGGGTGGCGGTGTCCTGGCAGGTCGGGCAGGGGAAGGTGACGTCGTCGATGTACGGGCGGTGCGGGTCCAGCCCGGACTGGTCGGTGCCGGTCAGCTCGGTCAGCTCGGCGAGCGAGCCGACGCAGGTGAGGTGGCCCTCCTCGCAGCGCCAGATGGGCAGCGGGGTGCCCCAGTAGCGGTTGCGGGACAGCGCCCAGTCGATGTTGTTGTTCAGCCAGTCGCCGAAGCGGCCGTGCTTGACCGAGTCGGGGTACCAGTTGGTGCCCTCGTTCTCGCGCAGCAGGGCGTCCTTGACGGCGGTGGTGCGGATGTACCAGGACGGCTGGGCGTAGTACAGGAGCGCGGTGTGGCAGCGCCAGCAGTGCGGGTAGCTGTGCTCGTACGCGACGTGCTTGAACAGCAGGCCGCGCGCCTGGAGGTCGGCGACCAGCGCCTCGTCGGCCTTCTTGAAGAACTGGCCGCCCACCAGGCGCAGCTCCTCGGCGAACGTGCCGTCCGGGCGGACCGGGTTGATCACCGGCAGGTCGTACGCCTTGCAGGTCTTGAGGTCGTCCTCACCGAAGGCGGGCGCCTGGTGGACCAGGCCCGTACCGTCGTCGGTGGTGACGTACTCGGCGTTGACGACGAAGTTGGCGCCCTCCAGCTCCACCAGGTCGAACGGGCGCCGATAGGCCCAGCGCTCCATCTCGCGGCCGGTGAAGGTCTGCCCGGTGGCCGTCCAGCCCTCGCCGAGCGCCTTCTCCAGCAGCGGCTCGGCGACGACCAGCCGCTCGGTGCCGTCGGTGGCCACGACGTAGGTGACGTCGGGGTGCGCGGCGACGGCGGTGTTGGAGACCAGCGTCCACGGGGTGGTCGTCCACACCAGCAGCGCGGCCTCGCCGGCCAGCGGGCCGGAGGTCAGCGGCAGGCGGACGAAGACCGAGGGGTCCACGACCGTCTCGTAGCCCTGGGCCAGCTCGTGGTCCGAGAGGCCCGTGCCGCAACGGGGGCACCAGGGGGCGACGCGGTGGTCCTGGACGAGGAGGCCCTTGTCGAAGATCTCCTTCAGCGACCACCAGACCGACTGGATGTAGTCGGGGTCCATGGTCCGGTACGGGGAGTCCATGTCCGTCCAGTAGCCCATGCGGGTGGTGAGCTCGGCGAACGCGTCGGTGTGGCGGGTCACCGACTCCCGGCACTTGGCGTTGAACTCGGCGATGCCGTACGCCTCGATGTCCTTCTTGCCGTTGAAGCCGAGTTCCTTCTCCACGGCCAGCTCGACGGGGAGGCCGTGGCAGTCCCAGCCGGCCTTGCGGCCGACGTGGTAGCCCTGCATCGTGCGGAACCGGGGGAAGACGTCCTTGAAGACGCGCGCCTCGATGTGGTGGGCGCCGGGCATCCCGTTCGCGGTCGGCGGGCCCTCGTAGAAGACCCACTCCGGGCGGCCCTCGGACTGCTGGAGCGTACGGGCGAAGATCTTCTGCTCGGCCCAGAAGTCGAGCACGGCGTGCTCCAGGGCGGGCAGGTCGACCTGGGCGGGCACCTGGCGGTACTGCGGTTGCGTCATCGGGGTTTCCTCCGGCGGACACCACTTGCTTCTCCGACCGGAGGGACGAGAGCGCTGCTCCCGCGGTACCACCCTCCTTGGCGGTGAAGTCCTCCACCGCCCCCTCATTGGGGTCGCGCTGCCGGTTCTACTCGCCCCGCGGGCTTTCTTCCGGCGGCTCCGGGCTGATCTTCACATCGCGCACACCCCCGGGCTCGCACCGTCCCCGGGTCGCTCATGGCTGCGTACGACGCTACTCGTCCCATCCACGCCTTTCGCTGCGGCCAGTGTACGGCGCGATGACGACCAAGGCCGACCGGAATTCCGGCCTGCGCCGACTGGTGTACGAACCGCCGGGTCCGTGACCCGAATGGCGATACGCCGGACACGGCGCCCGGGCGGACCGGCGGCGGGGGCGCGGCGCCGCGGGACCGTACCTGGTGGGCCGCCGGATTACCGGGCGGAGGGCGGGGCACAACGGATGCAGACCCCGGGTCCCCGGTGGGTGGACCGGCCGGGAAAGGGAGGTGCGTCCCGTTGCCGTGTGCCTTGGGGCGTTTTATCGTTCCGGTCACGATTCGCGAGCATGATCACATACGTGAAGGGGTCGCGGCCATGGTGGCGAAGAAGTCCGCCGCGGAGCGGAGCACGACGCCGGGGAAGAAGCCCGCGGCGAAGCAGACCGCGGGGGACGAGGCAGCCGGGAAGGGCGCCGCGGGCAAGCGGGCCGCGGCCCGGCCGGCGGAGCCCGACGGGGCCGCGGTGGAACGGGCCGCGCCGGGGCAGGCCGAACTCGACGCGGCGGCCGGGCAGACGGCGGCAGCCGCGCCGGCGCCGGCGAAAAAGGCGGTACCGGCCGAAGGGGCGGTGCCCGCGAACAGGACGGGAGCCAAGACGGTGGTGGCGAAGGAGACACAGGGCGGGACGCCGGCCGCCGCGCCCGAGGAGCGCGACGGGCCGGACCGCGCGGACGAGCACGGCGCGGCCGGGACGCCCGCGGGGGGCGGTGCCGGGAGCGACGGCGGTCCGGCGTCCGGAGGCCGTTCGGACCGGGCGGCGGCGGACGAGCTCGCCGTACGGCCCGGCGAGGACCCCTGGACCCCCGAAGAGGTCGCCGAGGCCCGCACCGGACTGGAGGACGAGGTCCGGCGCCTGCGGGAGGAGATCGCGGCGGCCGAGGACGCGCTCGCCCGCCTCATGCAGGACTCCAGCGACGTCGCCGGCGACGACGAGGCGGACACCGGCACCAAGAACATCACGCGTGAGCACGAGATGTCGCTTGCGGCCAACGCCCGCGAGATGCTCCTTCAGACCGAACGGGCGCTGGAGCGGCTGGACGCGGGCACGTACGGCCTGTGCGAGAACTGCGGCAAGCCGATCGGGAAGGCGCGGATGCAGGCGTTCCCGCGGGCGACGCTGTGCGTGGAGTGCAAACAGAAGCAGGAACGGCGGGGGTGAGGGCGGCGGTGCCGATGTGTTGCGGGCTCGCCCCTATCGGGCCGTCCGGCCCGCACCGATGGGTGATGGCCCGGCACAATCAAGCCCGTCCGGCGATTGAGGACAACGCCCCCGGCGTTCACCGGTACCGAAGATCACCCACCGCCCGCCCATGAGCCCGTACCCGCGCTCGCCGGGGTGTCCTCAAACGCCGGACGGGCTGGGGGTGGCCGGTCCCGGTCCCGAAGCATGGGTGTGGTCGGCTGCGGCCTGTCGTGGCTGCTGCCACTGCGTCCTCAAGCGCCGGACGGGCTGGATTTTGTGGTCGGACGGGCTGGAAGGGGCGGGTCCGGCCCCCGGAGCATGGGGGTGGGCTGCGGCTCGTGGCGGCTCCTGTCACTGTGTCCTCAAGCGCCGGACGGGCTGGAATTTGTGGTCGGGCGGGCTGGAATTCGTGGCCGGACGGGCTGGATTTCGTGGCCGGGCGGGCTGAAAGTGGCGGGCCCGACCCCCGGGCACCCTCAGCGCACCGCCGCCTCGGGGGCAGCCGCGGCGCTGCCGGGCGCGCGGCCCGGCGATCCGGTGGCGTCGGGACCCGGAGCCGGAGCGTCCGTACGCGTGTGCCGTACCCTCGTCCTCAGCCGGGCGCGGGCTGGCGCGCGGACACGACGGGCTGAGGGACGCACACAGTGGCAGAGGCGGAACGCATCACCGGTACGCCGGAGACCGGACCGGCGGCGCGGCCGGAACCGGAGACACCTTCCGGCGAGGGGACCGCGCCGGAGACCGGTGCGGACCGGACGGCGGAGCAGGCGCAGAACGCGGACGAGGGCGCGCCCAAGCGCAAGGGCAAGCGGCGGATCGTCGCGCTGCTGCTGGTGGCCGCGTTCGTCTACCTGCTGGACCTGGGCAGCAAGCTGCTGGTGGTCGCCAAGCTGGAGCACCACGAGCCGATCGAGATCATCGGGACGCTGCTGCGGCTGAACGTGATCCGCAACCAGGGCGCGGCGTTCGGTTTCGGCGAGGCGCTGACCGTCTTCCTGACACTGATCGCGGCGGCGGTGATCATTGTGATCGCGCGGATCGCCCGCAAGCTCTACAGCCTGCCGTGGGCCATCGCGCTCGGGCTGCTGCTGGGCGGCGCCTGCGGCAACCTCACCGACCGGATCTTCCGCGCGCCCGGCGTCTTCGAGGGCGCGGTCGTCGACTTCATCGCCCCCGCCCACTTCGCGGTCTTCAACCTGGCCGACTCCGGGATCGTCTGCGGCGGCATCCTGATCGTGTTCCTGTCCTTCCGGGGACTGGACCCGGACGGCACCATCCACCGGGACTGAGGCCGCGGCCCGGCCCCGGCCGTCGACCGACCGGTCCCTCGACGGGGACGTTCGCCCAGGTGGGCCCGTGCGCGAGCGCGCGGGCCGGCGGGACGCCCCGTGAGCCCCCGGCCGCCCCGCGAGGGGCTGTCGGTACCGACTGACATACTCGTAAAGGTGAGCACCATTCCCGAAATCCGCACCCTGCCCGTACCGGACGGCCTGGAGGGCGAGCGCGTCGACGCCGCGCTGGCCCGGATGTTCGGCTTCTCTCGTACGAAGGCGGCCGAGCTGGCCGCCGCCGGCAAGGTCCGGGTCGACGGGGCCGAGGTCATGAAGTCCGAGCGGGTGCGGGGCGGCGCCTGGCTGGAGGTCGAGATGCCGCGGTCGGCGCCGGCCGTGGAGATCGTCGCCGAGCCCGTGGAGGGCATGGAGATCGTCCATGACGACGACGACATCGTGGTGATCGTCAAGCCGGTCGGCGTCGCCGCGCACCCCAGCCCCGGCTGGACCGGCACCACCGTCATCGGCGGCCTGGCCGCGGCCGGGTACCGCATCTCCACCTCCGGCGCCGCCGAGCGCCAGGGCATCGTCCACCGCCTGGACGTGGGCACCTCCGGCCTGATGGTGGTGGCCAAGTCCGAGCGCGCGTACACGCTGCTCAAGCAGCAGTTCCGGGAGCGCACGGTCGACAAGCGCTACCACGCCCTCGTCCAGGGCCACCCGGACCCGATGAGCGGCACCATCGACGCCCCCATCGGACGGCACCCGCAGCACGACTACAAGTGGGCGGTGACGGCCGACGGCAAGCCCTCCGTCACGCACTACGACCTCATCGAGGCGTTCCGCGCGGCCAGCCTGCTGGACATCAAGCTGGAGACCGGCCGCACGCACCAGATCCGGGTCCACATGTCCGCCCACCGCCACCCCTGCGTCGGCGACCTGACCTACGGCGCCGACCCCACGCTGGCCAAGCGGCTGCGCATCACCCGCCAGTGGCTGCACGCGGTCCGTCTGGGCTTCGAGCACCCGGCGGACGGGCGCTGGGTGGAGTTCGAGAGCGCGTACCCGGACGACCTCCAGGGCGCGCTGAACGAGGTCCGGGCCATGAGCGCGTGACCGGGTACGAGAGCGTCGCCGAGCGGGAGGTGAGCACGCAGGACGCCCGCCCCGCCATACGGGTCGTCGCCGACGGTGACCTCGCGGGCTGCTTCGCCGTCCGCCGCGAGGTCTTCGTCGCCGAGCAGGGCGTGCCCGAAGAGGTCGAGATGGACGCGTACGACGCCCGCGCCGTCCACCTTCTGGCGTCCGCCGCCGACGGGCGCCCGCTCGGCACGGCGCGCATCCTGCACGGCCCGGTCGCCCACGAGAAGTACGCGGTGGACGGGGACACCGCCGTTCTCGGGCGGCTCGCGGTGGGCAAGGCCGCGCGGGGCACCGGCCTGGGCGCGCTGCTGGTCCGCGCCGTGGAGGACGAGGCGCGGCGGCTCGGCCTGACCTCGGTCTACCTGGAGGCGCAGACGCACGCGCTGGGCTTCTACGAGCGGCTGGGGTACGCGGCGTACGGCCCGGAGTTCGACGAGGGCAGCGGCATTCCGCATCGGGCGATGCGGCGGAGTCTGGGCTGACGGGGGCGTTGGGCTGACGGGGGCGCGGCGGGGGAGCCCGGGCTGACGCGGACCGACCGGGGGACGCGGGGCAGGGGCATGCCACACGCAGGAGTGCGTGAGGGGCACGCCACATGCCGGAGTGCGTGTTCGGTTCGGATCGGCTCGATGATCGTTTGAGGCGATGTGATCACCTCCATGGCACGCTTGGTGTCGGAAGTTGATCGATCCGACCCCGGAGCGCATTCGCCGTGGACCAGCTGGCCTTGTTGTTCGTCCTCCTGCTAGGGGCCGTGGTCATGGTCCCGCTCGGCGACCGGCTGGGCTTCCCGGCGCCGGTGCTGATGACGCTCGCGGGGGCCGTGCTCGCCCTGCTCCCGTTCGTCCCGAACGTGGACATCCCGCCCGAGTACATCCTCCCGCTGGTGCTGCCGCCGCTGCTCTACGCGGCCGTGCAGCGCACGTCCTGGAGGCAGTTCACGGCCAACGTCCGGCCCATCCTGCTGCTCGCGGTCGGGCTGGTGCTCGCCACCATCGCGGCCGTCGCGGCGGTGACGCAGGCGGTCATCCCGGGGTTGCCGCTGGCCCCGGCCGTGGTGCTGGGCGCGCTGGTGGCGCCGCCGGACCCGGTAGCCGCCACCGCCGTCGCGGGCAAGCTCGGCCTGCCCCGACGGCTGGTCTCCATCCTGGAGGGCGAGGGGCTGTTCAACGACGTCACCGCGATCGTCGTGTACCACGTGGCGCTGGCCGCGGCCCTGAGCGGCTCCTTCTCGGCTCCCTCGGCGGTCGGCGCGCTGGTCCTGTCGGCGGTGGTCGCGATAGCGGTCGGGCTGGTCCTGGGCTGGGCCGCCAACAAGCTGATGAGCCGTCTCGGGGACCCGACGCTGCAGATCGGGCTGACGCTGCTGGTGCCCTTCGTCGCCTACGTCCTCGCCGAGGAGTTCGAGGGATCGGGCGTGCTGGCGGTGCTCACCACGGCGCTGTTCCTGGCCGAGTTCGCGGTGGACGCCGACAACGTCATGGGGCGGCTGGCAGGGAACACGTTCTGGGAGATCGTCGACACCCTCGTCACCGGCGTCGCCTTCGGGCTCATCGGCCTGGAACTCCACAACGTCGTCGGCACGGCCTCCGGCCACTGGGGCGAGCTGCTGGCGGCGGGCGGCGCGGTCGTCGGGGCCGTGGTCGTCCTGCGGCTGCTGTGGCTGCTGCCGGCCGCCTGGCTGGCGAAACGGATGCACCGGCGCCGCGACGTGGACGAGGATGTGCCCGCGACCTGGCGCGAGACGATCATCATGTGGTGGTCGGGGATGCGCGGCGTGGCGTCGGTGGCCCTGGCCCTGGCGATCCCGTACACCGTCGACAGCGGCGAGGGGTTCCCGGCCCGCGACGAACTGCTGTTCATCGCCTTCACCGTGGTCCTCGGGACGCTCGTCATCCAGGGGCTCTCCCTGCCGTGGCTGGTGCGCCGGCTGAAGGTCCGGGCGGACACCGACGCCGAGGACGCCATGGAACGCGAGCTGGCGGGCCGGGTGGTCAAGGCGGCCAAACGGCGGCTGCGGGAGATCCTGGAGGTCGAGGACCTGCCCGAGGAGGTCCGCGACCAGCTCTCCCGCAGGGCCTACGACATCGGCGCCCGGATCTCGCCGGACATCGTGGAGGACGACCGCCGGGAGAGCTTCGAGAAGCGGGTCGCGCGCGCCAAGAAGGTGCAGCGCATCCAGAGCGAGCTGCTCTCGGCGGCCCGCCACGAGGTGCTCGCGGCCCGCACCGAGCCGGGGGTCGATCCGGAGATCGTCGACCGGGTGCTGCGCCACCTGGACGTGCGCAGCCTGCGGGGGACGCCGTTGGCGTGAGTCCGTGGAGGACGCCGTTGGGGTGAGGGGGCTGCCGGGGCTCGTCGGCGTGAGGGCGGCTTGCGTGGCTTGTCGGCGTGAAGGGGGTTTCGCGGCTGACCCGTCGGCGTCCGGCTCCCGGTCGCGTCAGCCGGCGCGGCGGGCCCGTCCGTCGCCGTCCCGGACCGCGTTCCGTCCCGCGCGTTCGGCTCCCGCCCGTTCGGCGTCGGCCGCGTTCCGTCCGGTGTGGGTGTCCGCGTCGCTCATCGGGCGTCCGATGACGCTTCCCGAGGAGCCGTTGTCGCCCGGGGCCGGCGTGGTGGCGATGCGCGGCAGCGCGTACGGGTGTTCCGCGGCCAGCCACTCGATCATCCGCTCGCGGACCTGGCAGCGCACCGTCCAGATCGCGTCCGCGTCCCGGGCGGTGACCAGGGCGCGCACCAGGATCGTGGTCGGGGTGGTGTCGGTGACGACGAGGTTCCAGGCGCGGCCGTCCCAGTCGGGGGAGTCCTGGAGGATCTCGTGCAGCTTGTCCCGCATCTTCTCCATCGGCGCGGAGTGGTCGAGGTGGAAGAAGACGGTGCCGGTCATCTGGGCGCCGCCGCGCGACCAGTTCTCGAAGGGCTTGCCGGTGAAGTAGGACACCGGCATCGTGATCCGCCGCTCGTCCCAGGTGCGGACGGTCAGGAAGGTCAGGGTGATCTCCTCGACCGTGCCCCACTCGCCCTCCACCACCACCGTGTCGCCGATCCGCACCATGTCGCCGAAGGCGATCTGCAGGCCCGCGAACAGGTTCCCCAGCGTCGACTGGGCCGCGATACCGGCGACGATGCCCAGCAGCCCGGCCGACGCCAGCATGGACTGGCCCACCGCCCGCATCCCCGGGAACGTCAGCAGCATCGAGGCCGCCGCGACGACGATCACGACGGCGGTCACCACCCGCTGGATCAGCGTCACCTGCGTCCGCACCCGGCGCACCCGCGCCGCGTCCCGCGCCCCCGCCGCGTACCGGGAGTAGGTGGACTCCACGACGGCCGCGGACACCCGGATGATCAGCCACGCGGTGGCCGCGATCAGGACCAGGGAGAGCACCTGCCCGATGCCCTCGTGGTGGTCGTCGACGATGTCCAGGCCGGTGCTGTCGTACGAGCCCCGCAGCAGGGCCGCGCCCAGTACCACTTGGAGCGGTATGCGGCAGCGCCGCAGCAGGCCCCACAGGGGGGTGTGCGGGCGGGCGGCGTCGACCCGGCGCAGGGCCCGGTCGGCGACCCACCCGAGAATGAGGGTGACGACGATCGAGCCGCCGATGACGATGAGCGGACGCAGCACGTCCTCCATGGACACGTCAGATCTCCTCATGTGGTCGGTCAGCGTCGTGCGGGTCCCCATCGACCGTAGCTGGCACGATGGGGGAAGTGCGATCCAGTGACAGGGAAGTGAATCCAGTGACGTCTGCGTCCTCTGAGCCGTCTGAAACCTCCGCCGCCCCCACGGCACCCTCAGGTTTGACGGTTGTCCTGTTCCATTCGGTGTACGGCCTGCGGCCCGCGGTGCACGCCGCCGCCGACCGGCTGCGCGCCGCCGGACACGAGGTGGTCGTCCCGGACCTGTTCGACGGGCGGACGGCGGACGGCATCGCGGACGGCATGACCATCAAGGACGAGATCGGCAAGGACGAACTGCTCCGCCGCGGCGTGACGGCCGCCGCGCCCTACTCGGACCGCGGCCTGGTCTACGCGGGCTTCTCCTTCGGCGGCTCGGTCGCGCAGAACCTCGCGCTGGCGGACGAGAAGGCCCGCGGCCTGCTCCTGCTGCACGGCACGTCCGATCTCGCGGACGACGCGTCGGTGGACGAGCTGCCGGTGCAGCTCCACGTCGCCGACCCGGACCCGTTCGAGCCGCACGACTGGCTCAACGCCTGGTACCTGCGCATGCGCCGGGCCGGCGCGGACGTGGAGGTCTTCCGCTACCCGGGCGCCGGCCACCTCTACACCGACGCGGACCTGCCGGACCACGACGAGGAAGCGGCCGAGAGCACGTGGAAGGTGGCGCTGGGCTTCCTGGAGACGCTGTAGCGGCGGCCGTCGCCGGGATGCGGCGGTCGTCGGGGGATGACGTACGGCCGGGGCCCTGTGCGGCTCGGGTATGACGTACGGCCGGGGCACTGCGAGGCTCGGGATGACGTACGGCCCTGTGGGGAACGCCGCCACAGGGCCGTACGCATGCGCGTCGTCGAGCGCCGAGGCCGGGGTGCGGCCTCGGCGGGAGCGGACCGTCATCCGGACCGCCCCCGAAGAGACCCGCCAGGGGCGCCGGCCCCGATCAGGACTTCAGCGCCGCGTCCACCATGGAGTTGTAGTCCTCCGGGGTGGAGGGCGCGGCCTTGCCCTGCTGGGTGTCGTGGCCGATGACCTTGCCGTTCACCTTGACCGTCGGGGTGCTGCGGACGTCCTTGACGGAGTTGAAGGCGTCGGACATCTCCAGGGCCCACCGGTCGTACGTGCCGTCCTTCACGGCCTTCTGGAACGCCTGGTTGCCCTTCAGTGCGGGCACGGTGTCGGCGACCTCGATCAGGTAGTTGTCGTCACCGAACTTGTCCGGGCCCGACTCCTCCGGGTGGTACTTCGCCGAGAACAGCGCCTCCTTGTACTTCAGGAAGGCGTCGGTGCCGACGTTGAGCGCGGCCCCCATGGCGCTGAGGGCGTTCTTCGAGCCGGTGCCGCCGCTGGGGAGGTTGTCGTCGAGGAAGGTGCCCAGGTGGAAGGACGCCTTGTACTTGCCGTCCTTGATGTCCTTCTGCACGGTCTCGCCCACCTTCTGCTCGAAGTTGGCGCAGCCCGGGCAGCGGGCGTCCTCGAACAGGTCCACCGTGTTCTTGGCGTCCTTCTTGCCGATGACGATCGTCGTGCCGTTGTCCCCGCTGGTGTTCGCGGGCTTGACCAGCTTGGCGTCCTTGGCCTTGGCCCAGTCGCTCCCGCCACCGCCGTCCCCGCCGCCCGAGTTGGCGACGGCTATGCCGATGCCGCCCGCGACGGCGAGCACCGCGACGATGACGCCGGCGACCGTGAGCTGGCGGCGGGTCCGCTCCCTCTTGGCCTGGCGCTCGCGCTCGGCGCGCAGCCGCTCGCGGGCTGCCTGCTTGTTGGCCTGGCTGTTGCGGTTGCTCATGACTGTTCTGCTCCGTGTTCCGTGTGAAGTGAAGTGTGCGACGTGCGTGATGATGACGGGAGACACCCCTGAAAGGGGAGACCCGTGGGGCACGGGGAGGACACCCGTGCTCGCGGCCGACCGGAAAAGGTCTCAGGCGGCGAGCGAACAGGGTGGCCCGCGGCGCACGACACAGTGCACGAGCAGGGGCAGCGCGGGGGCGACCGGCGCGGTCCGTACGGGGCCGCGCACCCACCGGCGGGGCGCACGCGGCGCGGTGACCACCGCCACCGCGATCAGCAGCGGCCGGAAGGCGACCGCCGCCACCGCGCCCAGGAGCCGGACGAGCGCGGCCTCGCCGCGCCGCAGCCAGGCCGCGGCCAGCAGACCGACGGCCACGTGGGCGGCCAGCAGCAGCCAGGCCGAGGCGGAGCCGACGGACGCGGCGGGCTCCTCGGAGATCTTGGCCAACGGGGTGCCGACGTCGCCGCCGGCACACAGCAGGTCCACACCCAGGGAACGCAGCGGACCGGTGACCGGGCCGCCCGCCGGTCCGTAACAGGCGTGCTGCCCGACGCTGAAGACCGTGTCGGCGGCCAGTTCCAGCGGGACGAGCAGGGCGGCGATCCGGCCGAACCCGCGCTCCCGGCCGGCCAGCGCGTACGCGAGCGCGAAGACGGCGACGGAGAGGGCGGCGACGGTGGTCACCGGCAGCGGCATCCGGGACAGCAGGACGTGCGAGGCAGCCGACAGTGTCACGCAGAGCGCCGTGAAGAGCGCCGCGCGCAAGGCCCGCAGGTGTGCCGTCGAGATGTCCATCGTTGCGAGTCTGCCATGGGGCGGGGTAAGCGGCGCCTAAGGGGACGGAACAGATCCGGGCCCGGGCCCTTCGGCCCGCGCCCGGTACGGCGTCCTCACACCCCGGTATCCGCCCGGCGCGGCTGTCTCACACCCCCGGTATGCGCCCGTTGCGGAAGAGGTCCACGAAGATCTGGTGGTCCGCGCGGGCCCGCGCCCCGTAGGAGTGCGCGAAGTCCACCAGCAGCTCGGGGAACCCGTCCTCGTCGGCGGCGATGGCCGCGTCGATGGCGCGCTCGGTCGAGAAGGGGACCAGGGAGTGGCCGCTGTCGTCGTCCGCTGCTGAGTGCATCGCGGCCGTCGCCCGGCCCAGGTCGGCCACCACCGCCGCGATCTCGGCCGGGTCGTCCAGGTCCGACCAGTCCAGGTCCACCGCGTACGGCGACACCTCGGCCACGAGCTGCCCGGTGCCGTCCAGCTCGGTCCAGCCCAGCCACGGGTCCGCGTTGGCCTGGAGGGCGCGCTGCGAGATCACCGTGCGGTGGCCCTCGTGCCGGAAGTAGTCGCGCACCCGGGCATCGGTGATGTGCCGGGAGACGGCCGGGGTCTGCCCCTGCTTCATGTAGATGACGACGTCGTTCTCCAGGGCGTCGCTGTTGCCCTCCAGGAGGATGTTGTACGAGGGCAGGCCCGCCGACCCGATGCCGACGCCGCGCCGCCCCACGACGTCCTTGACGCGGTAGGAGTCGGGCCGGGCCAGGCTCGCCTCGGGCAGCGTCTCCAGGTAGCCGTCGAAGGCGGCCAGGATCTTGTAGCGGGTGGCCGCGTCGAGCTCGATGGTGCCGCCGCCGGGGGAGAAGCGGCGCTCGAAGTCGCGGATCTCGGTCATCGAGTCCAGCAGCCCGAAGCGGGTGAGGGAGCGGGCGTCGCGCAGCGCGTCCAGGAGGGGGCCCTGCGCGGTGTCCAGGGTGAAGGGCGGCAGGTCCTCGTCCCGGGCACCGGTGGCCAGCGCGTGGACGCGCTCCCGGTAGGCGGTGGCGTAGGTGCGGACCAGGCCGGTGATCTGCTCGTCGCTGAGCGCCTTGGCGTACCCGATCAGCGCCACGGAGGCGGCGAACCGCTTCAGGTCCCAGGTGAAGGGCCCGACGTACGCCTCGTCGAAGTCGTTGACGTTGAAGACCAGGCGGCCGGTGGCGTCCATGTAGGTGCCGAAGTTCTCGGCGTGCAGATCGCCGTGGATCCACACCCGGGAGGTGCGCTCGTCCAGGTACGGGCCGGTGGAGAGCCCGTTGCCCGCCATCTCCTCCAGGTCGCGGTAGAAGAGGCAGGCGGTGCCCCGGTAGAAGGCGAAGGCGGAGGCGGCCATCTTCCGGAACTTGACGCGGAAGGCCGCCGGGTCGGCGGCGAGCAGCTCTCCGAAGGCGGTGTCGAAGACGGCGAGGATCTCGTCGCCGCGGCGGGCGGCGTCCTGCGCCGGGGCGTGCGGGGTCGACATCGCGGGGGGCCTCCTGGGGGCGGCGGGTGAATAAGACAAACGTTCCATCGGAACAACGGCTGAGGCTATCGGGGAGTGCCCAGGCCCTCCGGGCGGTGGGGCGTCATTTCCAGCCTGTCCGGCGTTTGAGGACGTGGTGACGGGGGCCGTGACGGGCCGCAGCTCACCCCCGTTCCCCGGGGGCCGAGCGCGCCGCTTTCAGCCCGTCCGGCGTTTGAGGACACGGTGACGGGAGTGGCGGCGGGCTGTCGTTTGCCGGCGACATCAGCCTGCTACCCGGGGCGGGGCCTGCGCCTTTTGGCCGGGCACGCCGCTTTCAGCCCGTCCGGCGTTTGAGGACGCAGTGACGGGAGCCGCGACAGGCCGCAGCTCACCCCCGTTCCCCGGGGGCCGAGCCCGCCACCTCAAGCCCGTCCGGCGTTTGAGGACACCCCGGTGAGCGCGGGTACGGGCTCTTGGGCGGGCGGGGGGTGATTCTTTGGTACCGGTGAACGCCGGGGGCGTTGTCCTCAATCGCCGGACGGGCTGGAAATGGCGGGCCATCGTCCACTCGTGCAGGCCGGACGGGCCTGATTTGGCGGGCCGCTGCCCACCAGCCGACCCGGACGGGCTCGATTGGGCGGGCCGCCATCCGATGGCGCGGGTTGGCGGCCGGAGATGGCGGGCCACCGCCCATTCGTGCAGGCCGGACGGGCTGGAAATGGCGGGCCGCCGCCCATCAGCCGCCCCGGACGGGCTTGAAATGGCGGGCCGCCGCCCATCAGCCGAGCCGGACGGGCTTGAAATGGCGGACCGTCGTCCATCGATGAGGGCCGGACGGGCTGGAAATGGCGGGCCGCCGCCCAGCAGGCGACCCGGACGGGCTGGAAATGGCGGGCCGCCGCCCATCAGCCGACCCGGACGGGCTAGAAATGGCGGGGCCGCCGTCCATTGACGCAAGCCGGGCGGGCTGGAAGAGGCGGGCACCGTCCTCAAGCCGGGCCCCATCGCCTCACCCTCCGTATCCGGGCAAATCCTCCCCGGAGGGGAAGGGCGTCGCGGTCGTCACCCCGGGCCCTCCGGGCGGCCGGGATGTCGGTGGGGAGCCGTAGACTTCCAGACCGTCCCCCTTCATTCGTTCGACCGTCGCCGACCCGTTCCCGGAGGTCTTCCACCGTGGCCAAGCCGCCCTTCACGCATCTGCACGTGCACACGCAGTACTCCCTGCTGGACGGTGCCGCGCGGCTGAAGGACATGTTCAGCGCGTGCAACGAGATGGGCATGACGCACATCGCCATGACCGACCACGGCAACCTGCACGGCGCGTACGACTTCTTCCATCAGGCGAAGAAGGCGGGGGTCACGCCGATCATCGGCATCGAGGCGTACGTGGCGCCGGAGTCGCGGCGCAACAAGCGCAAGATCCAGTGGGGACAGCCGCACCAGAAGCGCGATGACGTCTCGGGTTCGGGTGGTTACACCCACAAGACGATCTGGGCGGCGAACAAGACCGGTCTGCACAACCTCTTCCGCCTGTCCTCGGACGCGTACGCCGAGGGCTGGCTCCAGAAGTGGCCCCGGATGGACAAGGAGACCATCGCCCAGTGGTCCGAGGGCCTGATCGCCTCCACCGGCTGCCCCTCGGGTGAGCTGCAGACCCGGCTGCGGCTGGGCCAGTACGAGGAGGCCCGCAAGGCGGCGGGCGAGTACCAGGACATCTTCGGCAAGGACCGGTACTTCCTGGAGCTGATGGACCACGGCATCGAGATCGAGCGCCGGGTGCGGGAGGACCTGCTCAAGATCGGCAAGGAGCTGGGCATCCCGCCGCTGGTCACCAACGACTCGCACTACACCTACGACCACGAGTCGGCGGCGCACGACGCGCTGCTGTGCATCCAGACCGGCAAGAACCTCTCCGACCCGGATCGCTTCCGCTTCGACGGCACGGGCTACTACCTGAAGTCCACGGAGCAGATGTACGCCATCGACTCCTCCGACGCCTGGCAGGAGGGGTGCGCCAACACCCTGCTGGTCGCCGAGCAGATCGACACCGAGGGGTGGTTCGAGAAGCGCGACCTGATGCCGAAGTTCGAGGTGCCCGAGGGCTACACCGAGGTCACCTGGTTCCAGGAGGAGGTCCGCCGGGGCATGGCCCGCCGCTACCCCGGCGGCGTCCCCGAGGACCGGCAGAAGCAGGCCGACTACGAGATGGACGTCATCATCCAGATGGGGTTCCCCGGCTACTTCCTCGTGGTCGCCGACTTCATCATGTGGGCCAAGAACAACGGCATCGCGGTGGGCCCGGGCCGTGGCTCGGCGGCGGGCTCGATCGTGGCGTACGCGATGGGCATCACCGACCTCGACCCGATCGAGCACGGCCTGATCTTCGAGCGGTTCCTGAACCCCGAGCGCATCTCGATGCCCGATGTCGACATCGACTTCGACGAGCGCAGGCGCGCCGAGGTGATCCGGTACGTCACCGAGAAGTACGGCGCCGACAAGGTCGCCATGATCGGCACGTACGGCACGATCAAGGCGAAGAACGCGATCAAGGACTCCGCCCGCGTGCTGGGCTACCCGTACGCGATGGGCGACCGCATCACCAAGGCGATGCCCGCCGACGTCCTGGGCAAGGGCATCGACCTCAACGGCATCACCGACCCCTCCCACCCGCGCTACAGCGAGGCGGGCGAGGTCCGGGGGATGTACGAGAACGAGCCGGACGTGAAGAAGGTCATCGACACCGCCAAGGGTGTGGAGGGCCTGGTGCGGCAGATGGGCGTGCACGCGGCCGGCGTGATCATGTCCAGCGAGACGATCACCGACCACGTCCCGGTCTGGGTCCGGCACACCGACGGCGTCACGATCACGCAGTGGGACTACCCGAGCTGCGAGTCGCTCGGCCTGCTGAAGATGGACTTCCTGGGCCTGCGCAACCTGACCATCATGGACGACGCCGTCAAGATGGTGAAGAAGAACAAGGGCGTCGACCTCCAGCTCCTGGAGATCCCGCTCGACGACCCCAAGACGTACGACCTGCTCCAGCGCGGTGACACCCTCGGCGTCTTCCAGTTCGACGGCGGCCCCATGCGCTCGCTGCTGCGGCTGATGAAGCCCGACAACTTCGAGGACATTTCCGCCGTCTCGGCCCTGTACCGGCCGGGCCCGATGGGCATGAACTCGCACACCAACTACGCGCTGCGCAAGAACGGCCAGCAGGAGATCACGCCGATCCACCCGGAGCTGGAGGAGCCCCTCAAGGAGACGCTCGGCCTGACCTACGGCCTGATCGTCTACCAGGAGCAGGTCCAGAAGGCCGCCCAGATCATCGCCGGGTACTCGCTCGGCGAGGCCGACATCCTCCGCCGCGTCATGGGCAAGAAGAAGCCCGAGGAACTGGCGAAGAACTTCACGATCTTCCAGGCGGGCGCCCGCAAGAACGGCTACAGCGACGAGGCGATCCAGGCGCTGTGGGACGTGCTGGTGCCGTTCGCCGGCTACGCGTTCAACAAGGCGCACTCCTCCGCGTACGGCCTGGTCACGTACTGGACCGCGTACCTGAAGGCGAACTACCCGGCCGAGTACATGTCCGCGTTGCTCACGTCCGTGCGCGACGACAAGGACAAGTCGGCGGTCTACCTGAACGAGTGCCGGCGCATGGGCATCAAGGTGCTGCCGCCCAACGTCAACGAGTCCGAGGCGAACTTCGCCGCCCAGGGTGACGACGTGATCCTCTTCGGTCTCACGGCGGTCCGGAACGTGGGCCAGAACGTGGTCGATTCGATCATCCGTTGCCGGAAGGCGAAGGGGAAGTACGCCTCCTTCCCCGACTACCTCGACAAGGTCGACGCCGTGGTCTGCAACAAGCGGACCACCGAATCGCTGATCAAGGCGGGCGCCTTCGACGAGATGGGCCACACCCGCAAGGGCCTGATGGCGCACTACGAGTCGATGATCGACAACGTGGTGCAGGTCAAGCGCAAGGAGGCCGAGGGGCAGTTCGACCTCTTCGGCGGCATGGGCGACGACACGGCGGACGACGGGCCGGGCTTCGGGCTCGACGTGGAGTTCTCCGACGTCGAGTGGGACAAGACCTACCTGCTCGCCCAGGAGCGCGAGATGCTCGGCCTGTACGTCTCCGATCACCCGCTGTTCGGTCTTGAGCACGTGCTGAGCGACAAGGCGGACGCCGCGATCTCCCAGCTCACCGGCGGCGACTACTCCGACGGTTCGATCGTCACCATCGGCGGCATCATCTCCGGCCTCCAGCGCAAGATGACCAAGCAGGGCAACGCCTGGGCCATCGCCACCGTCGAGGACCTGGCCGGTTCCATCGACTGCATGTTCTTCCCGGCGACGTACCAGCTCGTCTCCACGCAGCTCGTCGAGGACGCGGTGGTCTTCGTCAAGGGCCGCCTGGACAAGCGCGAGGACGTCCCGCGCCTGGTCGCCATGGAGATGATGGTCCCCGACCTCTCCGAGGCGGGCGCGGACGCGCCGGTGACGATCACCATCCCGACGCTGAAGGTGACCCCGCCGCTGGTCGAGAAGCTGGGCGAGGTGCTGACCAGTCACCGCGGCTCGACCGAGGTGCGGATCAAGCTCCAGGGGACGCGCAAGACCACGGTCCTGCGCCTGGACCGGCACCGGGTCACGCCCGACCCGTCGCTGTTCGGCGACTTGAAGGTGCTGTTGGGGCCGTCCTGCCTGGCGGGGTGACGTGAGGCCGTGAGGCTGTAAGGCCGCAGCGCCCTGAGGCCCGGGTCGGGCGGCGGTGAGACCCCGAGGTCCCTCCGTTGTCTCTCCTTGCGGTGTCTTCGTACGAAGGCTTCCGCGAGGGACCTTCGTTGCGTAGGACCGCGTGCGGGACCTTCGTTACGGAGCACTCCGTGCGGGGTCTTCGATGCGTAGGACTCCGTGCGGGAGCTGCGTACGAAGCCCGCGGCGGGGGCGCGCCCCGAGCGGGCGCGCCCCGGGCCGGGTGGCCGGACGGTCAGTTGTGGCCGAAGCGCCGCTGGTGCTTGCGGGCCACGTCCGCCGGACTGCCCTGGGCCTCCGCCTGCGGCTGGGCCTGGGCCTCCAGTGCCGACTGCTGGGCGTCCTGCCTGCCGCGCTCGGCCTGTGACGCCTTGCTCTGCTGATTGCGGTCACGGTTCTTGTTCTTGGCCACGGTCGCGCCTCCTGTAGCGGGATTCTGGGAGCGGGGCCCGGGACCAGACTTACATGACGTATAAATGCCTGCATGTCGGACAATTACCGTCTGTAAGGCGGCTCCTCACGTGCCGCTCCCCAAATCCCCGCCGAATCCGCCACGCCGCTGATCCAGTCCGGGCGGTGAAGCTCCGTTCGGTCGGGCAGACTCGAAGGAAAGCCGAAGGGAACCTCGTGCCACGGGGGCCGAGCCGGGGGATGTCCGGACTTCAGCACCTCAGGGAAGAGGGTGGAACGTGGATCGCTGCGTCGTCCTGGTGGACGCCGGTTACTTGCTGGGCGCCGCCGCGAGCCTGCTTGCCGGAGAGCCCGCCCGCTCCCGGATCACCGTCGACCACGCCGTGCTCATCCAGGCGCTGCGGCAGCGCGCCGAAGCCGACACCCAGCAGCCGCTGCTGCGCATCTACTGGTTCGACGGCGCCCCCGACCGCGTCCCGCAGCCCGAGCACCGGCGGCTGCGCGTGATGTCCCGCGTCACCGTCCGGCTCGGCGCGCTGACCCGCAGCGACGGCCGGTGGGCGCAGAAGGGCGTGGACGCCGCCATGCACGCCGAGTTGACCGAGCTGGCCCGCAACCGCGCCTGTTCCGACATCGTTCTGGTGACCGGCGACGGCGACCTCCTGCCCGGCCTGATGTCGGCCAAGGAGCACGGCGTCGCCGTCCACCTCTGGGCCGTGCAGGCCGCGGACGGCGACTACAACCAGTCCGAGGACCTCGTCGCCGAGGCCGACGAGCGGCGGGTGCTGGACCGCGCCTGGATCACCCGGGCCATCCGCGCCAAGGAGGTCGGCGGGCCCTGCGCGCCGCAGCCGGTGCCCCGCCCCGAGATCGCCGCGATCCTCTCGGCCCCGCTGCCGGAGTCCGCGGTCGCGGCAGCCGCCGCGGCGGCCGGGCAGGGCGCCGCGGAGCGCGGGCGCGAGCACAACGGCTCCAACGGCACCCGCCCGGGAGCCAACGCGTCCCCGGAGCGGGTGGCCGCGCGGGACGGCGCGCCCGGCGCCGCCGCCCCCGGCGCGGCCAAGGGCCTCCCCGGGGTGCCCACCCCCAAGGACCTCGCCGACCTGGGCCGCACCCCCGGCGCGGCCCCCGCCGCGCCCTCCCCGGCCGCGGCGGCGGGGGCCACCCTGCGCTGGTCCTCCGACAAGGGCTGGATCGAACGCGGCGGCCCCGTGGGCGAGCCGCCCGAGACCGCCTCGCTGCCCACCCTCGCCCAGCTCACCAGCGCCGAGCAGCGCTGGGCCGACCGCGAGGAGGACATCACCGCCGTCAGCGGCGACCCCTTCGAGGTCGGCCAGGTCTTCGCCCGCCGCTGGACCGAGCGGCTCACCGACACCGGCCACCTCCAGCAGATCTCCACCGAGTACCCGCGCATCCCGCACCGCATCGACGGCGAACTCCTGCGGTACGCCGCCCGCTTCGGCCTGCTGGCCCACAAGGACGACCAGATCGACGAGCACGACCGCTACGCGATCCGCGCCGGCTTCTGGCGCGAGGTGGACCTGCGGACGGCGGCGGAGCACGCCCCGGCGGGGGAGTGAGGGCGGACGCCGCCGCGGACGGGCGGCGCCCTCCGTTGTAGGGGACAGCCGTCCGTGCCTGTAGGGGACAGCCGTCTGTACCTGTAGGGGCAGAGTTGCCCGTGCCTGTAGGGGCGGCCCCGTGCCACTCTCCGCCGTGGCCGCGCTGTGCCTCCCCTGTAAGGGGCAGCCACCCGCCGCGCCCGCCCCGCCCCGGCCGGACACAGACGGTGACCCCGAAGCGGCGCGCGCCGGTGGGACGCGTACCCTCGTAGCTCGTGAGCACGGGCACAAAACAGGCGGAGCGCGGCACCACGGTGTGTGCCGTGCGGGGCCTGGTCAAGACCTACCCCGCGGTGCGCGGACGGCGCGGGGCGCCGGGCGCGCCCGCCGTACGGGCCAGCGACGGCATCAGCCTGGACGTGCGGCGCGGGGAGATCTTCGGGCTGCTCGGGCCGAACGGAGCGGGCAAGTCGACGCTCGTCCGGCAGCTCACCGGGCTGCTGCGGCCGGACGCCGGCAGTGTGACCGTGCTTGGCCACGACCTGGTGCGCCACCCGGAGCGGGCCGCCCGGCTGCTGGGCTACCTGGGGCAGGAGTCCACCGCCCTGGACGAGCTGACGGTGGCGCTGGCCGCGGAGACGACCGGCCGGCTGCGCGGACTGCCGGTCCGTGAGGCCCGCGCGCAGCGGGACGCCGTGATCGGCGAACTGGGGCTGGCGGAGATCGCCGACCGGCCGCTGAAGAAACTTTCCGGCGGGCAGCGCAGGCTCGCCTGCTTCGCGGCCGTGCTGGTGGGCGAGCGCCCGCTGCTGGTGCTGGACGAGCCGACCACCGGCATGGACCCGGTGGCCCGGCGCGCCGTGTGGGCCGCCGTGGACCGCCGCCGGGCCGAGCGCGGCACCACCGTCCTCCTGGTCACGCACAACGTCATCGAGGCGGAGAGCGTGCTGGACCGGGTCGCCGTCATAGACCGCGGACGGGTCATCGCCTGCGACACACCGGGCGGGCTCAAGGAAAGGGTGGGCGAGGAAGTGCGCCTGGAACTGGTGTGGCGGGACCGCCCGCCGCTGCACGTCCCGGAGGTCGCCGCGCTCGCCGCGACGGCCCGGGCGGCCGGGCGCCGCTGGACGCTGCGGCTGCCGCCCGCCGAGGCGCGCCGCGCCGTGGCCGCCGTGACGGCCGGCCCCGCGTTCGCCGCACTGGACGACTTCACGCTCGCCACGCCGAGCCTGGAAGACGTGTATCTCGCGCTGGGGGGCCGTACGGAGGAAGGCTTGGTGAAGGCGTGAGCGTGATCCCCGCGGAGGCGGTGGCCGGGACCGGCCGGGAGGCACCGGCCACCGGGGACCCCGGGTGGCCGGACGGGCCCGCGCCGCTGGCGCCCGGCGCGCGCCTGCTGCCCGCGCTGGCCGCCGTCTACCGGGCCCAGCTCTCCCGCGCGCGGGTGGCCCGCATCCCCTTGCTGTTCGTCGCCACCTTCCAGTCCGTCGGGATCATGATCCTGATGCGCGGCGTGGTGGACGGCGGCGACGAGGCGCGGGCCGTGGTCTCCGGCTCGGCCGTGCTGGTCGTGGCCTTCGTCGCGCTGAACCTCCTCGCGCAGTACTTCGGGCAGCTACGGGCCGGGGGCGGACTGGACCACTACGCGACGCTGCCGGTGCCGCCGGCCGCCGTGGTGCTCGGCGCCGCGGGCGCGTACGCGTCGTTCACCGTGCCCGGCACGGTCGTCACGGCGGTGACCGGGTGCCTGCTCTTCCAGCTCCCGATGGGGCACCTGTGGGTGCTGATCGCCGTGCTGCCGCCGGCCGGCGCCGCCCTCGCCGGGCTCGGCGCGGCTCTCGGGCTGCTCGCGCCGCGCCCCGAACTCGCCACGCTCTGCGGCCAGTTGGGCATGTCCGCCGCGCTGCTGCTGGGCGTGCTGCCGGCCGACCGGCTGCCCGCCCCGATCTCCTACGCCCGCGACCTGCTGCCCTCCACCTACGGGGTGGAGGCGCTGGCCCGCAGCTTCGCCGCCCGGCCCGACTGGGCGGTGGTCGGCGTCGACCTCGGCGTCTGCGCGGCCGTCGGCGTGCTGTCGCTGGCCGTGGCGACCTGGGCGTACCGCAGGGCCGCCGTCCGATGACCGGGCCCGCAGGCCCGGACGGGCGTCCTGATGCCGACCGGACGGCACCGACCTGGCACGATGACGGGGTGACCGCACCGCAGACGCCCCACAGTCAGCCCCCCGAACCGCCGTCCAACCCGTGGAGCCGGCCGCTGGACCCCGAGGCCGCCGAGGCCGAACGACGGGCGACCGAGCAGTGGCGGGCCGGACTGTGGCGCGAGGCCCGCGAGGCGGCGGTGCTCGCCGTCGTGGTGGCGGTGAGCGGCGCGCTGCTGGGCCTGCTGTGGCTCTGGCTGGCCCCGCGCGTCCCCCTCTTCTCCGACGGCCGGAACGTCTACCTCAAGAACACGGAGGGGGAGGAGGCCATCGGCGCGGACGGCACGTTCGTCCTGCTGGCCCTCGCCTTCGGCGTGGTGACCGCGGCCGTGGTCTTCCTGTGGCGCCGCCGCGGGGGCGTCCCCCTGGTGCTGGCGCTGGTGGTGGGCGGGCTGCTCGCCTCCCTGGTGGCCTGGCAGCTGGGCACATGGCTGGGAGACGCGGAGATCGCCCGGGAGGCGGTGAAGGCCGGGAAGGGCGTGACGTTCGACGCCCCGCTGCGCCTCCAGGCCAAGGGCACACTGCTGGCCTGGCCGGTCGCGGCGATGCTGGTGCAACTGGTGCTGACGGGCCTGTTCGGGCCGCGCGACCCGGAGCCGGAACACGCCGGGTGGCCGACCCCGGCCCAGCCTGCGGACGCTCCTCACGAGGAGTGACGAATCCCTGAGGGGGAGCGACGCTCTCCAGCGGGAGGGTGACGATCCCCGACGGGGAGTGACGGGCCGCCGACCGGCCCGCCACTCGCTCAGGTGGGCCGCCCACCGGCCCGTCGCCCACTGCTCAGGCGGGTCGCTTCCCGTGGTTGGCCGCGCCCTTCTTGGCGCGCCACTTCCGCTTGCGGGTCCGTTTCGACATGCCGTCCTCCCCTCCCGCCGGGTGCCCGTACGAGCGTCCGTCCGTACGGGCTTCTGCCGCGGCGCCGGTACGGACGCGGTACGGGGCGCCCGTTCGGATGCCGGTCCTGGGGGCGTACGCCCCTCTCCCGGTGGTAGCCGAGAAGGCGCGGGCCGTAAAGGTGGCGCGGGGGAGACGCGGGCGTCAAGCGTCGGGGACGAGCGCGTACGGACGGGGGCGGGGGAAGCGATCTCCGTCCGTCGCCATCCCTCGGGTGCGTGCGTCCTCAGTCCCGCGCGATCGGCGCGACCGTCGCCCCCGTGAGGGCCACCAGGTCGCCCGGTGCCAGCTCGACCTCCAGGCCGCGGCGGCCCGCCGAGACGCACACCGTCTCCCGGTCCTGGGCCGAGGCGTCCACGACCGTCCGCAGGCGCTTGCGCTGGCCGAGGGGGGAGATGCCGCCGCGCACGTAGCCGGTGGCGCGTTCGGCCGCCGCCGGGTCGGCCATCGCGGCCCGCTTGCCGCCGACCGCCGAGGCCAGCGCCTTCAGGTCCAGCGAGCCGGACACCGGGACGACGGCGACGGTGAGCGTGCCGTCCACGTCGGCGAGCAGCGTCTTGAACACCTGCTCGGGCGGGACGCCGAGCGCTTCGGCGGCCTCCGCGCCGTACGAGGGCGTGGCCGGGTCGTGCTCGTAGGCGTGCAGGGTGAAGCCGACGCCCGCTTCGGTGAGCGCCACCGTGGCGGGGGTGCCGCCGGACCCGGCGGCCTGCTTCTTCTTGGACTTCTTGGGCTGTGACTTGGCCATGCTCGCTCCGTCCTCGGCTCGGGGGTGTTTCCTGGGGGCGCGGCCCGGCTCAGTTGGGGCTCGTCGGCCGCCGGGTCAGGTCCACGGCCGGCAGCGACGGGAGCTTGCCGATCACGGCCGTCTCCTGGCGCAGGATCCGCAGCTCCTCCGAGAGGCGGGTGGCGGTGTCGGGCGCCTGGAGGAGGCGCTGCTTGGTCGGGACGTCCAGGAAGGCCGCGGCGGCGACGAGGTAGGACAGGACGGCGGGGTCGTCCGGCAGGTCCTGGCCGCCGGCCAGGGTCCGCTCGTTCGCCCAGGCCAGCCGCTTCTGGTAGGTGCGGAAGGCGCGGACGACGCCGGAGGCGAGCGCGCCCGCGCCCTCGCCGGGGTCCTCCTCCAGCTCGGTGACCTCGCCCATCAGGTACGGGCCGGAGGCGTCCACCGACAGCAGCCGGAAGCGGGTGGTGCCGGTGGCCAGCACCTCGTAACCGGGGTCGGGGCCGGCCGCCGGTGCGGGCGACGGGCCGGGGGCGGCGCCCCGCTCGCGGATGGTGGCCGCGTCCGCCACGCAGCCGACGCTGTGGAAGGCGTGGATCGGGTCGGGGCCGAACCCCGCGGCCGGGCCGGCGGCCGGCTCCGCGGTGGGGTCGGGGAGGCCGGGCGCGGTGGGGGCCACCTCGCGGCCGTCGCGGATCGCCACCACGCCGAAGCGGCGCTGGTCCTCCGGCAGCGTCAGCAGATCGCGCATCAGCGCCCGGTACCGCGCCTCGAACACGTTCAGGGGGAGTACGAGCCCCGGGAACAGCACCGAGTTCAGCGGGAAGAGCGGCAGGCGCACGGAAGTCACAGGCGGTAAGCCTAGAGCCTGGGGAGGAAGGCGGTGCGCGCGGCCGGGTGCACGGGGGCGTGGAGGGGCGGCACAAGGGGGCGCATCGTCCTTCCCGGCCGCCCCCGCGAGGCCTCGGAGCCCTGCCGCCGCGCGGTTCCCCGGGCCCCGGGCGCGGGCCGCGTCCGCTTCCGCACGGCCGTTCGCCGACGACCGGGGGAGGCGCGACGGGGGACGGGGCTGAGGACGAGGCCGGGGCCCGGGGCTGTGAGGAGCCGAGGACAAGGCAAGAGCCGGGAGCAGAGCCCGGCCGAAGCCGGGGCCGGGCCGGAGCCGGCCCGGAGCCAAAGACGAGGGCCGGTCCGAAGCCGGGCCGAAGCCGAGGACGGACCCAGGACCCGCCCCCGCCCCCGCCCCCGCCCCGGAACCGAGAGCCCGCCCCGCCCCTGCCCTCACTGCCTCCGCAGCAACCGCGACGCCCCCGCCGCGACCGTCGTCGCCAGCACCCACCCCGTGAGGATCATGATCGCGGCCACCCACTGCGACCCGCCCACCGGCCGCCAGGCCGCGGCCTGGTACAGGTCGATCACGGGGACCAGCAGGTCGAGCGCGTACAGGTACGGGTTCCACTGCGGGGCCTGGCCCGCCTGGAGCGCGCGGGGCGGGTTCAGGGAGAAGTAGAGGACGCCCATCGCCCACAGGATGCCCATCCACACCGCGGCCCGGCCCGGGCGGTAGCCGTACGCGACGGTCCAGTCCTGGAGGACGCCCCACGCCTTGCCGGCCAGCGGGAGCGTCTCGCGGCGGCGGCGCTGTTTGGCGAGCAGCACCTCGCGGGCGTCGGAGTCCTCGCCGCTGGCGCGCATGGACGCGGCCAGCATCTCGTACGGCTCGGGGGCGTACTCCGGGGTGGCGGCGGCCACCCACTCCAGCCGCCGGGCCAGCGGGAAGGGGCCGCGCGGTATCAGGTTCTCGTAGGCGAACCCGGCCATGTACAGACCGCCCAGGCCGGGCCAGCTCGCCGCCTTGTCGACGAGGTTGACCACGCGCGCGCCCGAGAGGACCACCCGGCCGTGCTCCGGTCTCTCGCACAGGAAGCGCAGCTCCGGCGTCTGGATGCGGCGCAGCGACATCTCCTGGCCGCCCTCCATGGTGACGCGGGCCTGTTCGAAGTCGACCGCGTCGCCGAACCGGCCGTCGTCCAGCCGCATCCCGCCCTCGCACTCGAAGCGGTGCATGCGGGTGCCGCGGGTGGGGGTGTGCGCGATGCCGTACTGGGGCGTGGTGCCGGTGATGGCGGAGTACGGCGAGCCGGCCAGCCCGGCCGAGGTGAGGTAGAGGGTGCGCTCGACGGTGAGCTGCGGGGCGTTCAGCGCCCAGCGGCCGTAGGGGTTGCTCAGGCGGCTGCCGCGCAGGCTCAGCGAGACGCCGATGGTCGCGCCGCGCAGCGAGACCTCGCCGTAGGACTCCATCATCTCGGCCTGGAAGTCCTGGGCGACGGTCATCCCGTCCGCCATCAGGGAGCGGCCCTGCCGGTCCTTGTAGGTGACGGTCTGGTTGAGCAGCAGGTCGGTGCCGACGTGCGCGTCGGTGAGCCGGATGCCGGCGCGGACCACGCAGCGCGACAGGTGCAGGTCGCCCTCGGTGTGCAGGCGGGCCGCCTCCAGGCGGGGTATGGCGCAGCCCACCATCCGTAAGGTCGTGAACTGGCTCTCGGGCAGCACCACCTCCCGCTCGAACCGGCAGTCGCGCAGCTCCACGAACGGCTTGACGGTGCCGCCCGCCAGGTCGAGGGTGTCGGTGATGTAGGCGCCGGTGAGCTTGAGCGCGGAGACCCGGCCGGGCTGCGCCGGCGGGCCTTCCAGGAGCAGCAGCGCCAGCACCCGGGCCCGTACGCTGCGCTCGGGACCCCAGGACCGCGACCCTTGCGGATCGTCGGTGACCGGGTCGCCGCTGTACAGCTCGCAGGTGCTGCCGTTGCGGAACGCCTGCCACATGCTCCACTCCGCCGAGGTGAGCTGCAGGCCGGCGGGTGCGTCGCCCTCGGGCGTGGTCACCGTGGCATCCCCCTCATCCCCTGACCCTTTCCGCACTGCGTACGTACTTCGTACGCCTGTACGGATTCACCCTTTCCCTCTGGGTGGCCGCTTGAACGCGCCCGGCGGAAGCGGCACCGCGGACCCCACCGGCGGGACCGCGCCCCGCCCCGGAACCCTGGCCCGCGCCGCCCCGCGGCCCCGGGCCGGACGGCCGCGGCCCACTGGCGCCGTGTATCACTGAGTGATACGGGCGGCCGGTCGTGAGAACGGGTCTGAGACACTGGAGTGGTGATTTCCCGAATCGATCTGCGCGGTGACGCCCTCCCCGAGGGTGCCGCCCTGCGCGACCTGCTGCCCCGTGCCGAGTTCGACGTGGAGGCCGCCCTGGAGAAGGTGCGGCCCATCTGCGAGGACGTACGCCATCGCGGCACCGCGGCGCTGATCGACTACGCGCGGCGGTTCGACGGGGTCACCATCGAGCGGGTCCGGGTGCCCCAGGAGGCGCTGGACCGGGCGCTGGCCGAGCTGGACCCGGCGGTCCGCGCGGCCCTGGAGGAATCGATCCGCCGCGCCCGGATCGTCCACCGCGAGCAGCGCCGTACGGACGTGACGACCAAGGTCGTCCCCGGCGGCACCGTCACCGAGCGCTGGGTCCCCGTCGAGCGGGTCGGCCTGTACGTGCCGGGCGGCCTGGCCGTCTACCCGTCCTCCGTCGTCATGAACGTCGTCCCGGCCCAGGAGGCCGGTGTCGAGGCGGTCGCCGTCACCTCCCCGCCGCAGGCCGCCTTCGACGGCCTGCCGCACCCGACGATCCTCGCCGCCTGCGCCCTGCTGGGTGTGGACGAGGTGTACGCGGCGGGCGGCGCCCAGGCCATCGCGATGTTCGCGTACGGCACCGAGGAGTGCCGCCCGGTGAACCTCGTCACCGGCCCCGGCAACATCTACGTCGCCGCCGCCAAGCGCCTGCTCAAGGGCCGTATCGGCATCGACGCGGAGGCCGGGCCCACCGAGATCGCGGTGCTCGCCGACACCACCGCCGACCCCGCGCACGTCGCCGCCGACCTGATCAGCCAGGCCGAGCACGACACGCTGGCCGCCGCCGTCCTGGTCACCGACTCCGCCGAGCTGGCCGACGCCGTCGAGGCGGAGCTCAAGCCCCAGGTGGAGGCCACCAGGCACCGCGAGCGGATCACCACCGCGCTCGCCGGGCGGCAGTCCGCGATCGTCCTGGTCGACGACCTGGACGCGGGCCTGAAGGTCGTGGACGCGTACGGCGCCGAGCACCTGGAGATCCAGACCGCCGACGCCGCCGCCGTGGCCGCCCGGGTCCGCAACGCCGGGGCGATCTTCGTCGGCCCGTACGCGCCGGTCTCCCTCGGCGACTACTGCGCCGGGTCCAACCACGTGCTGCCCACCGGCGGCTGCGCCTGCCACTCCTCCGGCCTGTCCGTGCAGTCCTTCCTGCGCGGCATCCACGTCGTGGACTACACCCGCGACGCCCTGGCCGAGGTCACCCACCACGTCGTCACCCTCGCCGAGGCCGAGGACCTGCCCGCGCACGGCGCGGCGCTCAAGGCCCGGTTTGGCTGGAAGGTGCCGGAGAGCAAGTGAGCCAGAACGAGAACCGGGTGGACGACCTGCCGGTGCGCGACGAGCTGCGCGGCAAGTCCCCGTACGGAGCGCCGCAGCTCGACGTCCCCGTCCGCCTGAACACCAACGAGAACCCCTACCCGCTGCCCGAGGCCCTGGTGGCGCGCATCGCCGAGCGGGTCACCGAGGCCGCCCGCGACCTGAACCGCTACCCGGACCGGGACGCCGTCGAGCTGCGCACCCAGCTCGCCGCCTACCTCACCCGCACCGCGGGCCACCAGGTCGGCACGGAGAACGTGTGGGCCGCCAACGGCTCCAACGAGGTCCTCCAGCAGCTCCTGCAGACCTTCGCCGGACCCGGCCGCACCGCCCTGGGCTTCGAGCCGTCGTACTCCATGCACGCGCTGATCTCGCGCGGCACCGGCACCGGCTGGATCTCCGGCCCGCGCAACGACGACTTCACCATCGACGTCGACGCGGCCGTCAAAACCATCGCCGAGCACCGGCCCAACGTCGTCTTCATCTGCTCGCCCAACAACCCCACCGGCACCGCCGTGGACGCCGAGACCGTCCTCGCGCTGTACGAGGCCGCGCAGGCGGCCGGGCCGTCGATGGTCGTGGTGGACGAGGCCTACGGCGAGTTCAGCCACCGGCCCTCCCTGCTGCCGCTGATCGCCGGCCGCCGGAACCTGGTCGTCTCCCGCACCATGTCCAAGGCGTTCGGCGCCGCCGGGCTGCGGCTGGGCTACCTCGCCGCCGACCCGGCCGTGGTGGACGCCGTGCAGCTCGTCCGCCTGCCGTACCACCTCTCGTCCGTCACCCAGGCCACCGCGCTCGCCGCGCTGGAGCACACCGATACGCTCCTGCGGTACGTCGACCGCCTCAAGGCCGAGCGCGACCGCGTGGTCACCGAGCTGCGGGCGGCCGGGTACGACGTCGTGCCGTCCGACGCCAACTTCGTCCAGTTCGGCCGCTTCACCGACGCCCACGCCGCCTGGCGGGCGTTCCTGGAGCAGGGCGTCCTGGTCCGGGACAACGGCGTGCCGGGCTGGCTGCGGGTCACCGCGGGCACCCCCGCCGAGAACGACGCGTTCCTGGACGCGGCGCGCACGCTCAGGAAGGAAAGCGGCTTGATCAGCTCGGAGAGCTTGAAGGAGAACCAGCGATGACCCGCGTCGGGCGCGTGGAGCGCACCACGAAGGAGACCTCGGTCCTCGTCGAGATCGACCTCGACGGCACCGGCCAGGTCGAGGTGTCGACCGGCGTCGGCTTCTACGACCACATGCTGGACCAGCTCGGCCGGCAC
The DNA here is from genome assembly GCF_040611095.1 of Streptomyces sp. NPDC003077. Classification (NCBI taxonomy): domain Bacteria; kingdom Bacillati; phylum Actinomycetota; class Actinomycetes; order Kitasatosporales; family Streptomycetaceae; genus Streptomyces; species Streptomyces sp. NPDC003077. The sequence goes on along the minus strand of NZ_JBEXNM010000007.1, from coordinate 15,542 downwards.
GGTCTGTTCGACCTCAGGGTCAAGACCGAGGGCGACCTGCACATCGACACCCACCACACCATCGAGGACACCGCCCTCGCGCTCGGCGCCGCCTTCAAGCAGGCGCTCGGCGACAAGGTCGGCATCTACCGGTTCGGCAACTGCACCGTCCCCCTGGACGAGTCGCTGGCCCAGGTGACGGTGGACCTCTCCGGCCGCCCCTACCTGGTGCACACCGAGCCGGAGAACATGGCGCCGATGATCGGCACCTACGACACGACGATGACCCGGCACATCCTGGAGTCCTTCGTCGCCCAGGCCCAGATCGCCCTGCACGTCCACGTCCCCTACGGGCGCAACGCGCACCACATCGTGGAGTGCCAGTTCAAGGCGCTGGCCCGGGCGCTGCGCTACGCCAGCGAGCGCGACCCGCGCGCCGCCGGCATCCTCCCGTCCACCAAGGGGGCGCTGTGAACGGCCTGTCCACCGCCTTCATCGTCCTGGGCCTGTTCCTGCTCGGCGGCGTCATCTCCTTCGTCAAGCAGAAGCAGTCCAAGGGCCTGATCACCCTCCTGAGCATCGGCGCCGCCATGTGCCTGGTCGCCGGCGTGCTGCGACTGGACGTGTGGGCCTCATGAGCACGGCACGCAAGAAGGTCGTGGTCTTCGACTACGGCTTCGGCAACGTCCGCTCCGCCGAGCGCGCCCTCGCGCACGTCGGCGCCGACGTCGAGATCACCGGCGACTACGACGCCGCCATGAACGCCGACGGGCTGCTCGTCCCCGGCGTCGGCGCCTTCGCCGCCTGCATGAAGGGCCTGCGCGAGGCGCGCGGCGACTGGGTCGTGGGCCGCCGGCTGTCCGGCGGGCGCCCCGTCATGGGCATCTGCGTCGGCATGCAGATCCTCTTCTCCCGGGGCATCGAGCACGGCGAGGAGACCGAGGGCCTGGACGAGTGGCCCGGCACCGTCGGCCCCCTGAAGGCCGACGTCGTCCCGCACATGGGCTGGAACACCGTCGAGGCCGCCGAGGGCTCCCGCCTCTTCGCGGGCCTGGACGCGGACACCCGCTACTACTTCGTGCACTCCTACGCCGTGCGCGACTGGGAGCTGGAGATCGGCAACCCGCACATGCGCGCCCCGAAGGTGACCTGGGCCACCCACGGCGAGCGGTTCGTCGCCGCCGTGGAGAACGGCCCCCTGTGGGCCACCCAGTTCCACCCCGAGAAGTCCGGCGACGCCGGCGCCCAGCTCCTGACCAACTGGATCGACACCCTCTAGGACCCCGTGAGATGAGCAAGCTCGAACTCCTCCCCGCAGTCGACGTCCGCGACGGCCAGGCCGTCCGCCTCGTCCACGGCGAGTCCGGCTCCGAGACGTCCTACGGGGACCCCCTGCAGGCCGCCCTGGCCTGGCAGCGGGCGGGCGCCGAGTGGCTGCACCTGGTGGACCTGGACGCGGCCTTCGGCACCGGCGACAACCGGGCACAGATCGCCGAGGTCGCCCGGTCCATGGACATCAAGGTCGAACTCTCCGGCGGCATCCGCGACGACGCCTCCCTGGCCGCCGCCCTCGCCACCGGCTGCACCCGCGTCAACCTCGGCACCGCCGCCCTGGAGACCCCCGAGTGGGTCGCCAAGGTCATCGCCGAGCACGGCGACAAGATCGCGGTCGGCCTGGACGTGCGCGGCACCACCCTGCGCGGCCGGGGCTGGACCCGCGACGGCGGCGACCTCTACGAGACGCTGGCCCGCCTGGACTCCGAGGGCTGCGCCCGCTACGTCGTCACCGACATCAACAAGGACGGCACCCTCCAGGGCCCCAACCTGGAGCTGCTCAAGAACGTCTGCGCCGCCACCGACAAGCCCGTCGTCGCCTCCGGCGGCGTCTCCTCCCTGGACGACCTGCGGGCCCTGGCCACGCTGGTCCCCGACGGGGTCGAGGGTGCCATCGTGGGCAAGGCGCTGTACGCCAAGGCGTTCACCCTGGAAGAGGCACTCCAGGTGGTATCCGCATCCTGACGGGCCCGCACCCGGGCCCGTGACCTGAAGGGAACCCCGGCGACATGACCATCGAGCGCGCGCAGTCCAACAGTCCTTGGGAAGAGTCCATCGGCTTCGCGCGCGCGGTGGCCGCCGGCGACCGCGTGCTGGTCGCCGGCACCATGCCGCTCGTGGACGGCGTCCTGTACGGCGAGGGCGACCCCTACGAACAGACCCGGGTCGCCTTCGGCAACGCGCTGACCGCCCTGGAGCGGTTCGGCCTGGACGCCAAATCCGTCATCCGCACCCGCATGTACCTCACCCACGCCCGCGACGTGGAGGAGGCCGGCCGCGCGCACAAGGAGATCTTCGACGCCGTACGACCCGCCGCGACCCTCGTGGTGGTCTCCGGCTTCGTCGACTCCCGCGTGCTGGTCGAAGTGGAACTCGAAGCATTCAGAGAGGCACCGCAGCCATGACCCTGGCGGTCCGAGTCATCCCCTGCCTGGACGTCGACAACGGCCGGGTCGTCAAGGGCGTGAACTTCACGAACCTGCGCGACGCGGGCGACCCCGTCGAAATGGCCAAGATCTACGGCCAGGAGGGCGCGGACGAACTCACCTTCCTCGACATCACCGCGTCCTCCGGCAACCGCGAGACCACCTACGACGTGGTGCGCCGCACCGCCGAGCAGGTCTTCATCCCGCTCACCGTCGGCGGCGGCGTCCGCACCCCCGAGGACGTCGACAAGCTGCTGCGGGCCGGCGCCGACAAGGTCGGCGTCAACACCGCCGCCATCGCCCGCCCCGACGTGATCCGCGAGATCGCCGAACGGTTCGGCCGCCAGGTCCTCGTCCTGTCCGTCGACGCCCGCCGCACCTCCGCCGGCACCCCCTCCGGCTTCGAGGTCACCACCCACGGCGGCCGGCGCGGCACCGGCATCGACGCCGTGGAGTGGGCCCACCGGGCGGCCGAGTTGGGCGCCGGCGAGATCCTGCTGAACTCCATGGACGCCGACGGCACCAAGGACGGCTACGACACCGAGCTGATCGCCGCCGTCCGCAAGCACGTCTCCATCCCGGTCATCGCCTCCGGCGGCGCCGGACAGCTCGCCCACTTCCCCCCGGCCATCGCCGCCGGCGCCGACGCCGTCCTGGCCGCGTCCGTCTTCCACTTCGGTGACCTGCGGATCGGGGAGGTCAAGGAGACGCTGCGGGAGGCGGGGGAGGCGGTGCGGTAGCCGCAGGCGGGGCGGGGAGGTTGGTTATACGGGGCGCGGCTGCGCGCTCCCTCGGAGGGGTGATGCCGACCCCGGAGAGCCGGCGTTGCCCATAAATTCTCCCCCATGCCTCAGATCATGATCGACCTCACCGACGACGAGTTGGCTTTCCTGCGCGCCGAGGCGGCGGAACGCGGAACGACAGCCGAGCGATGGGCCCATGACGTACTGGTCGCGAGCCTGGCGCGGCGGCGGCAGATCCGGCGCTCCCTCGAAGGAGCCGTGCAGGCGGCACTCGTGTACAAGGCGACACGCATGCACAAGGCCGCGCTGACGCGGGGCTTCCCGGCGTTGACGAGCTGACCCCTGAGGGGGCGAGGTCCCCGGCTCGGGCGTGGTCACCGGCGATGCCGGACGGGTCGGCGGAGAAGGCCGGTCGAGGCGGCTTTGCCGTCGCCGACCGGGCATCCCGCTTGTCACACGCGCTCGTTCGGCGGGCTTTCTGCCACCAGTGCCGAAGAGCGAGCCGGAGTTCCCGGTCACCCCAGCGGGTGCCGTGCTCGGGGCTGAGCCCTTCCACGGCGAGGCGGAAGAGGCGGCCGGTCTGGGTGCGGGGCCCTCGTGCCGCTCGGTGGCCAGGGCGCGTTGGCCGGTCATGCCTCCCCATTGCCCGGCGGCGGACCCCGCCATATCGTCGCGGCAGGCAAAGCGGCGGGCCCCGCCGTTTTCGTTCCCCGGTGCGGGAGGAGCAGCGGCCGTGCCCGTCGACAGCGATACCGTCCTGGTCACCGGAGCCACCGGCCGGCAAGGCGGGGCCACGGCCCGCGCCCTCCTGGCGGCCGGGGTGCCCGTACGCGCGCTCGTACGCGATCCGTGGTCGAAGCCCGCCCGGGCGATCGAGGCGCTGGGCGCCGAGCTGGTGCGGGCGGACCTTTCCGACCGGGACAGCCTCGGCCCGGCGGTGGAGGGGGTCCGCGCCGTGTTCTCCGTGCAGATGCCGCCGATGTCCGAGACCGGTGTGGACTTCGCGGGCGAGCTCGCCCAGGCCGGCAACCTGGTGGATGCGGCGAAGGCCGGGGGAGTGCGGCAGTTCGTGCAGTCCTCGACCAGTGGGGTCGGCGAGCACACCCAGGCGCCCGGTTGGGCCGAAGGCCGCTGGGCGGCGATGGCCGACTACTTCCACACCAAGCAGACGATCATGGACGCGGTACGCGACGCGGGCTTTGCCCGCTGGACGGTGATCAAGCCCGCCTTCTTCATGGAGAACCTGCCCCTGCTGGCGCCCCGGGGGCCCCGCGGCGGCCTGCTGACGGTACTGAAACCGGACACCGAACTGGCCCTGGTGGCCGTGCGGGACATCGGCACGGCCGCGGCGCACGCCCTCCTGGACCCCGACCGGTTCCACCGGGTGGAACTGGAACTGGCCGGTGACCTGCGCACGATGGAACAGATCGCGCAGACCCTGTCCGCCGCCTGGGGCGTGCCGGTGACCGCGCCTTCCATGAGCCTGGAAGAGGCCCTCGACGCGGGCATGCCGCAGTGGGGAGCCGGACACGAGTGGAACAACGTGGTCCTCCAGCCCGCCCGGCCCGCATTCGCGCAGGAGTTGGGCATCCCGCTCACCACCTTCGCCGAGTGGGCGGAGGAGCAGCCGGCACCCGTGTCCGGCCATGGGCATCCGGCGCTGTGACCTTCGGCGGCGCCCGCCGGGGCGGACCGGAACGAGCAGGGGGAACGGCCTGCCCCGGCACCCCCACCGCGGTGGATGCCGGATGCGCCGGGCGCCCATCGGCCGGCCTGCCGTTCTTCGGCACGGAGACGGTGACGACCGACCGCGGGCCCGAGGAGAATCGCTGTCGCCCACCGCGACCGCTACCTGGTCGAAGCCCGCGGTGACGGCAAGCCCGCCCAGGTGACAACCCACGCGTTTCGGCTCACGAGCCCCGCTTTCTCATCCCTTCCGCACCGCCCGCACGAACTCCCGGTTCATCCGGGCGATGCCGAACAGCGGGATGCCCTTCGGGCAGGCGACGGCGCATTCGCCGGTGTTGGTGCAGCCGCCGAAGCCCTCGGCGTCCATCTGGGTGACCATGTCCAGGACGCGGGTCTCGCGTTCGGGGGCGCCCTGGGGGAGGGAGTTCAGGTGGACGACCTTCGCGGCGGTGAAGAGCATCGCGGAGCCGTTGGGGCAGGCGGCGACGCAGGCGCCGCAGCCGATGCACTCGGCGTGTTCGAAGGCGGTGTCGGCGGCGGCCTTGGGGACCGGTGTGGCGTGGGCTTCCGGAGCGCTGCCGGTGGGGGCCGTGATGTAGCCGCCGGCGCCGATGATGCGGTCGAAGGCCGAGCGGTCCACCACCAGGTCCTTCACGACCGGGAAGGCGCCCGCGCGCCACGGCTCGACGTCGATCGTGTCGCCGTCGTTGAAGTGCCGCATATGGAGCTGGCAGGTGGTGGTGCGCTCCGGGCCGTGCGCCTGGCCGTTGATCACCACGCCGCAGGCGCCGCAGATGCCCTCCCGGCAGTCGTGGTCGAAGGCGACCGGCTCCTCGTCCGCGAGGATCAGTTCCTCGTTGAGGGTGTCGAGCATTTCGAGGAAGGACATCTCCGGGGCGATGTCCCGCACCTCGTAGGTGGTCAGGGCCCCGGCGTCCTCGGGGCCGCTCTGGCGCCAGATGCGCAGGGTGAGGTTCACGTGTAGCTCCGCTGGGTGGGGTGGACGTACTCGAAGGTCAACGGCTCGCGGTGGAGCACGGGCGGGCGGCCGGTACCGGTGAACTCCCAGGCGGCGACGTACGAGAACGCGGCGTCGTCGCGGCGCGCCTCGCCGTCCTCGGTCTGGCTCTCCTCGCGGAAGTGGCCGCCGCAGGACTCGGTGCGCTGCAGCGCGTCCAGGCACATCAACTCGGCCAGTTCCAGGTAGTCGGCGACCCGGTTGGCCTTCTCCAGGGACTGGTTCAACTGCTCTCCGGTGCCGGGCACGGTGACGCGGCGCCAGAACTCCTCGCGCAGCGCCGGGATGCGGTCCAGCGCCTTGCGCAGCCCCGCGTCCGTCCGGGCCATGCCGCACTCGTCCCACAGCAGCTCGCCGAGCTCGCGGTGGAAGGACTCCGGCGTGCGGTCGCCCTGGTTGGCCAGCAGCCGGCCGAGGCGTGCGTCCACCGCGTCGAGCGCCTCGGTCACCGCGGGGTGGTCCGGCTCGGGCTCGGCGTGCGGGTGGCGGGCCAGGTAGTCGCCGATGGTGGCGGGGAGGACGAAGTAGCCGTCGGCCAGCCCCTGCATCAGGGCGGATGCGCCGAGCCGGTTGGCGCCGTGGTCGGAGAAGTTGGCCTCCCCGATGGCGAAGAGGCCAGGGATCGTGGTCTGGAGGTCGTAGTCGACCCACAGGCCGCCCATCGTGTAGTGGATGGCGGGATAGATGCGCATCGGGACCTCGTACGGGTTCTCCGCCGTGATCCGCTCGTACATCTCGAAGAGGTTGCCGTACTTCTCCGCGACCTTCTCCCGGCCCATCCGGGCCAGCGCGTCGGCGAAGTCCAGGTAGACGCCCTGCCCGCCGGGGCCCACGCCGCGTCCCTGGTCGCAGACGTTCTTGGCGGCGCGGGAGGCGATGTCGCGCGGGACGAGGTTCCCGAAGGAGGGGTAGGCGCGCTCCAGGTAGTAGTCGCGCTCGTCCTCGGGGATCTCGTGCGGCGGGCGGGTGTCGCCGGCGGCCTTCGGCACCCAGATGCGGCCGTCGTTGCGCAGCGACTCGCTCATCAGCGTCAGCTTGGACTGGTGGTCGCCCGAGCGCGGCACGCAGGTGGGGTGGATCTGGGTGAAGCAGGGGTTGGCGAAGTACGCGCCGCGCCGGTGCGCCCGCCAGATGGCGGTGGCGTTGGAGTTCTTGGCGTTGGTCGAGAGGTGGAAGACGTTGCCGTAGCCGCCGCTGGCCAGCACCACCGCGTCCGCGAAGTACGCCTGGACGCGGCCGGTGAGCAGGTCGCGGGCCACGATGCCGCGCGCCCGGCCGTCGATGACGATCAGGTCCAGCATCTCCGTGCGGGCGTGCATCTCGACGTTCCCGGCGGCGATCTGCCGGGACAGCGCCTGGTAGGCGCCGAGCAGGAGCTGCTGCCCGGTCTGCCCGCGTGCGTAGAACGTGCGGGAGACCTGGACGCCGCCGAAGGAACGGGTGTCCAGCAGGCCGCCGTACTCGCGGGCGAACGGCACGCCCTGGGCCACGCACTGATCGATGATCTCCACCGAGATCTGCGCGAGCCGGTGGACGTTGGACTCCCGGGCGCGGAAGTCGCCGCCCTTCACGGTGTCGTGGAAGAGGCGGTACACCGAGTCGCCGTCGTTGCGGTAGTTCTTGGCGGCGTTGATGCCGCCCTGCGCGGCGATCGAGTGGGCGCGGCGCGGCGAGTCCTGGTAGCAGAACTGCACCACGCGGTACCCCTGCTCGGCGAGCGTGGCGCCCGCCGCGCCACCCGCCAGGCCGGTGCCGACGACGATGACGGTGTACCGGCGGCGGTTGGCCGGGTTGACGAGCTTCGCGGTGAAGCGGCGGTGGTCCCAGCGCTCGTGGACGGGGCCGGCGGGGGCCTTGGTGTCGGCGATCGGGTCGCCGGTGGCGTAGTCGGTGTACGGGGCGTGGTGTGGGGTCTCTGGGGCCTTGGTGGCGTGGGTGGTCATGTCCTCGTTCCTTCGGTCGGCTCGCTCAGCGCACCGCGCCGGTCATCACGGCGACGGGGACGGCGATGAACCCGGCGGTCAGCGCCAGCGCCAGCACGTTCGCCAGCGCCTTGAGCGCCCGGTCGCGGCCGGGCCGGTTGGCGCCCAGCGTCTGCGCGGCGCTCCAGAAGCCGTGGCGCACGTGCAGCCCGACCGCGAGCATTGCCACGATGTAGATCACGTCGCTGTACCAGGTGGAGAAGGACGCCACGAGGTTCTCGTACGGGTGACCCGCCTCGGCGCGCGGGTTGACGGTCAGCGTCGTCAGGTCCAGGACGTGCCAGACGATGAACAGGCCGAGGATGACCCCGCCCCACCGCATGGTGCGGGTCGCGTAGCTGGTCCGCCGGGGGCGGTGCGCGTAGCGCCGGGGGCGGGCGGCCAGGTCGCGGCGGCTGAGCTGGTACGCGGCCACGGCGTGCAGGACCACGGCGGTGACGAGGGCCAGCCGGGCCAGCCACAGGAACCACTCGTGCCCCAGGAACGGTTCCCCGATGGTGCGCAACCAGTGGGCGTAGCCGTTGAGTTCGTCCGGGCCGAAGAAGACCTTCAGGTTGGCCAGCATGTGGACGACCAGGTACAGCAGCATCACCACGCCGCTGACGGCCATCACGGTCTTCTTGCCGATGGTCGAGTGCCAGAAGAGGCGGAGGAAGGACGGCCGCCGGGCGGGACGCGGGCCGCGGCTCCCCGCCGCGCGGGAACCCGTCCCGGCCGCTCCGGTCCCTCCGGCGCGGCGGCCGGTCCCGGGTGGCGCGCCCTTCCGCCCGTGGCGGTCCGTGCGTGTGTCCAGTGCCATAGGTCCTGACGCTAAGGACCGCAGGGCCCATCGGTCCAAGACATGGTGCGGCTGAAGTCCATAGGCGATGCCTATCACTGCCTATGATCGGTCGCATGCAGCTCCAGCAGCTCCGGTATTTCGCCGCCGTCGCCGACACCCGCCACTTCACCCGGGCCGCCGAACGCGTCCACGTCGCGCAGCCCTCGCTCTCCCAGCAGATCCGGTCCCTGGAACGGGAGCTGGGCGCCGAGCTCTTCCACCGGGCCCGCGGCCACATCACCCTCACCGACGCCGGCGAGACCCTGCTGCCGCTGGCCCGCCGCATCCTCGCGGACGCCGACACCGCCCGCCGCGAGGTGCAGGAGGTCGCCCAGCTCCGGCGCGGCCGGTTGCGCCTGGGCGCGCCGCCCAGCCTGTGCGCGAGCCTGGTCCCCGACGTGCTGAGCGCGTTCCACGCCGCCTACCCGGGCGTGGAGCTGGTGGTCCGCGAGGACGGCTCGCAGGACCTCGTACGCGTCCTCGCGGACGGCGAGCTGGACCTCGCGCTGATCATCACCCCGCTGCCGGTGCAGGCCCCGGCCCTGGCCACCGGCGAACTCCTGCGCGAGGAACTGGTCGTGGTCTCCGCTCCCGGCCGCCCCGCCCCGGTGGGGCGCGGCCGGCGGTTCCAGGTCGGGGACCTGCGCAACCAGCCGCTCGTGATGTTCCGGCGCGGCTACGACCTGCGGGAGTTCACCATCGCGGCGTGCCGCGCGGCGGGGTTCGACCCGGTGTTCACGGTGGAGGGCGGCGAGATGGACGCGGTGCTCGGCTTCGTCCGCGCCGGGCTCGGCGTCGCCGTCGTCCCCGCCATGGTCGCCGAACGCTCCGGCCTGCACGTCACCCGCTTCAGCACCGCCGGCATGCACCGGGTGATCTCGGTGGCGCACCGGTCGGACGTCTCCCCGCCCCGGGCCGCCCGCGAACTGGAGCGCATCCTGCGGGAGCAGGTGGGGTGAGCGACGGGCGGGGCGAGGAGGGAAAAGGGGCGGCCCGCGCCGTGGCCGCCCCGGTCGTTCACAGGCCGAGCTTGGCGTCCAGCAGCTTGGCGACGGCTTCCTTGTCGCCGTCCAGCTCCACGTCCGCCGCGGACTGGCGGCCGAAGGTGAACAGCAGCAGCTCGCCCGGCTCCCCGACGACCGTGACGACGGGCGTACCGCGGTGCGCGACCGCCGTCTGACCGTCCGGGCGGCGCAGCACCAGGCCCACCGGGGACTTGCGGCCCAGCATCCGGGCCATCCGCTCCGTCCGCGCCCACAGGGCGTTGGCGAACACCGGGTCCAGCGTCCGGGGCGTCCACTCCGGCTGGGCGCGGCGCACGTCCTCGGCGTGGACGTAGAACTCGACGGTGTTGGACGCCTCGTCGATCTGCTTGAGGGTGAAGGGGGACATCCGGGGCGGGCCGCTCCGGAACAGCTGGACCAGTTCCTCGTACGGCTTGGCGGCGTACTCCGCCTGCACCCGCTCCAGACGGGAGGCCAGCGCCTTGATCAGGAGGCCGCCCGCCGCGTCCGAGCGCCGCTCGCGCACCACCAGGTGCGCGGTCAGGTCGCGCGTGGTCCAGCCCTCGCACAGGGTCGGCGCGTCCGGACCGGAGCTCTCCAACAGGTCGGCGAGCAGAAGGCGTTCACGCTTGGCATGGGTCGACATGCGGCCAGCCTACGACCGGGGCGCGGAGGGTGCCACGGCGGCGCGCGGCGCGGCGTCCGCGACGGGTGCGGGGCGGGGCGCGCCGTCCGCCTTGTACGGGGCGGGGTGGGTGCCGGTCGTTCTTACGGAGAGCGGGGCCTGTGGCCGGGGTGCGTCGGCGCCGCCCCGCTGCCCGTATGCCGCTCGGTGCCCGCGGACGTCAGTGCCGCAGCAGCAGGAAGACGCCTACCAGCAGCGCCGCCGCGAACACCGACAGCAGGACGGTCGTGGCGACCTTCGCGGTGCGGTCCGGGTCCGGGGGCCGGGGCGGGGGGAACGGCGGGAGCGGCTGGTGGTTCATGGGGGAAGGATGCCGCACGGCACAATGGTGCGTATGAGCACCCGTGACCCCCGGCCGAATCTGGATCCCGCCATCGCCGCCCGTCTCAAGCGCGGCGACGACGGACTGGTCCCCGCCATCGCGCAGCAGTACGACACCGGCGAGGTCCTGATGCTCGGGTGGATGGACGACGAGGCGCTGCACCGGACGCTCACCACCGGGCGCTGCACCTACTGGAGCCGCAGCCGCCAGGAGTACTGGGTCAAGGGCGACACCTCCGGCCACGTCCAGCACGTCAAGTCCATCGCCCTGGACTGCGACGCGGACACCCTGCTCGTCAAGGTCGACCAGGTGGGCGCGGCCTGCCACACCGGCGACCGCACCTGCTTCGACGCGGACGTGCTGCCGGCCGTCACGAGCTGAGGCCCGGCCCCTGGGATGCGTCGCCCGGGCACCGGCCCCGGCCGCGTTCGGCTTCCTCGCGAGCCCGGCATGTCCGGCATCCGGCGCACCCGTCCCTCAGGCACCGGAGCGCCGCTAGGATCCGCTGCCATGAACTCGGGAACCGCCGGCACGGCCACGCCTGACCTGGAGAACTTCCGTACGCTCGCGAAGGGCCGCCGGGTCATTCCCGTCACCCGGCGCCTTCTCGCCGACGGGGACACCCCGGTGGGCCTGTACCGCAAACTCGCCGCCGAACGCCCCGGCACCTTCCTCCTGGAGTCGGCCGAGAACGGCCGCACCTGGTCGCGGTACTCCTTCATCGGCGTCCGCAGCGCCGCCACCCTGACCGCCAGGGACGGGCAGACGCACTGGCTGGGCACCCCGCCCGTAGGCGTCCCCACCGACGGCGACCCCCTCAAGGCGCTGCGCGCCACCATCGAGATGCTGCACACGCCGCGCGACCTGATAGAGGGTCAGGGGCTGCCGCCCTTCACCGGCGGCATGGTCGGCTACCTCGGGTACGACATCGTGCGCAGGCTGGAGAAGATCGGCGACGGCGGCACCGACGAACTCGGGCTGCCCGAGCTGACCATGCTGCTCACCTCGGACCTCGCCGTCCTGGACCACCGCGACGGCACGGTCCTGCTGATCGCCAACGCGATCAACCACAACGACCTGGACAGCGGCGTGGACGAGGCGTACGCGGACGCCGTCGCCCGGCTGGACGCCATGGCCGAGGACCTGGCCCGCCCGGCGTCCCTCAGCGCCGCCGCGCTGCCGCCCTCGGAGCTGCCCGAGTACACCGCCAAGTGGGGCGGCGCCTCGTACCAAGAGGCCGTCGAGGACATCAAGGAGCGCATCCGGGCGGGCGAGGCGTTCCAGGTGGTGCCCTCGCAGCGGTTCGAAACCCGGTGCACCGCCTCCGCGCTGGACGTCTACCGGGTGCTGCGGGCCACCAACCCGAGCCCGTACATGTACCTCTTCCGCTTCGAGGGCGGCATCGACGTGGTCGGCTCCAGCCCGGAGGCGCTGGTCAAGGTCGAGGACGGGCACGCGCTGCTGCACCCGATCGCGGGCACCCGGCCGCGCGGCGCCACCCCGCAGGAGGACCAGGCGCTCGCGGACGAGCTGATGGCCGACCCCAAGGAGCGCGCCGAGCACCTGATGCTCGTCGACCTCGGGCGCAACGACCTCGGGCGGGTCTGCGAACCGGGCAGCGTGGAGGTCGTCGACTTCATGTCCATCGAGCGCTACAGCCACGTCATGCACATCGTCTCGACGGTGACCGGGCGCCTCGCCCCCGGCCGCACCGCCTTCGACGTGCTGACCGCCTGCTTCCCGGCGGGCACGCTCTCCGGCGCCCCCAAGCCGCGCGCCATGCAGATCATCGACGAGCTGGAGCCCTCCCGGCGCGGCCTGTACGGCGGCTGCGTCGGCTACCTGGACTTCGCCGGGGACTCCGACACCGCCATCGCGATCCGCACCGCGCTGCTGCGCGACGGGACCGCGTACGTGCAGGCGGGCGCGGGCGTCGTGGCGGACTCCGACCCGGTGGCCGAGGACACGGAGTGCCGCAACAAGGCGGCGGCGGTGCTGCGGGCCGTGCACACGGCGAACCGGATGGGGCGGTGAGGGCGGCCGGGTAGGCGTCCTCACGGGGGGGCGGCAGGGGCCACACGGGGGTCGGCAGGGGCCTCGCGGGGGCAGGCAGGGGCCTCGCGGGGGTGAGGCGGCAGGCCGCTGATGCCCTCCGCTGATGCCCCCGTTCGGCGCCTGCCCGTCTCCGTCCGGCTGTCGGCCACCTTCGTCGGGGGCCCGTCCGTTCTCGTTCGGTCCTTCGTCCGTTTTCGTTCGGCCTTCGTCGGCCCTCGTCCGTCGTCCGCCCCGTTCGTCCGGCGTCCGCCGTCGTTCGGTTTCGGTCGTCAGCCGTTCCCGTTCGTCCGTCGTCCGCCGTCGTTCGGTTTCGGTCGTCAGCCGTCCCCGTTCGTCCGGCGCCCGCCCCGTTCGGTCGTGGCCGTCGCCCGTGGCCCGTCGGCTCGGACGGCCACGGGGCCCTCCTCACCCGTCCGGCCGTACGCCGCGCGGGCGCGTGACGGGAGCCGGTGCCGGACCCCGCGCGGGGGGTTCGTCCGGTCCGTGCGCCATAGTGGGGGTTGTGAGTGCCGTACCCCAGCCCCGTACCGACCGCCGGACCGCGGTCCGGACCACCTCGGCCGCGCCCGCGCGCGGTGCCCGGCGCAGCCTCGCGTGCGCGCTGCTGGCGGGCGCGGCGGGCGCCGCGCTGACCCTGCTCGCCTCCGGGCGGACGTGGGCCACCGCCACCGCCGCGCTGGCCCAGGGCGACCTGCCGCAGACCGCGACGGGCCAGGACGTCACGGGCGTGCCCGGCGCGCTCGCCGTCGTGGGGCTCGCCGCGCTGGTCGCCGTCTTCGCGGTGCGCAAGGCGGGCCGGGTGGTGGTCGCGGCGCTGCTGGCGCTCAGCGGCGCGGGGACCGTCGTCGCGGCCGTCATGGGCGCCTCGGACACCGCCGCGCTGCGCGAGAAGGCCGCCACCGCCATCGGCCTGAGCAACGCGGAGGTCCACGGCGTCAGCCACACCGTCTGGCCGTGGGCCGCGGCGGTCGGCGGCCTCCTGCTGCTGGTCGCCGGCGTGCTGGCCCTGGTGCGCGGGCGGCACTGGCCCGCGATGTCCGGGCGGTACGAGCGCGCCCGGGGCACCGCCCGCGCCCCGCGCCGGGCCGCCGCGTCCGACCCGGACCGCCCCGAGGAGCTGTGGAAGTCGCTGGACCGGGGCGAGGACCCGACGGACTAGCGCCGCGACCGGCGACGCCTCCTCCCCGGAGGAGCGTCGTTCTCGGCGTCTCTTAGGCCGGAAGGCGCGCCGCCCGCACGGCAGCCGGGCCGGAGCCCCATCCGTACGGCGGTCGGGCCGGAGCCCCGTCCGTACGGCGGTCGGGCCGGAGCCCCATCCGTACGGCGGTCGGGCCGGAGTCTCGTCCGCACGGCAGCCGGGCCGATGCCCCCACCCGTACGGCGGTGTCGGGGGCCCGGTGGCGTCCGTGCCGGGGTGCCGCCCGACGGCCGGGGTGCGCGGGGCGATCCGGCGGACCCGGTAGTGGCCGGTCCGGGGCCATCGGGAACAATGGACCTTGAGGTATCGGCGCGTCCCCGACCGGACGCGACAAGTTACGAGGAGCACTCATGTCGAGCAGTGGCCACGGGCACACCCCCGCCGCCTGGACCGGCGTCATCATCGCGTTCATCGGCTTCTGTGTCGGCGGCGCCTTCATCGTGCTGGCGAACGTGCCCGGTTTCTGGGTCGGCATGGGCCTGATCGCCCTCGGCGCCGTCGTGGGCGGCATCATGCGGATGGCCGGCCTGGGCCAGACCCCCAAGCCGCACAAGCGCGCCGAGGCGCAGCCGCAGCACGGCTGACCCCGCGCCGTCCGCCCGCGGACCCTTCCGGCCGGTCGCCGATCGACGGTCGCCGGCCGCGTGGTCCGCGCGGCTTCGGGCCGCCCTTGAGGCGGCCCGGTTCCCGGGCGCGGCTTCCCGACTGCCGTACGGCGTCCCCGTACGGCGGCCGAGGGGCCGCGCCTTCGTGCGTACCGGAGCAGAATCGGTTCCGTGACCGATCCCGCGCCCGCCGAAGGGGCGTCCCGCCCCGCCGTCGGAGGGCCGGGCCCAGCCGTCGGGGGGCCGGGCCCCGACGTGGAGGCCCGGCGCGCGGCCACCCGGTCCGTCGTGCGTGAGTCGGTTGCCGCTCCGGCACGCGCCCGCCACCTCGGGCCCGGTGCGCGTCCCCCGGCGCGGGCACGCGGCTGCACGTCGCCCTGCCCGACCGGCCCCGGCCCGTCCGGCTCGCGCGCGTCGTCCCGCCCGACCGGCCCCTCAGCAGCCTCCTCCCGCCCGACCGGCCCCGACCCGCGGACCCACACCGCCCCCCGCGCCCTGCCGCGCCGCCTGGCCGCCCCTCTGGGAGTCCTGACGGCCGCCGTCCTGGCCTTCGTCTGCGTGGGCGCGGCCGACCCGCACCGCCCCGGCCGCTACCCGGTCTGCCCGCTGCTCCATCTCACCGGCCTGTACTGCCCCGCCTGCGGCGGCCTGCGCGGCGCCTATGACCTCGCGCACGGTGACCTCGCCGCCGCGCTGCACGCCAACGCGGTGGCGGTGCTCGGTTACGCGGCGTTCGCCGTCTTCCTGGCCCGGTGGCTGCTGCGGGCCGCGCGGGGCCGCCGGACGGTGGGGCCCCGGCCGCGCCCGTTCCACTGGTGGGCCCTGGCCGGGCTGCTGTTCGCCTTCACCGTCGTCCGGAATCTGCCATTCGGCGGGGCGGGGGGGGGGCGGGGGCCGCGGGGGGGGCGGCGGGGCCCCGGCCCCCCCGCCGGGGGCGCCCCCCCCCCCGGCCCCCCGCCGCC
>NZ_JBEXNM010000006.1:121793-196897 GCF_040611095.1 Streptomyces sp. NPDC003077 | reverse complement strand
ACCCCCCCCCAACCCCCCCCGGGACCCCCCCCCCGCCCGCCCCGCCGGGCGGCGCGCCGGCCCCCCCGGCGGGAGGCCCCGCAGCCATGGGGCCCCTAACCGTGCCGTACCGTCACACGAACTTCTGCGGACGGTGCCACAGCGCCTCGTCCGTCCCCCGGAAGAAGAGGTCCAGCCGCCCGTCGGCGTAGGTGCCGATCACCGGGTCGCCGCCCACGTTCTGGACGACCTCGAAGTGTCCGGTCCAGTCCAGACCGTTGATCTTCGTCTGCTCGGCCGCGTACATGTGGCCGTTGGTGCTGTGGTGGAAGACGACCAGCCGTCCGTCCGCCGCGAGCGCCAGCGCCGGCGTGCCCTGCACGCCGCCGCCCAGGCTGGACGCCGAGGTCCAGGTGTCGTAACCGGCCTTCTGCTGGATGTGCCACAGCTGGGTGTCCGTCCCCCGGAAGAACACCTGGATCCGCTGGTCCGCGTCGAGCCCGGCCTCGACGCCGCCGCCGATGTTGCGGACGAGCTCGAAGTGGCCGCTCCAGGAGTCGCTGGAGTCGGGGAGCTTCTGCTGGTTGTCGTACAGGTTGCCGTTGGTGCTGTGGTGGAAGACCTCCAGCTTGCCGTCACCGGCGCGCGCGACGGCCGGGTTGCCCTGGACGCCGCCCGCGAGGCTGGCGGGGGCCACCCAGTTCCCGTAGTCCACGTTCTGCTGGTACACGTGCCACAGCTGGGTGTCGGTGCCGCGGAAGAAGACGTCCAGGCGGCCGTCGGCGCTGCGGGACGGGATCGGGTCGCCGCCGATGTTGCGCACGATGATCTCGTCGGGACCGAAGATGTTGTTGATGACGTTCTGACGGATGTGGTGCAGGTGACCGTCCGAACCCTTGTAGAAGACGGAGATCCGGCCGTCGACGCCGCGGATGGCGTTCGGCTCGCTGCCCAGCGAACCGCCCAGGTTCTCCCAGCCGCTCCAGCCGCCGTCACGCTTCTGCCAGATGGTCCACAGCGCCTGCTCGTTCTTGCCGCGTGCGAATACCTGGAGGCGGCCGTCCGCATTGGGGGCGACGGACGGGTTGCCGACGATCTGACCGCCGAGGGACGCGACGTTGTCCCAGGCCAGACCGGGTGTGGTGGGGATGTCGACCACGGTGCTCTCCTTCGTACGGAAGAGTGGAGCAAGGGCGGCGCCACGTTAGCGAGGGGGGCGGCCGGCAGGAACCAGCATGGTGTGATTGACCGAAATGCGGCTCAATATCGCGCCATGAGCAATTCAGAACCGCTACCTCCTGATTCCGGTCATCGAGGGAGCGGAGGGAGAAGCGTGCGTCCGCGGATCGGCGCACCCGGGAGTCGTGCACCTTCGACCGCCTTCGCCACCGTCGCGGAGCCCGGCGCTCCGGCCTAGGGTGAGGTTCCGTCAGGTCCGTGGCGGCACGCCCCTCGCCCGCCCGCGACCCGGGAACGGTCCGAAGAGGTCCCGAAACGGTCCCGAAGCGGTCCGCGAAGGACGCCACGATCAGCACGTGCCGCTCGATGACGCCGCACCCCTACGGGAGGCCCGAGTGACCGCACCACAGGACTCGTCCGCGTCCGCACCACAGGACCCGCCCGCGCCGACGCCCGGTGCCCCGGACGCCACCGACGCCCCGCACGCCGCCGTCAGCATGCTCGACCGCCTGGCCGAGAGGCTCGGCGGCCGGGCGCAGGCGTCCCTCGTCTACGGCGAGCCGGTCACCCGCGAGCACGTGACCGTCATCCCCGTGGCCAAGGTGGCCTTCGGGTTCGGCGGCGGCACCGGCCGGGCGGCCGGCGGGAACAACTCGGGCGAGGGCGCCGGAGGGGGCGGCGGGCTCGAAGCCGTCCCCATCGGCTTCATCGAGGTGACGAGCGGTGCGGCGACGTACAAACCCATCCGCGACACCTGGCGGGACGCCATCGTGCCGCTGGCGGCCCTGCTGGTCGGCACCTTGACCCCCAAGGTCATCCGCGCACTGGTGAGTCGCCGCAGCTGACCAACTCGCCGTCGCCGGAAGGGTATTGACGTTCGACTGGGCGCTGTCATACTGGCCCTGCTCCCCAGTAAGGCGCGCCCGGCCCATGGCCAGGGGGCGTACCGGTGGGTGCGGCCAATTGAAGACAGGCAGAAGAGTCCCGCTCATACACGAGCCCGGCTTTCTTTCTCGCGAAGTGATGCGTGCGAGGGGGGAGGTTGGGCTTTTTTGTGTTCCGGAAGCGGGGGTCCGGGCGGGAGCTTCTGCCGCAGGGAAGAGAAAAGAGGTGAAGCGTGTGACGGAAGAACTGCTGCAGGAGATCGGAAGGACGGTCCGGGCGGCCCTCGCGGACTGGCACCGGACCCTTCGTCTGGCATTCCTGCTGACGGTGACGGCCGCCATAGGGAGCGGGAGCTATCTCCTGATCCAGTTCGGAAGCCGGTTCGGCCTGTGACGCCGGACACGGCGGAGCACGGCGGGGGCGGGGGACTCGTCGCGCCGCCAGCACACCGCCGACCTGCTGTGATGTACGTCATAGCGAGGTCGCGGTGTGATCTGGATCGCAATTGGGCGCTGTGATGGCGACGAAAGAAAGTGGCGCCTACGACAACGGGCCGGGGGCCTGATTCTCGATGAGAACCAGGCCCCCGGCCTTTGTTCCTTCAGTCGGGGTGGCGGGATTTGAACCCACGGCCTCTTCGTCCCGAACGAAGCGCGCTACCAAGCTGCGCCACACCCCGAAGCAACGAGCTCTACTTTAGCGGACTGATCCCCGTAGGTGAAATCCGGTTCTCGGAGACCCGCGGACCGGGGCGGAAACGGTCGATCACGACGACCGCCAGAGCGAGCACGTAGAAGGCCAGGGCGAAGACGACGGCGTTCTCCAGGACGGCGGCGTAGCCGTGCTGCTCGACGTCCAGGAAGGGATACGGGTAGCGGCCGTCGGCCCCCGGGCTGATCAGGGCGCCGCGGACGAGGGCGAAGGGGAAGTAGAGCAGGGGATAGGCCATCCAGATGGCGGCGAAGGACCAGCGGAACCCGCGCGGGGAGGTGAGCAGCAGCCAGTCCAGGGCGACGGCGATCGGGGCCACGACGTGCAGGCAGCTGTTCGAGACGGCGCGGAGGCCGGTCTGCTCGTCGGTGCCGGTCATCGAGAAGCCACTGGAGTCGTTGGCGAGGACGAAGTTGTAGACGAGTCCGGTGATGGAGATGAAGAGGAGGACCGCGCCGGTGATGCGGGGGGAGATGGGCGCCCGTCCGGTCCAGGCGCGGTGCGCGGACCAGGCGAAGGTGATCGCCACGGCCAGGTTCGACTGCACCGTGAAATAGCTCAGCAGACGCGGCAGATCGTCCGAGAGCACCACGTCCAGGACGAGGCCGACGACCGCCACCCCGGATATCAGGAGGCGGACGACGGCGGCCACCGGGCGGCGGGCCGGTGGTGCCACCGCTGCCGCCGGGGTGTGGGCGGAGGCGCCGGCCGGTCCGGTCACGTCGTGCCGGGACTGCGAGGAGCGGGTGGGATCGATCATTCCCCCACGCTAAACGGTGGGGGAAGGGGGGTGTCCC
Source organism: Streptomyces sp. NPDC003077 (assembly GCF_040611095.1). Taxonomy (NCBI): domain Bacteria; kingdom Bacillati; phylum Actinomycetota; class Actinomycetes; order Kitasatosporales; family Streptomycetaceae; genus Streptomyces; species Streptomyces sp. NPDC003077. Next base: position 193,346 of record NZ_JBEXNM010000006.1, on the reverse strand, counting down.
GGTCTTGATCGATCTTTTTTCGAAGCGGCTGTGGCGCCGCCGGAAGGAGGGGGAGGACCCGCCCGTTCCCGGCTCCGGACGCGTACGAGCGCCCCGCCTGCCGCACCTGGGGCCGGACGCGTACGAGTGGCCCGCCCGCGCCCGGCCCCGACGCGTACGAGCGCTCGCCCGGGTCCGGACCTGGACGCGTACGAGTGCCCGCCCGCACCTGAACCCGGACGCGTACGCCCGCCCGTCCCCTCAGTCCCGCGGCGTCAGCGTCAGCAGCGTCGCCTCGGGCGGGCAGGCGAAGCGGACCGGGGTGTAGCGGTTGGTGCCGCAGCCGGCGGAGACGTGGAGGAAGGAGGTGTTGCCGCCGGCGGTGTGGGTGGACAGGCCCTTGACCCGGTCGGTGTCGATGTCGCAGTTGGTGACCAGGGCGCCGTAGAAGGGGATGCAGAGCTGGCCGCCGTGCGTGTGCCCGGCCAGGATCAGGGGGTAGCCGTCGGTGGTGAAGGCGTCCAGGGAGCGCAGGTAGGGGGCGTGGACGACGGCCAGGGAGAGGTCGGCGTCGGGTTCGGGGCCGCCGGCGACGCGGGCGTAGCGGTCCCGCTTGATGTGCGGGTCGTCCAGGCCGGTCAGGGCGATCTCGACGCCGCCCCCGGGGCCGTCGAGCTTGAGGCGTCCCCGGGAGTTGGAGAGCCCGACCCAGCCGGCCGTGTCGAAGGCGTCCCGCAGGTCTTCCCAGGGGTTGTGGATGGCGCCGACGGCGGGCGCGTTGCCGTTCAGACCGTGTCGGCCCTGGGCCTTTTCGATCAGGTAGCGGGCGGGGTTGCGCAGCTTCGGTCCGTAGTAGTCGTTGGAGCCGAAGACGTACGCGCCCGGGAACTCCATCAGCGGGCCCAGGGCGTCCAGCACCTCCGGGACGCCCTCCGGGTCCGAGAGGTTGTCGCCCGTGTTCACGACGAAGTCCGGGCGCAGCCCGGCCAGGGACTGGAGCCAGCGGCGCTTCTTGCGCTGCCCGCCGACCATGTGGATGTCGGAGACCTGGAGGACCCGCAACGGCCGCATGCCGCGGGGGAGTACGGGCACGGTGACCCGTCGCAGGCGGAACGACCGGACTTCGAAGCCGGCGGCGTACGCCAGGCCGGCCGCGCCGACCGCGGTGATGGACAGGGGGACTCCGTATCGCGCGCGCATGGTCCCCATCGTGGCAGAGCCGCCGGGTACACCGCCCACCGGCCGGGCCCGGGGCGGGCCGTGGGGAGCGGTGTGCGGGGGTACGGGGGGAAATCGCGCGGCGATTGTCCGTGCCTACCGGCATACTCGACGGCATGACCACGCTCAAGGCCAAGCTCAAGGACGACCTCACCACCGCCATCAAGGCGCGTGACGAGCTGCGCTCCTCCACCCTCCGTCTCACCCTGACCGCCATCCAGAAGGAGGAGGTCGCGGGCACCGAGGCGCGTGAGCTGTCGGACGCCGAGGTCGAGAAGATCATCGCCCGCGAGGCGAAGAAGCGCCGCGAGGCCGCGGAGGCGTTCGACAAGGGTGGCCGCGGCGGGCAGGCCGAGCGGGAGCGCGCGGAGGGCGAGGTCCTCGCGGACTACCTGCCCAAGCCGCTGACGGACGAGGAGCTGGCGGCCCTGGTCGCCGAGGCGGTGGCCGAGGCCAAGGCGGGCGGTGCCGAGGGCCCGCGCGCGATGGGCGCCGTCATGAAGATCGTGAACCCGAAGATCGCGGGCCGGGCCGACGGCGGCCGGGTCGCCGCGGCGGTGAAGAAGCAGCTCGCGGGCTGATCGACGCAGTTCGGGAGCTGTTCGACGAACAGGGGCGCCCCTGCCGTGTGGCGGGGGCGCCCTGTGTGTTTGACGGGGCCGACTGGGCTGGTGGAACGGGCGGCACCCTGCGTCGCTGACGGGCGGCACCCCGCCACGACTGACGGGCGGCACCCCGCGTCGCTGACGGGCGGCACCCCGCCACGACTGACGAGGCCCGGCCGGCGGCCCGACCGGCGAGGAAGCGAGCCCCCGTCCGCACCGTGCCCTATACCCCCGTCACCCACACCGGGCGCGCGCCGCGCCCCGCATGCCCGACGGACGGCGGCCGGGCTCCCGAACCGGACCCCGGCCGGCGAGGAAGACCCCCGCCGACCGCACCGCGCGCCCGATGCCCGCATCACCTGCACCGCGCGCGCCACGCCCCAAGCCCCCTCAGTGCCTCCCCGCACCCCCGATGACATCCGGGAACTGCGGGAACTCCCAGTCACGCCCGGGACCACCGTTGCCGTTCTGCCCACCGTTCCCGGGCCCACCCGGTCCACCGCCCGGCGTGCCGGGACCGCCCGGCCGGTGATCGCCCCCGGGGGACGGATTGCCGCCCTCGGGCCGGTTCCCCTGCCCCCGGTCGGGCCCCTTGTTCTTCCCGTCGTCCTGATTGCCGCCATCCTGGCCGCCGTCGCCGGAGCCGCCGATCGCCACGGTGGGCAGGGGCGGCGCGGGCTTGTCGGCCAGGGCGCCGCTCATCGCGCTGCGCCAGATGGGGCCGGGGGTGTCGGCGCCGAAGACCTTGTCGTGGTACCGGCCGCCGATGGTGATCTGGAACATCTTGCGCTGGTGGGCCGGGTCGCCGACCCAGACGGCGCCGGCGAGGTTCGGGGTGTAGCCCACGAACCAGGCGGCGTAGCGGCTGTCGCTGGTGCCGGTCTTGCCCGCGCTGTCCCGGCCCTGCAGGCCGGCCTCCTTGCCGGTGCCGTCCTCGACCACGCCCTTGAGGAGCGTGTTGATGGTCTCGGCGGTCTTCTGGGACATCGCCCGGCGGCACTGGCTCCGCGGCACGGCCAGGGACTTCCCGGACGCGTCGGTGATCGACTCGATGGCGACCGGGGTGCAGTAGGTGCCGCCGTTGGCGAAGGTGGCGTAGGCGGCGGCCATGGTCAGCGGGGACATCTCGGCCGGGCCCAGCGCGAGCGACGGAACCTGCTCCAGCTTGTCGCCGTTGGCCCGCTCGATGCCCATCTTGGCGGCCATCTGGGTCACCGGGCAGATGCCGATCTCGTTGATCATCTGGGCGAAGTAGGTGTTGACCGACTTCGCGGTGGCCTCCGCCAGGGAGTAGGGGCCGACCTCCGAGGTGTTCTCGTTCTCCACCGGCCACCCCTTGGTGGACGTCCACTGGCCCTCGCACCTGGCGACCGGGCCGGGAAGCGTCATCCGGTAAGGGGAGGAGTAGGACTGCTGGGGGCTGATGCCCCGTTCCAGCGCCGCCGCGGCGATGACCGGCTTGAACGTCGAGCCGGGCTGGTAGCCCACGCCGCCGCCCAGCGCCTTGTCCACGGACAGGTTCATCTGCGTCTGGTTCCGGCCGAAGCCGTAGGGCCGGGACTGGCCCATGCCCAGGATCTTGCCGCTGCCCGGCTCGACGATCGTCGCCGCGCTCGCCACCGGGTCGTCGGCGTTGACGTACTCGGTCATGGCCGCCTGGATCGATTCTTGGGCGCGCGGGTCGAGCGTCGTGCGGATCCGCAGGCCGCCCTCGTTCCAGCGCTTGGCCCGTTCCTTGCGCGTCTTGCCGAAGGCCGGGTCGGTGAGGAAGACGGCGCGGACGTAGTCGCAGAAGAAGCCGGCGCCGGAGCCCGCGGTGATGCAGCCGTTCTTCGGGCGGCTGATCTTGAGGCGGAGCGGCTTCTTGGCGGCCTCCTCGGCCTGCTGCCGCGGGATGACCTTCAGTTCGGCCATCCGCCGCAGGACGGTGTCGCGGCGCTGCCTGGCCTCCACTGGGTCGTTGACCGGGTCGTAGCGGCTGGGCGACTGGACGATGCCCGCCAGCAGCGCGGACTCGGCCAGGTCCAGGTCCTTGGCGTGCTTGCTGAAGTAGCGCTGGGAGGCGGCTTCGACGCCGTACGCCTGCTGCCCGAAGAACGTGATGTTGAGGTAGTTCTGGAGGATCTTCTTCTTGCCGAGTTCCTTCTCCACCTGGATCGCGTACTTCAGCTCCTGGATCTTGCGACCCAGCGTCTGCTGCGTGGCCTGCGCGAACTTGCCGGGGTCGTCGCCGGCCTCCTCGATGAAGACGTTCTTCACGTACTGCTGCGTGAGGGTGGAGGCCCCTTCGGAGACGCCGCCGGAGCGGGCGTTCTTGTTGACCGCCCGCAGGATGCCCTTCAGGTCGATCGCGCCGTGCTGGTAGAAGCGGGCGTCCTCGATGGCGACGATCGCCTTCGGCAGGTACGGGGACATGTCCTTGAGCTCCACGACCGTGCGGTCGCGGGAGTAGACCTTGGCGATCTCACCGCCCTTGGCGTCCAGGATGGTGGTCCGCTGGCTCAGCGGCGGAGCCTTGAGGTTGGCGGGAATCTCGTCGAAGCTCTCGACGGACCCCTTGGCGGCGAGGCCCAGCGCGCCGGCGGCGGGAAGGACGAGGCCCGCCAGTACGGCACCCGCCAGGACGCTGACACCGAGGAATTTCGCGGCCTGCTGGGTCTTGGTCAGACCCCCGCCGTCGCGCTTCTTACCCATGGAAGCACCCTACGTTCTCAAACACCGGACAGCAGCGCACGTGTTCGCCTACTCTTACCTCATCCGTCACAGCGGAACGCTTCCGTACCACTTCGTCAACTCCCCTCCTCGCACGAATCGGGCCCGCCGTGCCCGCCCTCGTCCTCAACCCCGGCCTGGCCACGGGAAATCGCGCCGAGCCGCCGGGTAAGTGACGTATGCCCCACGCTCACTCCGTTGGGTGATCTGCCGCGCACGCATAGTCCGTTCGGGCCATCCAAGATTGGGCCCGAAGGGGGTGTTGCGCCTTGCTTGCCTTCCGTAACGTCCTCAACTGGCGACGGTGAATATGCCGTTTGTCGCCGTGGGGGAGCCTCGATTCGGGAGAGGACGGCACCAGCATGAGCTGGGTAACCGACTGGAGTACACAGGCAGCCTGCCGCACGACCGATCCGGACGAACTCTTCGTCCAAGGGGCCGCGCAGAACCGCGCCAAGGCGGTGTGCACCGGGTGCCCGGTGCGCACGGAGTGCCTGGCCGACGCCTTGGACAACCGGGTCGAATTCGGCGTGTGGGGCGGGATGACCGAGCGCGAGCGCCGGGCGCTGCTGCGCCGCCGCCCCACCGTCACCTCGTGGCGCCGGCTACTGGAGACGGCGCGAACGGAGTACGAGCGCAGCACCGGCATCATGCCCGTGGGCTGCGACGGCGAGGACTCCTACGGCGACTACGCCGCGGCGGGGTAGTCCCCCTCTCGGGCAGAGTGGCCACCCCCTGGCGCAACGGCCGGTCCCGGTCGCGTTCGTACCCTCCGCGCGCGACCGGGTGACGTTTGGTGTGCGCTCCTCAGGTGCGATACCGCCTTGAGCTGGGCTTTTCATGGACGGTGAGGTGGCCGGCCGTCGTGCGGCCGTTCCGGGACCGCTGGCTGCGGCCGTTCCGGGACCGCTGGCTGAGGAGAGCACGGACCGGCCGGGTCACCCGGCAATCGGCGCGCCCCGTCAGCTCGGATCGTGCGGAGCCCCGCTCTCGTCGGCGCCGCCGTCCTCGTGTGGACGCGGCTGGTCCGCGAGGCGCTCGCCGATGGCGCGCAGCCCCGCCAGGTCGTGCACGTCACCGGGCAGCGCGGCGACCTCCGCCACGGGAACCTCGGGATGCAGCGCCGTGAACCGGTCGCGGGTGCGCCGTTCGCGTGCCAGAACCTGCATCCGTTCGGCGTGCAGGCGCAACAGGCCCGCGGCGAGACGATCCGCGGACGCGGACCGCCCGTCCGGTGCGTGCCCGGATGGGTCCGTGGGTGATGGTGTGGCGGAGTGGGCTGCCGTGGGATCGGACGCCGGGAGGTGCGGCGCTTGATCGTCGTGGGGGTGCTCCGGCGCGACGGCGGGGGAGGAGCCGTCGGGCGTGCCGGACGTCCGTGTGCCAGCATTCCCGGTGTCGCGATCCACAACCCCGGACGGGGCAAGATTTTCGGACGGCTCGGCCGTTTGCCGCGTGGCGTGATCCGACAGGATCTCCGCGGCGGCGAGCGCCCGTTCCGCACTCAGTCGCGCGGCCCCGCTGCCGTGCACCCGGTTGAGCACCAGCCCCGCCAGCGGCATCCGCTCGGCGGCCAGCCGCTCCACGAAGTACGCGGCCTCGCGCAGCGCGTCCCGCTCCGGGGCGGCCACGACGAGGAAGGCGGTCCCGGGGGCCTGGAGCAGGCGGTAGGTGGCGTCCGCGCGGGTGCGGAATCCGCCGAACATGGTGTCCATGGCGGCGGCGAAGGTCTGGACGTCCTGGAGGAGTTGGCCGCCCATCAGTTTGCTCAGGGTGCCGGTCATCATCGACATGCCGACATTGAGGAACTTCATCCCGGCCCGGCCGCCGATCTTCGCCGGGGCCAGCAGGACGCGGATGAACTTGCCGTCCAGGAAGGACCCGAGCCGCTTGGGCGCGTCGAGGAAGTCCAGCGCGGAGCGGCTGGGGGGCGTGTCGACGACGATCAGGTCCCAGTCGTCGCGGGAGCGGAGCTGGCCCAGCTTCTCCATGGCCATGTACTCCTGCGTGCCCGCGAAGCCGGCCGAGAGCGACTGGTAGAAGGGGTTCTCCAGGATGGCGCGGGCGCGGGCCGCGTCGGCGTGCGCCTCGACGATCTCGTCGAAGGTGCGCTTCATGTCGAGCATCATGGCGTGCAGTTCGCCGCCCGCGCTCTCGTCGATGCCCTTGACCCGGCGCGGGACGTTGTCCAGCTCGGATATGCCCATCGACTGCGCCAGCCGGCGGGCCGGGTCGATGGTCAGGACGACGACCTTGCGGCCCCGTTCGGCGGCGCGTACGCCGAGGGCCGCCGCCGTGGTGGTCTTGCCGACGCCGCCGGAGCCGCAGCACACCACGATGCGGACCCGCGGGTTGTCCAGGAGCGCGTCCACCTCCAGGTGCTCGGCGCTCGGGCGCAGGCCGTGCGTGGTGGCGTCCTGGGTGCGGGCGTCGGGCGTCGGGCGGTCGGTCATAGGGGCCCCTGTTCGCGCAGGTCTCTCGCCAGCCGGAACAGGCCGGCGAGGTCCACTCCCTCCGGGAGCAGCTCCAGCTCGTAGGTGGGCAGGCCCAGGCGGGCCAGTTCGGCGCGCTGGTCGCGCTCCAGCGCGACCCGTTCGGCGTGCTCGCGCGCCTGGCTCAGCAGCGGGTCGATGAGGCGTGCGGCGGGGCCTCCGTGGCGGGCCCCGTCCAGACCGGCGCGGCACAGGGCCTCGGCGATGGCCGGGCGGGCCCCGTTGGCGGCGAAGTCCACGTCACCGTTGTCGAGCACCGTGGGCCGGGTCATGTTGATCATGACGGCGCCGACCGGCAGCCCCGCGCCGCGCAGCTCGGCGACGCCGTCCACCGTCTCTTGGGTCGGCATCTCCTCCAGCAGCGACACCAGATGGACGGCCGTTTCGGGGGACTTCAGGACGCGCATGACGGCCTGGGCCTGGTTGTGGATCGGGCCGATCTTGGCGAGCCCGGCGACCTCGTCGTTGACGTTGAGGAAGCGGGTGATCCGGCCGGTCGGCGGCGCGTCCATGACGACGGCGTCGTAGGCGAACCGGCCGCGCCGGTCCTTGCGGCGCACCGCCTCGCACGCCTTGCCCGTCAGGAGGACGTCCCGCAGGCCGGGGGCGATGGTGGTCGCGAAGTCGATGGCGCCGAGTTTCTTCAGCGCCCGGCCCGCGCCGCCCAGCTTGTAGAACATCTGGAGGTAGTCCAGGAGGGCGCGCTCGGCGTCGATGGCCAGCGCGTAGACCTCCCCGCCTCCGGGCGCGACGGCGATCTTGCGCTCCTCGTAGGGGAGCGCCTCGGTCTCGAAAAGTTGGGCGATGCCCTGCCGGCCCTCGACCTCGACCAGGAGGGTGCGGCGTCCCTCGGTGGCCAGGGCGAGGGCGAGGGCAGCGGCGACCGTGGTCTTACCGGTGCCACCCTTGCCGCTGACGACATGGAGCCTGCTCACGTGAGGGAGCCTAACCAGTTCGCCGCGGGACTACGCACGAGCCCGGCCACCGGCGCGGGGCCGGAGGCCGGGGCGGCGGCCGGGGCGGTGGCTCGCCGGCGTCCCCCGTCACCCGGCCGTACGCGGCGCGGGCCCGCGCGCCACCCGCCCGGACCGCCCCTGCCTCGACGGGCCGGTGCAGGCATTACGCTCGCCCCATGACCAAATGGGAATACGTGACTGTCCCACTGCTCGTCCACGCGACGAAGCAGATCCTGGACACCTGGGGTGAGGACGGCTGGGAGCTCGTCCAGGTCGTGCCCGGCCCGAACAACCCCGAGCAACTCGTGGCCTACCTGAAGCGGGAGAAGCAGGCATGAGCGCCGTTGAGGAGAGGCTCGCCGAGCTCGGCCTGAAGCTGCCCTCGGTCGTGCCGCCGCTGGCCTCCTACCAGCCGGCCGTGCGCTCGGGCTCCTACGTCTACACCTCGGGCCAGCTCCCGATGGTGGACGGGGCGCTGCCCGCCACCGGCAAGGTCGGCGCCGAGGTGAGCCCGGAGCGCGCCAAGGAGCTCTCCGCGACCTGCGCGCTGAACGCGCTGGCGGCCGTGAAGTCCGTCATCGGCGACCTGGACAAGATCGTCCGCGTGGTCAAGGTCGTCGGCTTCGTGGCGTCCGCGCCGGACTTCACCGGTCAGCCGGCCGTCGTCAACGGCGCCAGCGAGCTGCTGGGCGAGGTCCTGGGCGACAAGGGCGTGCACGCCCGGTCCGCCGTGGGCGTGGCGGTGCTGCCGATCGACGCGCCGGTCGAGGTGGAGATACAGGTCGAGGTCGCGGACTGACGCCTGTGCGGGCGTGCGTGGCCGGTGGCCGACTCGCGGCCCGGTCCGGTCGTTCCGTTCCTTCCCGGGGACGGTGCCGGAGCGGGCCGTTGGTGTGTCCGGGGAGCGGGTGGGGGGCCGTTCGCGGGTGCGGGAGCGGGAGCGGGTGCGGGAACGGTCGGTCGGGCCGTCCGTGCCGACGGGAGCGGTTGGTGGGGCCGTGCGTGCCGACGGGAACGGGCGGGTGATCGCGGTCTCCCAGAAGGAGACCCTCGAACATCCGCGCGTGAGCGCATAGCATCCGGCCATGTCGTCGATGACCAATGGCCAGTGGTACCCGCCCGAATGGCCCGAACTCGTCCGGGCGTTGGTGAGCGGTGAGCTGGTCCCCGTCACCCCGCGCCGGGCCGCGACCGTCCTGCTGCTGCGGGACACCGGCACCGGTCGTCCCGCCGTCCACATGCTGCGCAGACGCGCCTCCATGGCCTTCGCCGGAGGCGCGTACGCGTATCCGGGCGGGTCGGTCGATCCGCGTGACGAACGGCCGGTGGCCTGGGCGGGGCCCTCGCTCGCCCGGTGGGCCGCGCGCCTGGGGACGGACGACGAGTCCGCGGCGCAGGCCATCGTGTGCGCGGCCGTCCGCGAGACGTTCGAGGAGGCGGGCGTGCTGCTCGCCGGGCCGTCGGCGGACTCCGTGGTGGCCGACACCACCGGGGACGACTGGGAGGCCGACCGGGTGGCGCTGGTCGAGCGGCGGCTGTCCTTCGCCGACTTCCTGGACCGGCGCGGTCTCGTCCTGCGGTCCGACCTGCTGGGCGCCTGGGCGCGGTGGATCACGCCGGAGTTCGAGCCGCGCCGTTACGACACCTGGTTCTTCGTGGCCGCGCTGCCTGAGGGGCAGCGGACCCGCAACGCCTCCACCGAGGCGGACCGCACCGTCTGGGTGACGCCCGAGGACGCCGCCGCCGGTTACGACCGGGGCGAGCTGCTGATGATGCCCCCGACGATCGCGGCGCTGCGCGCGTTGCGGCCGTACGCCACCGCGGCCGAGGCGCTCGCCGGGGCTAAGGAGCGGGACCTGACGCCCGTACTGGCGCGCACGCGGGTCCGTGACGGTGAGATCGAACTGAGCTGGCCGGGGCACGAGGAGTTCACCCGGCGCATCGGTCCGGCGGCCCCCGCGGACGGGGACGTCACCGTGGATCGGGACATCCCCGTCGATCGGGACGTCACCGCCGACCGGGACGCGGCCACCGACCGGAACGCGGCCACCGAGCCCGCCGACGCCGCGAGCGCGGGCCGGGGCAGGTCCGAAAACCACCCCCGCCACCAGAGCCCCACGGGAGGGTTCCCCGCATGACGTACGCAGCCTCCCTCCCCGGTCAGCCGCGCGGCGGCGACATCGCCGGGCCCGCCACCACCCGAGCCCGGTGCGTGCTGGCCCCCAACCCGTCCCCCATGACGCTGGACGGCACCAACACCTGGATCGTCGCCGAGCCCGGCTCCGGCCTCGCGGTCGTCATCGACCCCGGGCCGCTGGACGAGTCGCACCTGAAGGCCGTCATCGACACCGTCGAGCAGGGCGGCCGGCGGGTCGCCCTGACGCTGCTCACCCACGGCCACCACGACCACGCCGAGGGCGCCGGGCGGTTCGCGGAACTGACGGGTTCCCCGGTGCGGGCCCTGGACCCGGCGCTGCGGCTCGGAGACGAGGGGCTGGGCGCGGGCGACGTGATCACCACCGGCGGCCTGGAGCTGCGCGTGGTGCCCACCCCCGGGCACACCTCCGACTCCCTCTCCTTCCACCTCCCGGCCGACGCCGCCGTCCTGACCGGCGACACGATCCTGGGGCGCGGCACCACGATGGTGGCCCATCCGGACGGACGGCTCGGCGAGTACCTCGACTCGCTGCGCCGCCTGCGGTCCCTGACGGTGGACGACGGGGTGACGACCGTGCTGCCGGGCCACGGACCCGTGCTGAACGACGCGCAGGGCGCGGTGGAGTTCTACCTCGCCCACCGCGCCAGCCGACTGGCCCAGGTGGAGACGGCCATCGAGGCCGGACACGGCACGCCGTCGGAGGTCGTGGCCAGTGTCTACGCGGAGGTGGACCGCTCCCTGTGGCCGGCCGCCGAGCTCTCGGTGCGGGCCCAGATGGACTACCTGCGGGAGCACGGGCTGGTGTGAGCCCCTGGGGGCGTTCGCAGGAGCGGGGCGCCTTCAGGGACGTTTGCTACGAGCGGGGCGCCTTGAGGGGCGTTCGTACGAGCGGGGCGCCTTCAGGGGCGTTCATGGGGGCCGGGTGTCCTCAGGGATGTTCGTACGCACCAGGCCCCCTCAAGGCCGTGCGTACGCGTAAGGCTCCGCCTCCGAGGTGGGAGGCGGAGCCTTACGGGGGACCTGGCGGTCCTGGGGCCTGTCGAGGGGCCGAACGGGTCAGCGGGAACGCTTCGCCAGGCGTTCGACGTCCAGCAGGATCACGGCGCGCGCCTCCAGGCGCAGCCAGCCGCGGCCCGCGAAGTCGGCGAGCGCCTTGTTGACGGTCTCGCGGGAGGCGCCGACGAGCTGGGCCAGCTCCTCCTGGGTCAGGTCGTGGACGACGTGGATGCCCTCCTCCGACTGCACGCCGAACCGGCGCGACAGGTCCAGGAGCGCGCGCGCCACGCGGCCCGGGACGTCGGAGAAGACCAGGTCGGACATCTGGTCGTTGGTCTTGCGCAGCCGGCGGGCGACCGCGCGCAGCAGCGCCGTGGCCACCTCGGGGCGCGCGTTCAGCCAGGGCTGGAGGTCGCCGTGGCCCAGGCCGAGCAGCTTGACCTCGGTGAGGGCGGTGGCGGTGGCGGTGCGCGGACCCGGGTCGAACAGGGAGAGCTCGCCGATCAGCTCCCCGGGGCCCAGGACGGCGAGCATGTTCTCGCGGCCGTCCGGGGAGGTGCGGTGCAGCTTCACCTTGCCCTCGGTGACCACGTACAGGCGGTCGCCCGGCTCTCCCTCGTGAAACAGGGCGTCGCCGCGGGCGAGCGTGACCTCTCCCATCGAGGCGCGCAGCTCGGCCGCCTGCTCGTCATCGAGCGCCGCGAAGAGCGGTGCGCGCCGCAGAACGTCGTCCACGAGTTCTCTCCTTGTCGACATGCTCTGGGGGACCTAGGTCTCCATCATGCCGGAATGCCAAACAGTGCGATCAATCACAAGTTTGCCGGACCCGTGACTCAAGCCATACGGCAGGGGGCCGATTGGGCCCTCGGAAGCCGGTGCGCGGGCCGGTTGTCAGTGCGGGGTCGTAGTCTGGCCGAGTGTCCAACACGCCGGTAGAGCACAGGACCAGGGGGCTGAGCGAGTGAGCACGGGCCGTGATTCCGCTGTGGGCGAACAGGCGTCCGCCGATGCCGCGAAGACGGCAAAAGCCGTGAAAAGGGCTGCCGGTGCGGAGCCCTCCCGGACCGGCTCGTCAGCCGCCTCGTCAGCCGGGTCGTCAGCCGGGTCGTCTTCGACGGCCGGGACGCGCGGGAACGCGTCCCGAGGATCCGCGTCCGCGCAGCCCGCGAAGAAGGCCGCGCCGAAGAAGGCCGCGCCCAAGGAAGCAGCCGCCAAGAAGGCCGTCACCAAGCGGGCGACCACGCAGAAGGCCGCCGCCAAGAAAGCGACCGCCAAGAAGACGCCCGCCAAGACCACCACCCGCACGACCCCGGCATCCGCGACCTCAGCATCCACGGCTTCGGCTTCTGCGGCCTCGTCGGCCACCGCCCCGGCAGCCGGCGCCCCGGCCCCCAAGGGCGCGCAGACCTCCGACGGCGCCGAGGCGACCGCCCGCAAGGCCACCACCCGCAAGGCCTCCGCCACCAAGCGGGCCACCGCCGAGGCCACGCCCGCCAAGACGGCCGCCCGCAAGACCCCGGCCCGCAAGCCCGAGTCCCGTACGGCCATGGTGCGCCGCGCCCGCCGCATCAACCGCGAGCTGGCCGAGATCTACTACTACGCCCATCCCGAGCTGGACTTCACCAACCCCTTCGAGCTGCTGGTCGCCACGGTCCTGTCCGCGCAGACCACCGACCTGCGGGTCAACCAGACGACCCCGGCCCTCTTCGCCGCCTACCCCACGCCCGAGGACATGGCCGCCGCCGACCCGCAGGCGCTGGAGGAGCTGATCCGCCCGACGGGCTTCTTCCGCGCCAAGGCCAAGTCCCTGCTCGGCCTCTCCGCCGCGCTGCGGGACAACTTCGGGGGCGAGGTGCCGGGCCGGCTCGAAGACCTGGTCACGCTGCCGGGCGTGGGCCGCAAGACCGCCAACGTCGTGCTGGGCAACGTCTTCGGGGTGCCGGGGATCACCGTCGACACCCACTTCGGGCGGCTCGTGCGCCGGTTCGGCTGGACGACGCAGGAGGACCCGGAGAAGGTCGAGGCGGAGATCGCCGCGATCTTTCCCAAGAGCGACTGGACGATGCTCTCGCACCGGATCATCTTCCACGGCCGCCGCGTCTGCCACTCCCGCCGCCCCGCCTGCGGCGCGTGCCCCATCGCGCACCTCTGCCCGTCCTACGGGGAGGGCGAGACGGACCCGGAGAAGGCCAAGAAGCTGCTGAAGTACGAGATGGGAGACCAGCCGGGCCAGCGCCTGCGCCCCCCGGCCGACTACCCGGGCCGCCCCGCCCCACCCCTGGCGGGCCGGTGAGCGGCCCTCTCATGTGCTCCGCAGCGCGTACACAGGCCCCGTTCCGCACGGGCGCGCCGTTCCGCACGGGCGCCCCGTTCCGTACGGGCTCCGCGCCGCCAGGAGGCTCCCGCTCCACGGCGCACGGCTCGCCCGGGCCGGGCCCCGAGGCCTGAGCGTCGAACGACACACTTCCCACGGGACCGCGTCCCCATGACCGCGGTCGAACGAACCATCGAAGCCATGGCCTGAGGGGGCGCGTGATGACCAGTGCACCGCAGCAGTACGGGGAGACCCGCGGATCCGCCGTCCGGGAGCCCTCCGAGCTCCCCGGCGCACCGGGCCTCCCGGACCCGCGGCAGGTGACCGTCAGCGCCGACGGCCTGCCGGAGTGGCTGGAGCCCGTGGCGCGGGTGGCGGCCACGGTCGAGCCGCGGCAGCTCAGCCGGTTCCTGCCGCCCGCGGGGGGCGGCAGGCAGTCCGCGGTGCTGATCCTTTTCGGCCACGGTGATCACGGTCCGGAGCTGCTGCTGATGGAGCGGGCGGGCACGCTGCGCTCGCACGCCGGGCAGCCGTCCTTCCCGGGCGGCGCGCTCGATCCCGAGGACGGCGACCCCGACGGGGACGGCCCGGTCCGGGCGGCGCTGCGCGAGGCGTGGGAGGAGACCGGCCTGGACCCGGCCGGTGTGCAGGTCTTCGGGGTGCTGCCGCGGCTGTACATCCCGGTCAGCGGTTTCGTCGTGACGCCGGTGCTCGGCTGGTGGCGCGAGCCGAGCCCGGTCAGCGCGGTGGACCAGGCGGAGACGGCGCGGGTGTTCACGGTCCCGGTGGCGGACCTCGCGGACCCCGCGCACCGGGTCACCTGCTGCCACCCCAGCGGCCACACCGGCCCGGCGTTCCTCGTCGAAGGGGCTCTGGTCTGGGGGTTCACGGGCGGTCTCATCGACCGGATCCTGCACTTCACGGGCTGGGAACGGCCGTGGGACCGCTCCCGGCAGGTCCCGCTCGACCGGCGCGCGTGAGACGGTGGCGGGCGTGAACGTCCTGGACATCCTGCTGCTGGTGGCGGCCGTGTGGTTCGCGGTCGTCGGCTACCGGCAAGGCTTCGTCGTCGGCATCCTGTCCGTGATCGGCTTCCTCGGTGGAGGGCTGGTCGCGGTCTACCTGCTGCCGGTGATCTGGAACGAGATCACCGACGACGCCACGCCGGGCACCTTCGCGGCCATCGCGGCGGTCGCCATCGTGATCGTGTGCGCGTCGGTGGGCCAGGCGCTCACCACCCACCTGGGCAACAAACTGCGCCGGTACATCACCTGGTCCCCGGCGCGGGCGCTGGACGCGACGGGCGGCGCGCTGGTCAACGTGGTGGCGATGCTGCTGGTCGCCTGGCTGATCGGTTCGGCGCTGGCCGGTACGTCGCTGCCCACGCTGGGCAAGGAGGTGCGCAACTCCAAGGTGCTGCAGGGCGTCTCCGAGGTGCTGCCGGAGCAGGCCAACACCTGGTTCAACGACTTCACCTCCGTCCTGGCGCGGAACGGCTTCCCGCAGGTCTTCACACCGTTCTCCAACGAGCCGATCCGCTCGGTGGCCCCGCCGGACCCCCGGTTGGCGGGCAGCCCGGTGGCGACCCGGGCCCGGAAGAGCATCGTCAAGGTCGTCGGCACGGCGCCGAGCTGCGGCAAGATCCTGGAGGGCAGCGGCTTCGTCTTCGCTCCGGGGCGCGTGATGACCAACGCGCACGTCGTGGGCGGCGTGTCGGAGCCGACCGTCCAGATAGGCGGGGAAGGCCGCACGTACGACGCCAAGGTCGTGCTGTACGACTGGCAGCGCGACATCGCGGTCCTCGACGTGCCGTCGCTGCCCGCCCCCGTGCTGCGGTTCGCCGAGGACGACGCGAGCAGCGGCGAGGGCGCCATCGTCGCGGGCTTCCCGGAGAACGGCGGCTACGACGTCCGCTCCGCGCGCATCCGGGGACGCATCCAGGCCGACGGCGCGGACATCTACAAGCGCGGCACCGTCCGTCGCGACGTCTACTCCCTGTACGCCACGGTCCGCGAGGGCAACTCCGGCGGGCCGCTGCTCACGCCGGACGGCGAGGTGTACGGCGTGGTGTTCGCCAAGTCGCGCGACGACGCCCAGACCGGTTACGCGCTGACCGCCGACGAGATCCGGGATGACATCCGCAAGGGGCGGACGGCCGCTCGGGCCGTCGACAGCCAAGGCTGCGCGATGTGATCTGATCACCGGCCCGGAACGGGCGGGCGGGGAACGACGGGGGTGGCGCGACCGCGGTCGCGCCGCTCAGCCCCTTGGGTGGCGCAACCGGGCGGTCATCCAGCGCGCCCGGCGGCGCAGGATGTGTGGAATGCCCAGGGGGTGAGCGAAGCCGGGAGCCACCGCGGACCGCGGGTCCGAGGTGCCCCTGTCCTGAGCTCCCGCGGCAGCGGCGTTGCTGCGGCGGTCGCGTGCCACGTCACGGTAGTCGTGCGTCCAGCCCATACCCTCGTCTCTGCCCGGGGTCCGGCGTCCGTAACCTCCCGGTGGCCCGTCAATTGGCCTATGCAAGGGGCAATTGGCCGTTCGTCAGACATGCGTTCGTATGCGACTGTAGGGATGCACCGGCGGCCCGCCAAGGCGGTCTTTCCGGACCGCGGGGAAAACCGGGGAAAGCCCGTAAGGGGACCGTCCCCGAGCCCGTACGGGCCCGTATCCGTACGGCCCCGGGTACCCCGCGCCCGCACGGCCCCGTATCCCCTACGGGCCCGTCCCGGAACCCACGCCTACCGATCCGGCTCCGGATCCTTCAGCCAGTTGATCAGCTCGGCGGAGAAGGCGACCGGGTCCTCCTCGTGCGGGAAGTGCCCGAGCCCGTCGAAGAGCCGCCAGCGGTAGGGCGCCTCCACGTACTCCCCGGAGCCGGCCGCGCTGCGGGTGCGCATCACCGGGTCCAGCGAGCCGTGCACGTGCAGCGTGGGCACCCGCACCGGCCACTTCATCCGGCGGTTGAACTGGATGCCGTCAGGGCGCGCCAGCGAGCGCACCATCCAGCGGTACGGCTCGATGGAGCAGTGCGCCGTCGAGGGGATGGCCATGGCCCGCCGGTAGGTGTCCACGGCGTCGTCGTCGGGCAGGCAGGGGCCCGACCAGTCCCGGATCAGCCGCCCCACCAGGGCGGCGTCGTCGGCCACGAGCTTGCGCTCGGGCAGCCACGGCCGCTGGAAGCTCCAGACGTACGAGCTGCGCCGGCTCTGCTGGAAGTCGGCGAGCATCGCCGAGCGCCAGCGGCGCGGGTGCGGCATCGAGGACACCACGAGCCGCCGCACCAGCTTCGGCCGCATCACGGCGGCCGTCCACGCCAGGTAGCCGCCCAGGTCGTGGCCGACGAGGGCGGCGTCCGGCTCGCCCAGGGAGCGGATGACGCCGGTGATGTCCAGGGCGAGGTTGGCCGGGTCGTAGCCGCGTGGCGTGCGGTCGCTGCCGCCCACCCCGCGCAGGTCCATCGCCACCGCGCGGAACCCGGCCTCGGCGAGCGCGGGCAGCTGGTGCCGCCAGGTCCACCAGAACTGGGGGAAGCCGTGGAGGAGGAGGACCAGCGGTCCGTCCCCCATCTCGGCGATGTGGAAACGGGCGCCGTTCGCCGCCACGTCCCGGTGCGTCCAAGGGCCCTCGGGCCGTACGACCGAGGCGGAACTGTCAGGAGCCGTCATACAGAGGAGCGTGTCACAGACTCCAGCTCGGGGTGAGCCTCGGTAACCGAACGCGGGTGCGGTTTGACGTTCTGCAGGACGGCGGCCGTCTCCTTGGCGGAGCTGATGGACTTCTCCGGCTTCTTGATCTGCTTGAGCTTGCTCACCGCCATCAGCGCGATCAGCCCGGCGAGCACGATGAAGGCGCCGCCCACGATCAGGAACGACCAGGCCAGCCCCAGCCCGAGGTTGTGGATGCCGTACGCCGCGGCGAAGCTCAGCACCGGGAGCGCGAAGACCCCCAGCACCCCGGCCACCGCGAACGCCGCGCCGCCGATGCCGGCGCGCTTCGCGTCCTGCCGCAGTTCTGCCTTGGCCAGCGCGATCTCGTCGTGCACCAGTGCGGACATTTCGGCGGTCGCCGCGGCCACCAACTGGCCGAGGCTGCGGTCCGTGCCCTCCGCGGCTGAGCTCATCGCCTTCATCCTCTTCTCTTCGCCGGGTTGTCTCCGGGGTGCTTCCGGGTTGTCTCCGGGTGTGCCAAGCCTCTCAGATCATGCCGGACCATCGTCTCCGGGCTCGGCGCCGGTGGCCACTTCGGCAAGGCGCCGGTGTTCGGCGGCCTTGGCCTCGTAGAGGGCGGCCATGCGGCGGTGGTACTCGGGCTGCCCCTCTTCGTAGACGTCGGGGATGCCGTCCTGGTCCTCGTCGCGGTTCTCGTCCTCGTAGAGCTTCTTGTACTTGTTGTCGCGCAGTTTGAGGAGGACGCTCGCGGCCACGGCGGCGATGAGCGAGCCGATCAGGACGGACGCCTTGACCTCGTCCGCCAGCGCCAGGTCGTCGGTGAACGCCAGCTCGCCGATCAGCAGGGACACCGTGAAGCCGATTCCGGCCAGGGAGGCGAGCGCGAAGACGTCCGGCCACTTCAGCTCGGGGTTCAGCTCGGCCTTGGTGAAGCGGGCGGTGAGCCACGTCCCGCCGAAGATGCCGACCGCCTTGCCGACGACCAGCCCCAGGACCACGCCCAGCGTCTCCGGCCGGGTGAACACCTCGCGCACGGCGCCGCCGGAGATCGTCACGCCCGCGGAGAAGAGGGCGAACAGCGGCACGGCCAGCCCCGCCGACAGCGGGCGGACCAGGTGCTCGATGTGCTCGCCGGGGGAGTGCGCCTCGCCGTCGCGCCGGTGGCAGCGCAGCATCAGGCCCATCGCGACACCGGCGATGGTGGCGTGCACCCCGCTGTTCTCCATCAGCGCCCAGATGACGACGCCGAGCGGCACGTAGACGTACCAGCCGCGCACGCCCTTGCGCAGCAGCAGGTAGAAGACGCCGAGGCCGACGACGGCGAGACCGAGGGCCAGGAAGTTGAGCTGCGAGGTGAAGAAGATCGCGATGATCAGGATCGCGAACAGGTCGTCCACCACGGCCAGCGTCAGCAGGAAGGCGCGCAGCGAGGAGGGCAGCGAGGTGCCGATGACGGCCAGGACGGCGAGCGCGAAGGCGATGTCGGTGGCGGTGGGCACCGCCCAGCCGGCCGGCGAGCCGCCACCGACGGCGTTGACGACGGTGTAGACGAGCGCGGGGGTGATCATGCCGCAGAGCGCGGCGACGACCGGGAGCGCGGCGGCCCGTGGATCGCGCAGTTCGCCCGCGACCAGTTCGCGTTTGAGCTCGATGCCGGCGACGAAGAAGAAGACCGCGAGCAGGCCGTTGGCGGCCCAGTGCTGGAGGGAGAGGTCCAGCCCGAGCGAGGCGGGCCCCAGGTGGAAGCCGCGCACCGCCTCGTAACTGCCGCCGAGGGTGTTGGCCCAGATCAGGGCCACGACGGCGGCGACGAGGAGGAGGACGCCGCCCACGGTCTCGGCGCGCAGCGCGTCCGCGATGAAGTTCCGCTCGGGCAGGGACAGGCGCCCGAGGAATATGGAACGGCGGGTGCGGGGGGCGGTCACGGAAGGCCTCCGGTTGTCGGCAGCTGGATACGGCTGTTGCAGTTGCCGACCAGACTTCCCGGCGCACCCCAGATTTTTAGCGCTTTGTTGACGCAGTCATTACTCTACCCGGGCGACGCAAGGAAATTCCTGGCATTCGTCATGTTAGGGGCATAACGGGCTCGCGGCCGTCGGAGAACGACAGAGGGGGCATCCGGCCTGGTGAACGGCCGGATGCCCCCTGCGCGGGCGCCTCGCGAAGGCGCCGGATCGTCAGTTCTTCCGCGCCGGCGCCTCGCGAAGGCGCCGATACGTCAGTCCTCGCTGCCCGCGCTCGGCAGCTTCGCCTGGATGAGCCGCATAACCGAGGAGTCGGTCAGCGTCGTGACGTCCCCCAGGTCGCGGTTTTCGGCCACGTCGCGCAGCAGCCGGCGCATGATCTTGCCGGAGCGCGTCTTGGGAAGCTCCGCGACCGGCAGCACGCGCTTGGGCTTGGCGATCGGGCCGAGCTGCCTGCCGACGTGCGCCCGCAGCTCCTCCACCAGGCCCTCGTCCTCCGCCGCGTCACCGCGCAGGATGACGAAGGCGCAGATGGCCTGCGTCGTCTGCGGGTCGGCGGCGCCCACGACGGCCGCCTCGGCCACCTTCGGGTGCGAGACCAGCGCGGACTCCACCTCGGTGGTGGAGATGTTGTGCCCGGACACCAGCATCACGTCGTCCACCCGGCCCAGCAGCCAGATGTCGCCGTCCTCGTCCTTCTTGGCGCCGTCGCCCGCGAAGTACCTGCCCTCGAAGCGGGACCAGTAGGTGTCGAGGTAGCGCTGGTCGTCGCCCCAGATGGTGCGCAGCATGGCCGGCCACGGCTCGGTGAGGACGAGGTAGCCGCCGGACCCGTCCGGGACCTCGTTCGCGTCGTCGTCCACGACCGTCGCGGCGATGCCGGGCAGCGGCACCTGCGCCGAACCGGGCTTGGTCTCCGTGACGCCCGGCAGCGGGCTGAGCATCATGGCACCGGTCTCGGTCTGCCACCAGGTGTCCACGACCGGGGTGCGGTCCGCGCCGATGTGCTTGCGGTACCAGACCCACGCCTCGGGGTTGATCGGCTCGCCCACCGACCCCAGGACGCGCAGGCTGGACAGGTCGAACTTGGCGGGGATGTCGTCGCCCCACTTCATGCACGCGCGGATCGCGGTGGGCGCGGTGTAGAGGATCGTGACGCCGTACTTCTGGACGATCTCCCACCAGCGGCCCTGGTGCGGGGTGTCGGGCGTGCCCTCGTAGAGCACCTCCGTCGCGCCGTTGGCCAGCGGTCCGTAGGTGATGTACGAGTGGCCGGTGACCCAGCCGATGTCGGCGGTGCACCAGTAGACGTCGGTCTCCGGCTTGAGGTCGAAGACGGCGTGGTGGGTGTACGCCACCTGGGTGAGGTAGCCGCCCGTGGTGTGCAGGATGCCCTTGGGCTTCCCGGTCGTCCCCGAGGTGTAGAGGATGAACAGCGGGTGCTCGGCGTCGAACGCCTCCGGCGTGTGCTGATCGCTCTGCCGTCCGACGACGTCGTGCCACCACACGTCGCGCCCCTCGGTCCAGCCGATGCCCTCCTGGGCGGTGCGGCGGACGACGAGGACGGTGCGCACGTTCTCCGTGCCGGGCCGGGTGAGCGCCTCGTCCACGGCGGGCTTGAGGGCCGATGGCTTGCCGCGGCGGTAGCCGCCGTCCGCCGTGATCACCACGCGGGCGTCCGCGTCGTTGATGCGGGTGGCCAGCGCGTCGGCGGAGAAGCCGCCGAAGACGACGGAGTGCGGCGCGCCCAGGCGGGCGCAGGCCAGCATGGCGATGACCGCCTCGGGGATCATCGGCAGGTAGATCGCGACCCGGTCGCCGGCTTTGACGCCCAGCTCCGTCAGGGCGTTGGCGGCCCGGGAGACCTCGCGCTGGAGCTCGGCGTAGGTGATGCTGCGGCTGTCGCCGGGCTCGCCCTCGAAGTGGATCGCGACGCGGTCGCCGAGGCCGTTCTCGACGTGGCGGTCCACACAGTTGTAGGCCACGTTGAGCTTGCCGTCGGCGAACCACTTGGCGAACGGCGCGTTCGACCAGTCGAGCGTCTGCGTGGGCTCGTTCGCCCAGGTCAGGCGCTTGGCCTGGGTCGCCCAGAAGCCCAGCCGGTCCGCCGCGGCCTGTTCGTACGCCTCCGCGGTGACATTGGCGGCGGCGGCCAGGTCGGCGGGCGGAGCGAACCGCCGCTCCTCCTTCAAAAGGTTGGCCAGGCTTTCGTTGCTCACGACATCTCCCATTCCCAGGGCGTCCGATGTGTCCCAGGCCATAGCTCATCAGCCCACGGCCCGCCCTGACAAGGGTTGTTGGGAAAAATTGGTGTAGACCTGTCTGATTTTGCAGGTCAGAGGTCGTTCGCGGGGACGGGCCAACTCGTTCGGGTGCGTGGGGAGCGGGTGGTTCGCGGTAGTTGCTTTGCGTGAGAAGGGAGTTGAGGGGGAGTACGGGCGTATGTGCGCCCATGTGACGGAATGATGGATTCCCTCCCGCTGTGCCGTGGCTCAGGCCGTCACGGCGGGGTGGTCGGGACGCACGGCCAGGAAGTGGCCGGTCCGCCGGTCGAGCAGGTACGTCTGCGCCTCCCCGACGTGGAAGTACATGCCGTACAGGGCGAGCGCGCCCTCGGCGGCCCGGCGTGCCACGCACGGATGGCTCATCAGGTGATCGAGCTGCTGCATGACGTTGACGAGGGCGAGCCGTTCCACGTCGTCGGCCACCGGACGCTCGGCCAGCGCCACTTCGCCCCTGCCGAGCCGCCCGATGCGTTCCATGCGGGCCAGGCTCGGGCGGCCGTGCCGCAGCCAGCGCGCCAGAGGGGTCGCCGCCCCCGCCTCATGGCGGGTGCTCAGCAACGCCTGCATCGCGCCACAACCCGAATGCCCGCATACGGTCACAGAGCCGACCTTCAGCACGTCGACGGCGTACTCGACCGCCGCGGCCACGGAGTCGCAGGCCGTCGCGTCCCCAGGGGGCGGCATGAGGTTGCCGACGTTGCGGACGGTGAACAGGTCGCCCGGCCCGCTGCTCGTGATCATGCTGGTGATCAACCGCGAGTCGGCGCAGGTCAGGAAGAGGTGCGCGGGCCGCTGCCCGTCCCGCGCCAGCCGCGCCAACTCCGCCCGCACGAGGGGGGCCGTGGCGCGCTGGAAGGTGCTGAGTCCGCCCAGCAGCTCGCCGTCACCGGAACGCGGGGCGGAGGGGGCCACGGTGGGGAGGGGAGTCCGGTGGTGAGCGCGCCACGGGGTCCAGGGGTGGTGGGCGCGGTGGCCCGGGGGATGGGCGAGGGGTGTGCCGGTCGGCTCGGTGGGGGCGTCCGTCCCGGGCGGGACCGGCGTGGGCGGGTGCGCCTGCGCGGGGGGTGGCGGGGAAGGTGCTGCGGGGGAGAGGGCCGCTGGGGGCGGCGGGGGTGAGAGGGGCGCCGGTTCTCGGACGAGGGGCCGTTCGAGCGTGGTGGTCGTCGTGTGCCGGGCCCGCGCCCGGCGGTACGGCGCGAGGAGGGCGGCGGTCGCGAGCCACCCGACGAGGCTGCCGCCGGCGGCAGCGGCGACCGGGCCGGTGCCCAGCAGCGCTCCGGCGGTCAGGGCCAGGGCCAGGGAGAGCGGTACGGCGATCAGGAGGGCGAGCGGCGAAGGGGCCGCCCTGAAGCGCCGGGCGGCAGGCCGGGGTGGTCGGCGCGGGGAGCGGTCCGCCGGGGCGGGTGTCCCGGAGATGGCGCCATCTGGCGGCCCGTGCGTGCGCGAGGGCCCGTGGGGTCGGGACGTGTCGGGCGAAGCCCCCGGCGTGGCGGGTGGCCATACGGCGTCGGAGGGCGGCGTGGCGGGTGGCCTTTGGGCGCCGGGCGATGACACGGCCGATGGCTCGTCGACCTCGGGGAACAGTGCCGCCGGCGGCTCTTCGACCTGGGGCGTCGGCGCCACGGCTGCGGACGGCGGGGCTACGAGCAGCCCGTCGGCCTCGGACGGCAGCGGCACGAGCGGCCCGTCGGCACCGGAGGACAGCGCCATGAGCGGCCCGTCGACCTCGGACGACCCGGGCATGCGGATGACGACATCCGGGCGGGCCGCCTCGGCCGGGGGAGGCTCGCCGGACGCGCCGGACGCGCCGGACGCGCCGGACGCGCCGGACGCACCGGACGCACCAGCCACCCCGGACGGCGAAGGCGCCGCGGCTCCGGGAGCCGCCCCGGGCGGCGCCGGTGCCGGAGGCGCGGGCGGGGCCCCGGCCGTTCGGCCCGGTGGGGCCGTCTTCTTGCGTGACTTCCTGAACGACGGCATTCCCGTCTCCTCCGGGGCGACGCGGCCGGGCGCGGAGCTCGGCCGAGGGGCGGCGGTGTACTGCGGCGAGTCGTGAGGCGGTCGGCGGATGTCGCGGGGTGTGACCGCTCGGTGACTCTCAAGCGTCGGTAAACGAATCGTAATGACACGTAAAGCCCGAGAGAAGACCGTTCCTGCGTTTGGCGCACTTGTTCCGCCCTTCGAGTGAATGAGCGGTGAAGGCGCTTGTCTTTCATATGCCTTTTTCTGCCGCATGCGATGTTGGAAGTCCGATTTATCTGTTTTATCCCTCTTCGGGGTGTGCGCGGATCAAGGAACGAGGTGGCTGATGACAGCCGAGTGGAAGGTCATGACGGGCATCGTCGCGGCGGCCGCGCTGGCGGCCGTCAGCGGCTGCGCGGCGGGCACGAAGGACGAGGAACCCGCCCCGAAACGGCACCCGGTGGAACCGAAGGCCGCCGCGCCCGTACGGCTCATCGGCGACGGCTCCACGGCGTACACGGGCGCACAGCCCCTTCAGCCCCGGGCCGCACGGCTCAGACCCGGCGAACGTCCACCCCAGTTCGTGGTCTTCTCCTGGGACGGCGCGGGCGAGGACAGCCAGCGCCTCTTCTCCCACTTCCGCGCGGTCGGCCGGAAGTACCACGCGAAGATGACGTACTTCCTCAGCGGCGTCTACATGCTCCCGGGCGCCAAGAAGGACGTCTACGACCCGCCCCAGCACCCGCCGGGCGCGTCCGACATCGGTTTCAATGACATCAAGGGCATCAAAGACACCGTGGACCAGGTCCGCGGTGCCTGGCGCGAGGGCAACGAGATCGGCACGCACTTCAACGGCCACTTCTGCGGCCCGAACGGCGGCGTGGGCACCTGGTCGCCCGAGGAGTGGAAGAGCGAGATCCGGCAGGCGGTCTCCTTCGTCAAGAACTGGAAGACCAACGCCGGCCTGCGCGGCGAGCAGCCGCTGCCCTTCGACTACGGCAAGGAACTGATCGGCGGGCGCACCCCGTGCCTGGAGGGCCGGCGCAACCTCCTGCCCGCCGCCAAGGAGATGGGCTTCCGCTACGACTCCAGCTCCGTCGCCCGCCAGGTGTGGCCCCGGCGGGTCCAGGGCCTCTGGGACCTCTCGCTCCAGACGATCCCGGTCCCCGGGCGCGCCTTCGAGACGCTCTCGATGGACTACAACTTCCTGGCCAACCAGTCGGGCACCACCAAGGGCGACCCGGCGATGCACGCCGCCTGGGGGCGGCAGATGCGCGACGGCCTGCGCGCCGCCTTCGACCGGGCCTACAAGGGGAACCGCGCGCCGCTCGTCATCGGCAACCACTTCGAGTCCTGGAACGGGGGCACGTACATGCGCGCCGTGGAGGACACCATCAAGAACGTCTGCCCTCGGGAGGGCGTGCGCTGCGTGACCTTCCGGCAACTGGCCGACTGGCTGGACGCGCAGGACCCGTCGGTGCTGGCGAAACTGCGGAAGCTGGACGTGGGGGAGGCCCCGAAGGGCGGCTGGGAGCGCTATCTCACGCCCCCGGCCGCGCCCTCGGGGCCCGCCCCGGCGAAGCCCGTCAGGCAGGCTGCGGAGTAGCCACGTCCTCACCGAGCACGGTGGCCACGTCCTCATCGAGCACGGTGGCCACGTCCTCCCCGAGGACGAAGGAGGGATCGACCTGGGCCGCCAGGTCGGTCCCGGTCCGCGCGTTCGCCCAGCTCTCGGCGTTCTTCAGGTGGAAGTGCACCATCTGGCGCGTGTAGCGCTCCCAGTCGCGCCGCTCGTATGTGGCGTCCGCGGCCTCGTGTAGCGTCCGCAGCGCCCGCCGGTTGGGCTCCTCCAGGTCCTCGAAGCGCGGCGTCCGGCCCTTCTCCCGCGCCCGTACCCAGTCGGAGTGCTCGACGCTCACCAGGAGGTCCGCTCCCGCTTCGGCCCGCAGAAAGGCGAGGTCGTCCGGGCCCTGCACCTTGTTGCCGACGACCTTCAGGGCGACGCCGTAGTCCCGCGCGTATTCCTTGTACTGGCGGTAGACGGCCACGCCCTTGCGGGTCGGCTCGGCCACCAGGAACGTCATGTCGAAACGGGTGAACATCCCGGAGGCGAAGGAGTCCGAACCCGCCGTCATGTCGACGACGACGTACTCCTCACGGCCGTCCACCAGGTGGTTGAGGCACAGCTCCACCGCCCCGACCTTGGAGTGGTAGCAGGCCACACCGAGGTCCGAGGCGGTGAACGGACCGGTCGCCATGAGGCGGACGGTCGCGTCGTCGAGCCGTACGGGGCGGGCGCAGGCGTCGTACACCGGGTTGACGCCGCCCACGCGCAGCAGCCGCGACCCCTCGCCCGGCGGCGTCGTCTTGATCATGGCTTCGGCGGAGGTGATGCGCGGGTTGCTGCCGCGCAGGTAGTCCTTGATGAGGGGCAGTTGGGAGCCCATCGGGGGCAGCGCCGCGGCCTGCGCCTCGTTCAGCCCCAGCGCGACTCCCAGGTGCTGGTTGATGTCGGCGTCCACCGCGACGACGGGGACGCGGGCGGCGGCGAGATGGCGGATGAACAGGGAGGACAGCGTGGTCTTGCCACTGCCGCCCTTGCCTACGAAAGCGATCTTCATGTTCACCAACGGTAGTCGTACATGCGCGCCAAGTGACGATTCGGCGTGAGGAAGACCACTCCTTCGAGGGGTCCGCCCTGAGGGTGCGTAGGGTCGTACTCATGAGTACGACAGCCGATCCGCTCGCCCCTCTGGCCGCGCTCCCCGGAGTCGCCGAAGCGGTGGACTCCGTGCGCAAGAACGTCGACCGGGTCTACGGGCACCGGATCATGCGGCGCCGCAGCACCGAGGTCACCTCGGAGGCGGCGCTGCGCGGCGCCCGCGGCTCCGCGGCGCTCGGCGGGGCCGACTGGGCGCTCGAAGAGGTCCGGCGGCGCACCGACTTCGGCGTCGAGGGCGAGCCGCGGACGGTCGGCGCGGCGCTCCGGCTGACCGCGGAGGCCGGGCAGCTGCTCGGCGTCTGGCGGCAGTCGCCGCTGCGGGTCCTGGCGCGGCTGCACCTGGTGGCCGCGGGCGGGAGCGGGGTGCCCGAGGAGTCGGTGGGCCGGCCGCGGCTGGCCGGCGAGGCCGTGGACGAGCCGCTGGTGGGCCTGGCGCTGCCGGACGCGGACGAGGTGGCCGGCCGGCTGGACGGGCTGGCGCGGCTGCTCCTGGCGGGCACGCGGGCGCCGGCGCTGGTGGTGGCCGCCGTCGTGCACGGCGAACTGCTGGCGCTGCGTCCGTTCGGCTCGTACAACGGGCTGGTGGCGCGCACGGCGGAACGGATCGTGCTGGTCGGCAGCGGGCTGGACCCGAAGTCCATCTGCCCGGCCGAGGTCGGCCACGCGGAACTGGGCCGGGACGCCTACCTGGCCGCCCTCGACGGCTACGTTTCCGGGACGCCTGAGGGGATGGCGGCCTGGATCGCGCACTGCGGGCGCGCCGTGGAGCTGGGGGTGCGGGAGAGCACGGCCGTGTGCGAGGCGTTGCAGCGGGGCGCGGCCTGAATTCCGGGACGGGGGCACGATTCGGCGGCTGAAGGCGGGCGTGGTGGGCGGCGCGGGATCGTTTGTGCCGCGCCGTGTGGGATGGCGTTCCGGGCCCCGGTGGTCGTCGTTCCGTGCTTTGGCGGACAGCGTTCCGCGTCGCTCCGGCCATGGTCCGGCGCCGGGCTCCGCTCCGTCCGCAACCGGAGTTCCGGCCTCCGGAATTTCCGTGGGGCCCGGCGCGACGGTGGCGAAAATTCGCGCTCCGATGGCGGGTAGATTCCCCCGGCAATATTCCAGCGATAAACCATTTACGCGGTGACGCCGCCCCATTAGGAGCCGGAAGCAAATAAAAAGATCGGTGCGCGATCCGGTACGTGCGGGAAGTGCTCGTCCGGACGAACGCACCGCTCACGCGTCCATTGGCGACCGGCCTGAAGAGATGCCCGCGAATCCGGGCGAAAAGGTGCGGCGGCACCCGTCTCCACTGGTACCGCCGCTGGCATGTCCGCCGGGTTACCAGGCGTGCTCCGTAGTGCCGATCAGGTCGGAGAACTTTGTCCGCCACTTGGTCGGCTGGCCCGTAATCGACGGGTCGGCGTCGCGTGGGTGCCCGGCATTCATGCTTCGGTCCGTGGGGCCTTGTTGCGCTGAAGGTGATCCTCTCGGATGTCCTTGGTCTCGCGGGCCGTTAATTCCTTTGTACTCCTGATGCGGGGTAAGCGGAACCCCTGGCCGCAGATCACCGGGCGGCCTATGGGGAATGCGTTCGCGCCGGCCTCCGGGGAGGCCGGCGCCGCCGTTCAGGCCCGGGCCACCCGGTCGGTTCCGGCCACCCGGCCATAGGGCGGGCGGCGCCGGCTGGCGTACCAGATGAGACCGGCGGTGGCGGCGGCGCCCACGGCGGCGGCGGTGGCCAGCGCGGTACGGGACGGCAGGGAGAGGGACGGCATGGACAGCGAGGGCAGCCGCTGCCGGAGCCGCACCGGGCGGCTGAAGGACAGCACGGGCCAGTCGCGGGCGGCGGCCTCCTTCCGCAGGGCGCGGTCGGGGTTGACGGCGAACGGGTGGCCGACCGATTCGAGCATCGGGACGTCGGTGGCGGAATCGCTGTAGGCGTAGCAACGGTCCAGGTCATAGCCCTCGCTGGCGGCGAGCTCCCTTATGGCCTCCGCCTTGGTCGGCCCGTACGCGTAGTACTCGACCTCGCCGGTGAACCGGCCGTCGGGGCCGACGACCATCCGGGTGGCGACGACCCGGTCGGCGCCGAGCAGCGCGCCGATCGGCTCGACGACCTCGGCCCCCGAGGTGGAGACGATCACCACGTCGCGCCCGGCGGCGTGGTGGTCCTCGATGAGGGACGCCGCCTCGTCGTAGATGATCGGATCGATGAGCTCGTGCAGCGCCTCGGCGACGATTTCCCTGACCTGGGCTACGTCCCAGCCCCGGCAGAGCGAGGACAGGTACTCGCGCATCCGCTCCATCTGGTCGTGGTCCGCGCCGCCCGCGAGGAAGACGAACTGGGCGTACGCGGTACGCAGCACGGCGCGTCGATTGATCAAGCCGCCTTGGTAGAACGACTTACTGAAGGCCAGGGTGCTCGACTTGGCAATGACCGTCTTGTCCAGGTCGAAGAAGGCAGCCGCGCGCGCGGTCGAGTGTGGCGACGAGTGGGGTCCGTTACGGTTTTCCACGAGCCGAGCATAGGCGCCCACCATTCGGCGTAAGGTGTGGCGCGTGGGTTTGCCTGAGAAGGCTCTCGGGTACACCATGGAAGTCACGGATCGTTCGCGACCGTGCTAACCCGGCCCGACTCCTCCCCCCCCGAGTCGGCCGTGGGGACGACCCCCGCTCTCCCCCCCGGCGGGGGTCGTCGCATGTCCGGACGCATTTTCAGCGCTCCGGACCGGTTTCCACGCCTCTTGATCGCCGCCTTCGGCGCAGGCTCGCTGTCGCCGCCGTTCGTCACGGTCGGTAGCCGATTCGCTGCTCTAAGGGAGTCGGTACCCGTTCACCGGGATAGGTGACGGAGATATTCACAAGCCGCGAGTTGTCCCCAGTTTTGGACCAAGATCCACGGGATTTTCCGGATCGCCGCACGGTGAAAGTCCGCGGAGTTCCGCGGATGTGTGAGTTGTGTAGCGATAGGGGGACGGAACGTGTCCGGAACGAAGACATCCGACCGGTCATCCGGAGAAGACGCGGAACGCGGCGGACCGCTCGTCATCACCGAGGACGAAGAACTTCTCGACGACCTTCTGAAACTCTGCGCGGCCGCCGGTGCGACGCCCGAGGTCGCGCACGGCGCGCCGGTCCGGCGGGACGGGTGGACGGCCGCCCCTCTGGTGCTCGTCGGCTCCGACTGCGCGGCCCGGCTGTGCGGGGTCGTCCGGCGGCCGGGCGTGGTGCTCATCGGGCGGGACGCCGACGACGCGCGGGTGTGGCAACTGGCCGTGGGCATCGGGGCGGACCAGGTGGTGGTGCTCCCGGACGGCGAGAGCTGGCTCGTCGACCGGATCGCCGACGCGGCCGAGGGAAGCGGCCCCGCGGCCGTCACGGTGGGCGTGATCGGCGGCCGGGGCGGCGCCGGGGCCAGCACGCTCGCCTGCGCCCTGGCCCTCGTGGCGGCCCGCACGGGACGGCGGACGATGCTGGTCGACGCCGACCCCCTGGGTGGCGGGCTGGACGTCCTCCTGGGCGGCGAGAAGGAGAAGGGCCTGCGCTGGCCCGCCTTCGCCGAGTCGCGGGGGCGGGTGGCCGGTGGCGCCCTGGCCGAGGCGCTGCCGTGCCTGCACTCCTTGAGGGTGCTCAGCTGGGACCGGGGCGACGCGGTGACGATCCCGGCACCCGCCATGCGCGCCGTCCTGGCGGCGGCGCGCCGACGCGGCGGGGTCGTGGTGGTGGACTTGCCGCGCCGGGTGGACGAGGCGGTGGTGGAGGCGCTCGCCCAGACCGATCTGGGCCTGCTGGTCGTGCCCGCCGAACTGCGGGCCGTCGCGGCGGCGCGGCGGGTGGCCTCGGGCGTCCACATGGCGCTGCACGACCTGCGGGTGGTGGCGCGCGCCGGTCCCGGCGCCACGCTGACGGACGAGGAGATCGCCCGCCTGCTGCGCCTCCCGCTGGCCGGTGAACTGCCCTGGGAGCACGGCCTGCCGGACGCGTCGGCGGGCGGCGCGCCGCCCGGGGCGAGCGCGCGGGGGCCCCTGGCCCGGTTCTGCACGGCCTTCTGGGAGCGCGTCCTGCCCATGGGAAGCGCACCGCCTCCCGGAAGCGGCAAAGGGGGTGCCCTGTGATGGCCGAGGGCATGGGCCCGGCCCTCCTGGACGCCGTACGCAGGCGGCTCGCCCGTACGGGGATGGAACCGACCCCCGCACGCGTCGCCGTGGCCCTGCGGCAGGAAGGGCGCCTGCTCGGTGACGCGGAGGTGCTGCGGGTGGTGGCCGCGCTGCGCTCGGAGATGATCGGCAGCGGCCCGCTGGAGCCGCTGCTGACGGCGCCGGACGTGACGGACGTGCTGGTCACGGCGCCCGACGAGGTCTGGGTGGACCGGGGCGGAGGGCTGGAACGCACGGCCGTCCGCTTCCCGGACGAGGCGGCCGTGCGCCGGCTGGCGCGGCGACTGGCCATGGTGGCGGGCCGCCGGCTGGATGATGCCCGCCCCTGGGTGGACGGCCGGCTGCCGGACGGCACGCGCCTGCACGCGGTGCTGCCGCCGGTGGCGGTCGGCGGGACGTGCCTGTCACTGCGGGTCTCGCGCCCGCGCGCCTTCACCCTCGCCGAACTGTCGGCGGCCGGGACGCTCCCTCCGGGTGGGGAGGGGCTGCTGCGCACCATCGTCGACGCCCGGTTGTCGTTCCTGATCAGCGGGGGCGCGGGCACGGGCAAGACCACGCTCCTGAACACCTTGCTGGGGCTGGTCGGCCCCGGCGAACGGATCGTCCTGGCCGAGGACTCGACGGAGCTGAGGCCGGACCACCCCCACGTGGTGCGGCTGGAGGCCCGGCCGCCGAACCAGGAGGGAACGGGGCTGGTCACCCTCCGGGACCTGGTGCGGCAGGCACTGCGGATGCGGCCCGACCGGCTGGTGGTGGGCGAGGTGCGCGGCCCCGAGGTCACGGACCTGCTGGCCGCGCTGAATACGGGCCACGAGGGCGGTTGCGGCACTGTCCATGCCAACGCCGCGGGCGACGTCCCGGCCCGCCTGGAGGCGCTGGGCTCGACGGCCGGGCTCGATCGGGCCGCACTGCACAGCCAGTTGGCGGCGGGGCTGTCGGTGGTGCTGCACCTCGTACGCGCACGGAACGGCCGGCGGCGGCTCGCCCAACTGGACGTGCTGGACCGGGACCGGGACGGCTTCGTGATGACGGTACCGGCCGTGGTGTGGGGCCCGGACGGGTTCCGCAAAGCGGACGGCTGGGACCGGTTGGCGCGGCTGTGCGAGCGGGGAGGCGGTGCCGGATGAGCGGCGGAGTGCCACTCGGGAGCCTGCCGGTGTGGGCGGCGGTGCTGTGCGCGGGCGCGGCGGTGTGGCTGCTCGGGGGCGGCGACGGAGGGACCCGGCGGGCCCGCCTGCTCCTCGCGGGCGGCGAGGCGGGGACACCACCCGGGGCGCCGGGGCCGTTGGGGGCGGGGTGGCCGCCGTGGTGGCGCCGGGCCCGCGCGTGGGCCGGGGAGTTGCGGGGCGCCGGGGCGGGGCGGTGGCTGTGGGGTCTGCCGCTGGTCCTCGGGGCTGGGATCGGGCTTGTGGGGCGGTCGGTGCTGCCGGTGGTCTTCGGGGCGGCGGCCATGGTGTGGGCGTGGCGGCGCTTGCGCGTACGGGAGCGTGAGCGGGGCCGAGAGCGGGTGGCCGGGGCCGTCATCGAGCTGTGCGACGCGGTGGCGGGCGAGCTGCGGGCCGGGCGGCTGCCGGGCCAGGCGCTCGGGGCCGGGGTGACGTCGGGGTTCGGGGAGGCGGGGGCCGCCGTGCTGGCGGCGGCGCGGTTCGGCGGGGACGTCCCCCGGGCGCTGCGCGCGGCGGCCCGGCTGCCGGGCGCGGAAGGGCTCGCGGGTGTCGCCGCTTGCTGGCAGGTTGCGGTGGAGGGCGGCGCCGGGCTGGCCTCCGGCCTCGAACGCGTCGCCTCCGGCCTGCGCGCCCAGCGCGACCAACAGGACGAGCTGCGCGCCCAATTGGCGGGCCCCCGGGCCACGGCACTGATGCTCGCCCTGCTCCCGGTCGGCGGCCTCCTGCTGGGCAGCGCCCTGGGCGCCGATCCCCTCCGGATCCTGCTGCACACACCGGCCGGGTGGGCGTGCCTGGTGGTCGGGGGGCTGCTGGAGGCGGCCGGACTGGCGTGGACGGCGCGCATCGTGGCGGGGGCGCTGCCGGTGGGTGTGAGGGAGGCCGTGCCGACGGGAGGGGGCTCGTCCCCTCCTATGTCCTCCGTTGCGGCGGGCCTCTGGCGGCCGGTGCATGGCGCGGAGGCCGCCTGGCCTGGTGAGCCGGATGACGTGCCGTGTACGGACACGGCCTGCGGGGTGAACGCCGATGAGCGCTGACGTTGTCCACAGGCTGGGGATGGCGGTGCCGGTGGCCGCGGTCGTGGTGTGCGTCCTGTCGGCCATCCACGAGATGCGGGCGAGACGCTCGGTCCGGCGCCGGGCGGCGGCCCTTGGAGGCAGCCCTGTCCGGGACATCACCCCACTACGCCGCCGCCGTGGCGCCCGGCCGGGGCGCGTCGGCCACACGGTACGGGCATGGGCTACGCCGATCACCGCAGGCTGCGCGACGACGCTCCTGATCGGTGGCGCGACCGGCCTCGCCCTCGGACTCGCCGTCGCCTACGGAGTCCGGCAAGGGCAGCGGCGGGCCCGAACGACGGCGTCCCGAAGCGCCGACGAGACAGCCGTACGCGCGGAGTTGGCCGCGGCGGCCGACCTGCTCGCCGCCTGCCTGGCGGCCGGTGCCGGACCACGGGAGTCGGCCGAGGCCGTGGGCCGCTCCCTGGACGGCGCGATCGGAGCACGACTCCGCCAGGTGGCGGCGGAACTCCGCCTCGGTGGCGACCCGGCCACGGCATGGCGGCCATTGGCCGACGTGCCCGGGGCGAAGGGGCTGGCGCGCCGCATGGAACGGGCCGGGACATCCGGATCACCGGCTGCCGAAGGCGTCAGCCGCACCGCCGCCGAACTCCGCGCCGAGTCCGGCCGCGCCGCCACCCAACGGGCCCGCCGCGCCGGAGTGCTCGTCACGCTCCCTCTCGCGGCGTGCTTCCTGCCGGCCTTCCTGACGGTCGGGCTGGCACCCGTACTGATCGGCCTGGCGGAGGGGCTACTGGCGAGCCGATGACTGGGCCTGGAGGGCCGCTGAACGAGCCAGTCGGCCGCGCGCCAACCGGCAAGCGGCAAGCAACAAGCGCCAACCGGCAAGCGAGACGGGCCAGGCCGACGACATGAGTGAGAAGCCGACCCACAAGACGGGGCCAGGCGAACGAGGCCAGGCGAACGAGGCCAGGCGAACGAGGTAAAGGCAAACAAAACGAACGGGAAAGGAGAAGGGACCGATGATCCTTCGATGGTTCACGAGGTTGCGGACGGCGGCGGACCGGGGCATGGCCACGGCCGAGTACGCCATGGGCACGCTCGCGGCCTGCGCGCTGGCGGCGGTGCTGTACAAGGTCGTCACGGGCGGCTCCGTCCGCGCGGCGCTGCAATCGCTCATCGAGAAGGCCCTCCATGTCCCGGCATGAGAGAGGGCTTTCCCGCAGAGGCCCGCTGCCGGCTCGCGACGCGGGGTTCGTGACCGCTGAGGCAGCGGTGGTCGCGCCGACGCTGGTGCTGTTCACGGCGGTGCTCCTGTGGGGCCTGATGGCCGCCTGCGCGCAGATCCAGTGTGTGGACGCGGCACGCGCCGGGGCCCGCGCGGCGGCGCGCGGGGAGCCGCCCGGCTCCACCCTGGCGGTGACGCGGGACGCCGCTCCGCGCGGCGCGCGGGTGGCCCTCACCCGGCGAGCGGACCTCGTGCGCGTACGGGTGGAGGTGGCGGCGCCCGGGGCGTCCGTGGCAGCGCTGACCCTCAGAGGGGAGGCGACGGCTCTTGCGGAGGAAACGGTGGGGGGATGAGAGAGCCGCCGCGTTCTGGGGCGATGAGGGATCCGCCACGGTCGGGGGCGATGAGGGCTCCGCCACGGTCTGGGCGGTGTTCGCGGCACTGGCGTCATGCGTGGTGTTCGCGGCGGTGCTGGCGGTGGGCCAGGCCGTGCTGGCCCGCCACCGTGCCGCGGGTGCGGCCGATCTGGCGGCGCTGGCCGCCGCGGACCGGGCCGCGCACGGCCCGGAGGCCGCCTGCGCCGGGGCGCGCCGGATCGCGGCGGACCAGGGGGTGCGGCTGACGCGGTGCGGGGTGGCCTCGGAGGTGGCCGATGTGGCGACGGAGGCGCGCGCGGGGCCCTTCACGGCCCGCGCCCGCTCCCGGGCCGGTCCATCGGAGGCCGACGCCGTTCCCGGCGATGCCGCGACCGTCCCTGCCGAGGTGGAAGCTGCCTTGGCCAGGGCAGCGTCCGTCCCCGCCGAAAACCCGACCGTCCCCACCGAGGTGGAAGCCACCCCGGCCAAGGCAGCGTCCGTGTCCGTGTCCGACGGGAACGAAACCCTCCCGGCGAAGCCCGCCCCGGGCGAATCCGCCCCGGCCGAAACCACGACCACCCCGGCCCCACCCGGCAGACACCCCACCGGAAACCGGGACCACTACCTCCCGGAAACAGGCGCGCCCTTGAGGAGTTCGCCCAGCAGGCGGATGGCGCCGCGCTTGTGCAGCGGATCGTTGCCGTTGCCGCACTTGGGTGACTGGATGCACGACGGGCACCCGGCCTCGCACTCGCAGGACGCGATGGCCCGGCGGGTGGCGGACAGCCACTCCGCGGCGGTGTGGAACGCCCGCTCGGCGAACCCGGCGCCACCCGGGTGGCCGTCGTACACGAAGACGGTGGGCAGGAGGGTGTCCGGGTGCAGCGGGATGGAGACGCCGCCGATGTCCCAGCGGTCGCAGGTGGCGAAGAGCGGCAGCATCCCGATGGAGGCGTGCTCGGCGGCGTGCAGGGCGCCGCCCAGTTGCTCGGGATTGACGCGGGCGGCGTCGAGCTGGTCCTCGGTGACCGTCCACCACACGGCCCGCGTGCGCAGCGTGCGGGGCGGCAGGTCGAGTTTGGTCTCGCCCAGCACCTCGCCGGTGATGAGCTTGCGCCGCAGGAAGGAGACGACCTGATTGGTGACCTCGACGGACCCGAAGCACAGCCGCGAGTCCCCCCAGGGGATCTCGGTGTCCGTCTCCAGGATGGAGATGGCGGTGGTGTCCCGGGCGGTCGTGGAGTACGGCGGATTGGCCTCTTGGACGAGCGCCACGTCGTCCTCCAGGTCCAGGTGCTCCACCAGATAGGTGCGGCCCTGGTGGAGGTGGACGGCGCCCTCGTGGACGGTGGTGTGGGCGGCGCCCGCGTCCACGGTGCCCAGCAGCCGGCCGGTCGCGGACTCGACGACCTGCACGGGGGCGCCGCCCCGGCCGCGGATGTCGGCGAGGTCGGCGGCCCGCTCGCGGCGCGTCCAGTACCAGGCGCGAGCGCGGCGCCGCAGCAGCTTCCGCGCCTCCAGCTGCGGCAGCACGTCCGCGACCGCCGGGCCGAAAAGGGCGAAATCGTCCTCCACCAGCGGCAGTTCCGCCGCCGCCGCGCAGAGGTGGGGCGCGAGGACGTACGGGTTGTCGGGGTCCAGGACAGTGGTCTCCACCGGCTGGGAGAAGAGGGCTTCGGGGTGGTGGACGAGGTAGGTGTCCAGCGGGTCGTCGCGGGCGACGAGAACGGCCAGCGCGCCCTGGCCTGAGCGGCCGGCGCGCCCGGCCTGCTGCCACAGCGAGGCGCGCGTCCCCGGGTAGCCGGCGATGACCACGGCGTCCAGCCCGGAGACGTCCACGCCCAGCTCCAGGGCGGTGGTCGCGGCCAGGCCGAGCAGTTCACCGGAGTGGAGGGCACCCTCCAGCGCCCGGCGTTCCTCGGGGAGGTATCCGCCCCGGTAGGCGGCCACGCGGGAGGGGAGGGAGCGGTCGACGTCGGCGAGGTGTTCCTGGGCGATCACCGCGATCAGTTCGGCGGCCCGGCGCGAGCGGACGAACGCCACCGAGCGCACGTCCTGGACGACGAGGTCCGTCAGCAGGTCGGCGGCCTCGGCGGTGGCGGTGCGGCGCACCGGGGCGCCCTGCTCGCCGTGCAGTTCGGTGAGTGGGGGCTCCCACAGGGCGAAGACCAGCTCGCCCCGGGGCGAGGTGTCCTCGGTGATCTCCACGACGGGCACCCCGGTCAGGCGGGTGGCGGCCGTCCCCGGTTCGGCGGCGGTGGCGGAGGCGAGGAGGAAGACGGGTTCGGAGCCGTAGCGCGCGCAGACGCGGCGCAGGCGGCGTATGACCTGGGCGACGTGCGAGCCGAAGACGCCCCGGTAGGCGTGGCACTCGTCGATGACGACATAGCGCAGGGCGCGCAGGAAGGAGGACCAGCGGGCGTGGGCGGGGAGGATGCCGGTGTGCAGCATGTCGGGGTTCGTCAACACGTAGTTGCCGTACTGGCGTACCCACTCGCGTTCCTCCATCGGAGTGTCGCCGTCGTACACGGCCGCCCGTATGGCGGTACCCAGCGGCGCGGCGAGGGCGCGGACGGCGCGCCGCTGATCGGCGGCGAGCGCCTTGGTGGGGGCCAGGTACAGGGCCGTGGCACCCCGTCCGTTGGGCGCTTCGGAGCCGTCCAGGAGGGTGGAGAGGACCGGCGCCAGATACGCGAGGGACTTGCCCGAGGCGGTGCCGGTGGCGACGACGACCGACTCGCCGTCCAGCGCGTGTTCGGACGTGCGGGCCTGGTGGGCCCACAGGTGCTCGATTCCGGTGGCTTGGATGGCGTCGATCACTTCCGGGCGGATCCGTGCCGGCCAGTCCGCATGGCGGCCGATGCGCGGGGGCAAGTGCTCCGTATGAGTGATGCGCGTAGCGCGCGTCGCCCCTCGGGTGAGACGGTTCAACACCGTACGTGGTGAGGGGGGCACGCGCGCGTCCGGCGGGAGCTGATTGGAGGCCATCGACACCGAGTGTGTCACCGGTGAGACGGACAATGCTGACAAGGCGTCGTGCGCGCCTGCTGGTAAGTGATTGAATGCCATCGCGGCTGCCGATCCATGGGGGGCGACCGCTCGATAGCAAGGTGCTGGAGGATCCGTGGACCTGTCCCTGTCGACCCGGACCGTTGGCGACCGTACGGTCGTCGAGGTCGGTGGCGAGATTGATGTATACACCGCGCCCAAGCTGCGGGAGCAGCTGGTCGAGCTTGTGAACGACGGAAGCTACCACCTGGTGGTCGACATGGAGCGTGTCGACTTCCTCGATTCCACCGGGCTCGGCGTGCTGGTGGGCGGGCTCAAGCGGGTGCGTGCCCATGAGGGTTCGCTGCGCCTGGTCTGCAACCAGGAGCGCATCCTGAAGATCTTCCGTATCACCGGACTGACCAAGGTGTTCCCGATTCACACCTCGGTCGACGAAGCCGTCTCGGCGACGGACTGACGGCCCACCGGTGCCCTGTGGCTGAGACACGGGGCTGGAAGCAGTGGGGGGACCCGGACCTGGCCGTCCGGCCCCCTGCGTTGCACGCCCGCATACCGAGGGGGATGGCATGACCACCGTCGAACTTCGTTTCAGTGCGCTTCCGGAGCACGTCCGGACCGCGCGCCTGGTCGCCGCTGCCGTGGCGAGGCGGGCGGGCGTGGACGAAGCCGTGCTGGACGAGGTGCGACTCGCCGTCGGAGAGGCGTGCACCCGCGCCGTGGGCCTGCACCGCAGCAACGCGGTCACCGCCCCCGTGCGCGTCGTCCTGATCGAGGACGAGAAGAAGTTCTCCATCGAGGTGGGTGACGAGGTGCCCTCCGGCGCGGCAGCACCCGCCGGGCGGGTGCCCGGCGCCCGGACCACGGACGGTGACGGCTCGCCGCTCACCGGCACGGGGCCCGCGCCGGAGGCCGTGGACGGTCTCGACGGTGACGACGAGATGGGCCTCGCGGTGATCAGTGGACTGGTTGACGACTTCGAGGTGCTGGCCGGTGAGACCGGTGGCGTCATCCGTATGAGCTGGCCGACGGCACCCGCGCCGGCTCTCCCCTAGCCCCCCAGGCGGCGGTCACCGACCTGCGTCGTGGCCCCGCCGGACGCGCGGACCCGCGCCCGCTTCGGCCGTTGACGGCCGGGGCGGGCGTTCGTTTTGTGTGGGGTCTCTTGGCGGCGGGTGATCGGGCGCCGGCTCCGAAGGCGCGGGTCCGGTGGGATCCCCGGCTCCCGGAGGCTCGGTAACCCGGAGCGGGGGCTTGGTCGTCGCGGTCGGCCGGGAGTGCCGGGAGCGCGGAGTTGGCTGGGTCGTGTCGTTCTTTTAGGCGTGGCCGGAACCGCGGGTGTGCGGCCTCGCGGTTCGGGGGGGGCCGTGCTCGGGCGCCGCCGCGTCTCCGTCGGGCCCGTCCGCGTGCCTGCCGCTGCCCCGGCCGTCCCCGGGTGGCCCGGCGACGCGCGTGCTGCCCCGGCCGTCCCCGGGTGGCCCGGCGACGCGCGTGCTGCCCCGGCCGTCCCCGGGTGGCCCAGCGACACGCCCGGCCATAAGGAACCGGTGCTCGGGACCCTTTCGGCCGAACGGCGCGGCGGCTACGCGGGTGGCGGTTCGTGGGAGCGTCGGCCGTACGGGTGCCGGTACTTTTCCAGCGGTTCGGGCGGGCATTGCCGTACCGCCTTCGGTACTTGGTTGGGTGCGGGCGGTGTCCGGGGTGCCGGACGTCGCGGGGGCCGGTGGCGCGAGCGCGTGAGGCGTTTCGGGGCCGGGTGCGCGGGGGCGCGGGCAAAGCGGGAAATGTCCGCGGAACGCACGTGAGCAGGGGTGTTCAGTAAGACGCTGAGATCATCGGTGGAGTCGTCAGCGAATTACGCGCATTCCTTCGTCCGAGGGAATTATCGCCACCTCGGCCTATTGATCTTCGCGGTTGCGGGCGAATTCCGATTGGGGCGTACTGTTTTGATCTCGTGCGGCTCCTTACAATCCGTCCACACCTTTGCTCAGTACGCCTGAGCGTGCTTCCGCGCGCCCATGTGCCAAACGTCAAGGAGGACGAATGGCGGGGCCTTACACCCCTCAGTTGCTGGACACCCCCTCACATCTGGCCGAGCCGTCGCTGACGGCCGGCAACCGCGGCATTGTGCTGGTGATCGCCGTGGTGGCGTTGGCGGCGCTGGCGCTCGCGGCCGTCCTCGTGCGGCAAGTGCTCGCGGCCGGTGAGGGTACCGACAGCATGAAGAAGATCGCAGCGGCGGTGCAGGAAGGAGCCAATGCCTATCTCGCCCGGCAGTTGCGCACGCTCGGCGTATTCGCCGTCGTGGTGTTCTTCCTGCTCATGCTGCTGCCGGCGGACAACTGGACGCAGCGCGCCGGGCGCAGCGTCTTTTTCTTGATCGGCGCCGCATTCTCCGCGGCCACCGGGTATATCGGCATGTGGCTGGCGGTGCGCAGCAATGTTCGGGTGGCTGCCGCCGCCCGCGCGGCCGTTTCCGGGGCCGGTGAAAGCGATCTCGCGGAATCCGGTCGGCGGGGCGGAGCGAAAACCGCCGCGCACACGGCCATGAAGATCGCTTTTCGTACGGGCGGCGTGGTCGGCATGTTCACCGTGGGGCTCGGCCTTTTGGGCGCGTCCTGTGTGGTGCTCGTCTACACGGTGGACGCCCCGAAGGTGCTGGAGGGCTTCGGGCTCGGTGCCGCGCTGATCGCCATGTTCATGCGGGTCGGCGGCGGCATCTTCACCAAGGCCGCGGACGTCGGCGCCGACCTCGTCGGCAAGGTGGAGCAGGGCATCCCCGAGGACGACCCGCGCAACGCCGCCACCATCGCGGACAACGTGGGCGACAACGTCGGGGACTGCGCGGGCATGGCGGCCGACCTGTTCGAGTCCTACGCGGTGACCCTGGTCGCCGCGCTCATCCTGGGCACGGCGGCCTTCGGGAACTCCGGGCTGGCCTTCCCGCTCCTGGTGCCGGCCATCGGCGTGCTGACCGCGATGATCGGCATCTTCGTCGTCGCGCCGCGCGCCTCGGACCGCAGCGGCATGACGGCGATCAACCGCGGGTTCTTCATCTCCGCCGGGATCTCGGTCGTCCTGGTCGCCGTCGCGGTCTTCACCTACCTGCCGTCCTCCTACGCGGACCTGAAGGGCGTCACCGACCCGGCCATCCTCGGGCACGAGGGGGACCCGCGGATGCTGGCACTGGTGGCCGTCGCGATCGGCATCGTGCTCGCCGCGCTCATCCAGCAGCTGACCGGCTACTTCACCGAGACCAGCCGCAGGCCCGTCAGGGACATCGGCAAGACCTCGCTGACCGGGCCCGCCACCGTGGTGCTGTCCGGGATCTCCATCGGGCTGGAGTCGGCCGTCTACTCGGCCGTGCTGATCGGCCTGTCCGTGTACGGGGCGTTCCTGCTGGGCGGGGCGTCCGTCATGCTCGCGCTGTTCGCCGTGGCGCTGGCGGGCACCGGCCTGCTGACCACCGTCGGCGTCATCGTGGCCATGGACACCTTCGGTCCAGTCTCCGACAACGCGCAGGGCATCGCGGAGATGTCCGGGGACGTCACGGGCGACGGCGCGCAGGTGCTCACCGACCTGGACGCCGTGGGGAACACCACCAAGGCCATCACCAAGGGGATCGCCATCGCGACCGCCGTCCTGGCCGCCGCGGCGCTCTTCGGCTCGTACCGCGACGCCATCGCCACCGCCGTGCGGGAGGTGGGGCAGGCGGCCAGTGGCATGGGGCTGAGCCTGGACATCTCGCAGCCCAACAACCTGGTGGGCCTGGTGCTCGGCGCCTCGGTCGTCTTCCTCTTCTCGGGGCTGGCCATCAACGCGGTGTCCCGGTCGGCGGGCGCCGTGGTCTTCGAGGTGCGGCGGCAGTTCCGGGAGCACCCCGGGATCATGGACTACACGGAGAAGCCGGAATACGGCCGTGTGGTGGACATCTGCACCAAGGACGCGCTGCGCGAGCTGGCCACCCCGGGGCTGCTGGCGGTGCTCACCCCGATCGCCGTGGGGTTCTCGCTGGGGGTGGGCGCGCTCGGTTCCTTCCTGGCGGGCGCGATCGGCACCGGCACCCTGATGGCGGTGTTCCTCGCGAACTCCGGCGGTGCCTGGGACAACGCCAAGAAGCTGGTCGAGGACGGCCACCACGGCGGCAAGGGCAGTGAGGCGCACGCCGCGACGGTCATCGGGGACACGGTGGGCGACCCGTTCAAGGACACCGCGGGCCCGGCCATCAACCCGTTGCTCAAGGTCATGAACCTGGTGGCGCTGCTGATCGCGCCGGCCGTGGTGAAGTTCTCCTACGGGGCGGACAAGAACCTCGGCATCCGGATCGCGGTCGCCGTGCTGGCCGTCGTCGTCATCGTCGGCGCGGTGTACGTGTCCAAGCGGCGCGGCATCGTGATGGGTGACGAGGACAATCCCGGCAAGGTGTCACAGGCGCCCGACCCCGCGGTGGTGTCCTGACCGGACAGCGGCGACGGGCCCTCGACGGGCGGGTGGACGGCTTGGTGCGAACGGCCGTCCACCCGCCCGTTTTCCGTGCCCGGACGGTCTCGCTGAACGGCGGTTCACTTGCCCGTTTTCCGTGCCCGGACGGTTTCGCTGAACGGCGGTCTCCCCGCCCGTTTTCCGTGCCCGGACGGCTCCCGCGCTTTGGTGCAAATGGCTGCAATGCCGGTCCGGCGGACCGCCCGACCGGTGGGTGACGGCCTTCCGACGTGTATGTTCCGGGGCCGTAAGCCATGGAAGGGACCGATCCGGTGAACAAGAAGCTGGTGGCTGCGCTGTCCGGCGGCGCCGCTCTGATGCTCGCGCTGACCGGCTGCAGCGATGACGACCAGGGCAAGAAGAACGACGACTGGGCCAAGAAGTTCTGCGACCCCGCACAGGCCCAGTTCAAGCGCATCCAGGACGCGAACGCGGCCATGCAGTCGGCCGACGCCGGGAACATGGAGTCCAAGAAGGTCCAGCAGACCGACTCCCAGGCGTTCGGCCAGATCTCCGGCGCCTACGCGGAGCTGGCCAAGGCGCTGGACCAGGCGGGCCCGCCGCCCGTCGACGGCGGTGACAAGTCCCAGAAGGACGCGGTCCAGGAGCTCAACTCGCTCTCGAAGGGGTACGCCGACCTGAAGAAGAAGGTCGACGGCCTGGACACCAAGGACAAGCTGAAGTTCGCGGACGGCCTGCGGACGCTGTCGAACGGCATCAACAAGCTGAACGAGCAGAGCGAGGCCGCCTTCCGGAAGCTGGAGGCCGGGGACGTGGGCAAGGCGATGGCCCGCCAGAAGGGCTGCCAGGCCCAGAAGTCGGGCGCGTCCAAGGGGCCGTCGGTGAAGCCGTCGGCGGCGTCGTAGGGCGGGTGCTGCCTTCGCGACGTTCGTAAGAGGGCGGGTGCCGCGTTCGCCGCGTTCGGAGAGGGCGGGTGCCGCGTTCGCCGGGTTCGGAGACGGCGAGTGCCGGACGACCGGAGCCGTGAGAGGGCGGGGTCGGACGGCGATCGTCGAAGGTGGTCAGCGGCCGAGGACCGGCCCCGGCCCGGCCCGGCTCGGTGAGAAGAGCGGGGCGGTCCGGCGTGGGGCCTTTCGTGGCGGCCCGGTGGCGCGTTCCGTGAGGGCGCGGTGCCGGGCCGTCGCCGATTGTCAGTGGTTGCCGGAAGAATGGGGACCGTGAGCACGCACCTCCCCACCGCAGACGCCCAGGACCCGACGAGCAGCGCCCGCACCGCCCGGTTGCGCGAGGCGCTGCGGTCCGCCGCCTTCACCGCCGACGGCCTGCTGGACCTGCTCGGCGCGCCCGCCTACGCCGCGCTCGCCCGCAGCGAGACCGTTCCGGCGCTGCGCGCGACCAGAGGGGACAGCCCCTTGGAGACACTGGTGCGGCTGTTCCTGTTGCAGCGTCCGGCGCCCCGGGAGCGGGCGCGCGCGGCACTGCCGCTGGAGGACTGCCTGGCGGACGGCTGGCTGGTGGCGGACGGCGATTCCGTACGGGCGAGCGTGGACGTCCGGCCGTACAGCGGTCCGGAGGGCCAGGACTGGTGGATCGTCTCCGACCTGGGGTGCGCGGTCGGCGGCGCGGGCGGCATCCGGGACGCCGCGGAGCCGGCCGGGGTGGAGCGCTCGAAGCTGGTGCTCGGCGTGGGCGGGGCGTCCACGACGCTCTCCGGGATCACCGTGCGCACTCCGGTGGGCAAGGCGCTGGACCTCGGTACGGGCTCCGGCATCCAGGCGCTGCACGCCGCCCAGCACGCCACGCGGGTGACGGC
Organism: Streptomyces sp. NPDC003077; assembly: GCF_040611095.1. Lineage (NCBI taxonomy): Bacteria > Bacillati > Actinomycetota > Actinomycetes > Kitasatosporales > Streptomycetaceae > Streptomyces > Streptomyces sp. NPDC003077. The sequence goes on along the minus strand of NZ_JBEXNM010000006.1, from coordinate 150,148 downwards.
CACGGACCTCAACCCCCGGGCGCTGCGGTTCGCCGCGCTGACCCTGGCGCTGTCCGGGGCCCCGGCGGCGGACCTGCGGCAGGGTTCGCTGTTCGAGCCGGTCGGGGACGAGACCTACGACCTGATCGTCTCCAATCCGCCCTTCGTCATCTCCCCGGGCGCCCGCCTCACCTACCGGGACGGCGGCATGGGCGGGGACGACCTGTGCCGGACGCTCGTCCAGCGGGCCGCGGACCACCTCAACGACGGCGGGTACTGCCAGCTGCTGGCCAACTGGCAGCACGTCGAGGGCGAGGACTGGCGGGACCGGCTGCGCGGCTGGGTTCCGGCGGGGTGCGACGCGTGGATCGTGCAGCGGGAGGTGCAGGACGTCACGCAGTACGCCGAGCTGTGGCTGCGGGACGGCGGCGACCACCGCGCCGCGCCGCGGGAGTACGCGGCGCGCTACGACGCCTGGCTGGAGGAGTTCGAGGCCAGGAAGACCAAGGGCATCGGCTTCGGATGGATCACGCTGCGCAAGTCCGGGGCGCAGGACCCGTCCGTCACGGTCGAGGAATGGCCGCATCCGGTCGAACAGCCGCTCGGCGCGCATGTCGTCCGTCACTTCGACCGGCAGGACTACCTGCGGGCCACGGACGACGCGGCGCTGATGGCCGGGCACTTCCGGCTCGCCGACGAGGTGGTGCAGGAGCAGGTGGGGCTGCCGGGCGCGGAGGACCCGGAGCACGTGGTGCTGCGGCAGAACCGGGGGATGCGCCGGGCGACGAAGGTGGACACGGTGGGCGCGGGGTTCGCCGGGGTGTGTGACGGCACGCTGTCGGCCGGGCGGATCCTGGACGCCATCGCGCAACTGGTGGGCGAGGACCCGGTGGCGCTGCGGGACCGCACGCCCGAGGCGATCCGGATGCTGATCGAGCAGGGGTTCCTGGAGCCGGTCGGGCGGGGCACGGAGGGGAGCTGAGGCGGAAGGGGGGCCGGGCGGCGGGAGGGTGCGTCCCGTCGAGCCTCCGGGCGTCCGGCCCGTTCCGCCCGGCCTGTCGGGGACACGTCCCGCCGGGCGTCCGGCCCGTTCGGGCACCTGGCCTGTCGGAGACACGTCCCGTCGGGCGTCCGGCTCGCCAAGCGTCCGTCCCGCCGAGCGCCCGGAGAGAGGCGAAAGTCTCACCGGCCGAGGTATGAGGGGGTGGTGCGGGCCGGATCGCAGGGGGTTCGTCCTTCCGGGCGTCCGGAAGGAGGCGAAGGTCTCACTTTCCCCGCCGGGTTTTCAGCCAACGAGGTTGCGCAGCACCGCCCAGGCCGCGGCGGTGCCCATGACGAGGACGCCGCCACGGGCCGTGAGGCGGGGCCGGACGCGGCGCCCCCGCAGGCCCGCGGCGAACCACCGTCCGAGCATCCACAGGACGGCCGGGACACCGAGGACGAGCAGCGCGGCGTTGTCGTGGAAGGCCGCGACGACGTCGCCGTGCAGCAGGTCGTACGCCAGCCGGGTCCCGCCGCAGGCCGGGCACAGCAGGCCGGTCGCCCACTTGAACGGGCACGGGGGAAGGAGCTGGCCGGATTCGTGCGGATCGGTGTGCCAGAGATAGAGGCCGCCGAGGGCGCCGGCACCGACGAGCGCGGCGGCCCGGCGCAGGGTCGCCGCGCGGATGGCGGCGGGGGAGGGGCCGACGGCGTTCACGTGCGAAGACCCCCCGGAAGTGCGTGGTGCGGACGGACACGGCCGGCGCCCATCCTGCCAGCCGGCCGGGTGCCGGGTCCCGGCGGCCGGTGGTGGGCGACCCGCCGCCGGGGTGCCGGTCCGGGCGGCGTGAAGGCATGTAGTCGGGTTACCGTTCGAGTGGCGTTGCGGGGTTTTTCCGTTTGACACGGGGGCGGGAGGTACCGTCACACTCCGCAGCGTCAAGCGTCACCGCAGTGTCCACCCCCAGAGCCTCCGGCCCCCGGGGGTACCCCCAGCGTCGACCGGAGAGAAGAGCGAAGTTGTCCCCGACCAGCGAGACCGCACAGGGCGGTGGCCGCCGCCTCGTCATCGTCGAGTCGCCTGCCAAGGCGAAGACGATCAAGGGCTACCTCGGCCCCGGCTACACGGTCGAGGCGAGCGTCGGGCACATCCGCGACCTCCCGAACGGCGCGGCGGAGGTCCCGGCGAAGTACAAGGGCGAGCCCTGGGCGCGGCTCGGCGTGAACGTGGACGCCGACTTCCAGCCGATCTACGTCGTCAACAGTGACAAGAAGGACCAGGTCAGGAAGCTCAAGGAGCTGCTGGCCGACTCCGACGAACTCTTCCTGGCCACCGATGAGGACCGCGAGGGCGAGGCCATCGCCTGGCACCTCCAGGAGATCCTCAAGCCCAAGGTCCCCGTCCACCGGATGGTCTTCCACGAGATCACCAAGGACGCGATCCGGGACGCCGTCGCCAACCCGCGCCAGCTGAACAAGAAGCTGGTCGACGCCCAGGAGACCCGCCGCATCCTCGACCGCCTCTACGGGTACGAGGTCTCGCCGGTCCTGTGGAAGAAGGTCATGCCGCGGCTGTCGGCCGGCCGGGTGCAGTCCGTCGCGACCCGCCTGGTCGTCGAGCGGGAGCGGGAGCGCATCGCCTTCCGTTCGGCGGAGTACTGGGACCTGACCGGCACGTTCTCCCCGCTGGGCGCGGCCGACGCCGCCGAGCCGTCCGCCTTCTCCGCCCGGCTGGCCGCGGTCGACGGCCGCCGGGTCGCCCAGGGCCGCGACTTCGGTCCCGACGGGCGTTTGAAGAGCGACGCGGTCCTCCACCTGGACGAGGCGGGCGCGCGAGCGCTGGCCGCCGCCCTGGAGAACGCCGACTTCGCCGTCCGCTCGGTCGAGTCCAAGCCCTACCGGCGTTCCCCGTACGCCCCCTTCCGTACGACGACGCTCCAGCAGGAGGCCAGCCGCAAGCTCGGCTTCGGAGCCAAGGCCACGATGCAGGTGGCGCAGAAGCTGTACGAGAACGGCTTCATCACCTACATGCGTACGGACTCCACCACGCTCTCGGACACCGCCGTCGCGGCGGCCCGTGCCCAGGTCACGCAGCTGTACGGCGCCGCGTACCTGCCGGACAAGCCGCGCTCGTACGCCGGGAAGGTCAAGAACGCGCAGGAGGCGCACGAGGCGATCCGCCCGTCCGGCGACCGCTTCCGCACGCCGGGCGAGACGGGCCTGACCGGCGACCAGTACCGCCTGTACGAGCTGATCTGGAAGCGGACCGTCGCCTCCCAGATGAAGGACGCGGTCGGCGACTCCGTCACCGTCAAGATCGGCGGCCGGGCGAGCGACGGGCGGGACGCCGAGTTCAGCGCCTCCGGCAAGACGATCACCTTCCACGGCTTCCTGAAGGCGTACGTCGAGGGCGCCGACGACCCGAACGCCGAGCTGGACGACCGCGAGCGGCGGCTGCCGCAGGTCGCCGAGGGCGACGCGCTGGCGGCCCGCGAGGTCACCGCGGACGGCCACGCCACCAAGCCGCCGGCCCGCTACACCGAGGCCACGCTGGTCAAGGAGCTGGAGGAGCGGGAGATCGGCCGCCCGTCCACGTACGCGTCGATCATCGGCACGATCCTGGACCGCGGCTACGTCTTCAAGAAGGGCACCGCGCTGGTGCCGTCCTTCCTGAGCTTCGCCGTCGTCAACCTGCTGGAGAAGCACTTCGGACGGCTGGTCGACTACGACTTCACCGCCAGGATGGAGGACGACCTCGACCGCATCGCGCGCGGCGAGGCCCAGTCCGTGCCGTGGCTGCGCCGCTTCTACTTCGGCGAAGGCGATGCCGCGGGCGCCGCCTCCGACGCGGGCAACGGCGACGGCGACCACTTGGGCGGCCTGAAGGACCTGGTCACCGACCTGGGCGCGATCGACGCCCGGGAGGTCTCGTCCTTCCCCGTCGGCAACGGCATCGTCCTGCGGGTCGGCCGCTACGGTCCGTACGTCGAGCGCGGCGAGAAGGACGCCGAGGGTCACCAGCGCGCCGACGTGCCCGCCGACCTGGCGCCGGACGAGCTGACCGTCGAGCTGGCCGAGGAACTGCTCGCCAAGCCGAGCGGCGATTTCGAGCTGGGCACGGACCCGGAGTCCGGGCACCAGATCGTCGCCAAGGACGGGCGGTACGGCCCGTACGTCACCGAGGTCCTGCCCGAGGGCACCCCGAAGACCGGCAAGAACGCGGTCAAGCCGCGCACCGCGTCCCTCTTCAAGTCGATGTCCCTGGACACCGTCACCCTTGAGGACGCGCTGCGGCTCATGTCGCTGCCCCGCGTGGTCGGCACCGACCCCGAGGGCGTGGAGATCACCGCGCAGAACGGCCGCTACGGCCCGTACCTGAAGAAGGGCACCGACTCGCGCTCCCTGGAGAACGAGGAGCAGATCTTCACGATCACGCTGGACCAGGCGCTGGCGATCTACGCCCAGCCCAAGCAGCGGGGCCGCGCCGCCGCCAAGCCGCCGCTGAAGGAACTCGGCACCGACCCGGTGAGCGAGCGCCCGGTGGTCGTCAAGGACGGTCGCTTCGGCCCGTACGTCACGGACGGCGAGACCAACGCCACGCTGCGGCGGGACGACGACGTGGAGACGATCACGCCCGAGCGCGGTTACGAGCTGCTGGCGGAGAAGCGCGCCAAGGGCCCGGCGAAGAAGACCGCCAAGAAGACCACGGCCAAGAAGGCGACGGCGGCGAAGAAGACCACGACCGCCAAGAAGGCCACGCCCGCGAAGAAGGCGACCGCGGCCAAGAAGACGACGGCGGCGAAGACCGCCACGGCGGCGAAGAAGGCGGTGCCGGCGAAGAAGGCCGTCTCCGCGAAGAAGGCCGTCCCGGCCAAGAGGACGGCGGCGGCGTCGGCGCCGGGGGGCGGGGAGGAGTAGGGCGGGGCTGCCTGGGGGTGGTCTCCGGGGGGTCGGGGGTTCGTTCTCTCGTGGTGTTTGGTCTCTGGGGGCTCCGTTTTCGGGGTCCCCAGGGGCGTTCTGCGGGGTCGTAGGGCCGTTCTGCGAGGTCGTTCTACGGGGCTTGCAGCCGTTCTCCGGGGTCGTTCTGCGGGTCCCCGGGGTCGTTCTGGGGGGTCGCAGGGCCGTTCCCCGGGGTCGCTCTCCGGGGCTTGCAGGGCCGTTCACCGGGGTCGTTTTCCTGGGTCGTTCTGCGGGGATCTTCGGGGTTTCTCGGGGGTGGGATCGGGGTTTTTTCAGGGTCGGTCTGGTGGGGGTCGGCTGGGACCTGGCGGGCGGGGGTTGGTCGTCGGGTGCCTCCGGGAGGCGGCCTCCGTTACGGGGTGCAATCCGGCCTCTGGGGGACATCTCGGGCGCCCAATCGGGCATACCGGTCCCTCGTCCGGGAGGTGTCGCTCCCCCCTGTCGCCTCGACCACTTGTTCGGTCGGTCGCCCGCTGTGTCGGTTACGGCCGATAGGCTGGTGGGATGACGCGTACCGAGCTCCCAACGGTCGTGCCCCCCACATCCGGCGCCCTGGCCGCGGATTCCCGCGAGCGCGCCGTGCGAGCCCTGCTCCGCTTCCCTCCGCTGAAGCGGCTGTGGAGTGCGCAGTTCGTCGGGGGCATCGGCGATGCCCTGGCCCTCCTGGTGCTCGTACTGCTCACGCTGCAAGCGGCGCGGTACGTGCCCGCCGGGGGGCAGGCCGTGTTCGGCGGGGGCGAGCGGGGCGTGGCACTGGCGGTCACCGCCGTGTTCGCCGTGCGGATGCTGGCGTCGTTGCTGTTCGGGGCCGTGCTGCTCGGCCCGCTGACCACGCTGACCCGGCCTGATGGGCCGCTGGACCGGCGCTGGACGATGATCGGCGCGGACGGCCTGCGGCTGCTGTTGATGATCGTCGCCCCGCTGTGGATCGACTGGACGCCGGGCAGCGCGTGGATCTGGCTGCTGGTGACGGTCTTCCTGGGCGGTGCTGCCGAGCGCGTGGGCACGGTGGCGCGGGAGAGCGCGGCGCCGGGGCTGCTGCCCTCCGGGGTGGTCGCGGTACCCGCCACTGAGGCGGGGGCGTCGGAGACCCAAGGGAAGGCCGGGGCGGGCGCGCGCCCGGACGACGGGCCCGCGGGCTTGCGCCCGGCCGATGGCTCCGCGGGCGCGCTGCGCACCACCCCCGTCGTTCCCGACGGCATGGAGGCGCTGCGCCGCCTGTTCCTGCGGTCGGCCTTCGTCTCGCTGCCGCTGGCCGCCGCCGCGCTGGTCGTCGTCAGCCTGCTGGGCAACCTGCTGGGTTCCGGCATCGACTGGTTCCACCGGCATCAGGCCGCGCCGGGGTCCTACGTGGCCGCGGGCCTGTTCGCGGCCTCCATCGCGTTCCTCTACTTCCTCCAGCTCCCCGGCGCGCGCACGCCGCGCCCGCGCTCCCCGCTGGAGGGGTTGCGCCGTCCGAAGGCCGCCACCGGCAAGGCGCCGGGTCCGGGCAAGGCTTCCGGTAAGGCGGGTGCGGCTCCTGGCAAGGGGGCCGCGGCCGGTGCCAAGGCGTCCGCCGGTGCGGTCGAACGGGGGCGGACGGGGGCCATCCCGCCGCTCGTCGTCGCCTGTGCCGCCGTCGCCGCGGCGATCGCCGCTGCGGTCTCGGTGGCCGTCCTGCACGCGACCGATCTCGGGGGCGGACCGGTCGGTTTCGGTCTGCTGGTGCTCGCGTTCGGTGGCGGGCCGGTCATCGGCATCCGCAGTGCGCGCAAGATCCTGCCGACGCTGTCCCGGCGGCGGCTGCTCGCCCTCGCGGTGGCGGTCACGGGCCTGGCCCTGCTCGCCGCCGGGCTGGTCCCCGACCCGACGACGGTGCTGCTGCTGGCGCTGCTGGCCGGCAGCGCGGCCGGGGTCGCGGCCCATACGGGGCACACGCTGCTGGAGCAGGAGACCGAGGAGGCCCGCGCCGCCCGGACGACCGAGCACCTGCACGCGGTGGTGCGGGTCGCGATGGCGCTGGCCGCGATCGTCGCCCCGCTGCTGGCCGCGGTCATCGGGCCGCACCGGATGGTCAACGGGAGCTTCGTCTTCGCCCATGGGGGAGCGGCCTTCACGCTCGTCCTGGTGGGCGCGCTGCTGCTGCCCGTCGCGGCGTGGGTGCTCGGCCGGGTGGACGACCGGCAGGGCGTGCCGCTGCGGCGCGACCTGCGCGAGGCGCTGCGCGGCGGCGACCCGGAGCAGGCGCCCGCCGCCACCGGCTTCTTCATCGCCCTGGAGGGCGGTGACGGCGCCGGCAAGTCCACGCAGGTGCAGGCGCTGGCCCAGTGGATTCGCGACAAGGGCCACGAGGTAGTGGTGACGCGTGAGCCGGGTGCCACCGCCATCGGCAAGCGGCTGCGTTCGATCATTCTGGACGTGTCCACGTCGGGGCTGTCCGACCGGGCCGAGGCCCTGATGTTCGCGGCCGACCGCGCCGAGCACGTCAACAGCGTCATCCGGCCCGCCCTGGAGCGCGGCGCCGTCGTCATCACGGACCGTTACATCGACTCCTCGGTCGCGTACCAGGGGGCGGGCCGCAACCTGGCCCCCACGGAGATCGCCCGCATCTCGCGCTGGGCCACCGACGGCCTGGTGCCGCACCTGACGGTGCTGCTGGACGTCTCCCCCGAGACGGCGCGCGAGCGCTTCACCGAGGCGCCGGACCGGATGGAGTCCGAACCGGCCGAGTTCCACCAGCGGGTGCGGTCCGGCTTCCTGACCCTGGCCGCCGCCGACCCGGCCCGCTACCTGGTCGTCGACGCCGGGCAGGAGCCGGAGGCCGTCACCAAGGCCGTGCGCCACCGCCTCGACCAGGTGCTGCCGCTCTCCGAGGCCGAGATCACGGCCCAAAAAGAGGCGCGCAAGGCCGCCGAGGAAGAGGCCCGCCGCAAGGCCGAGGAGGAAGCCGCCCGCAAGGCCGAGGAGGAGCGGCTGAGGCGCGAGCGCGAGGAACAGCTCGCGAAGCTGCGCGCCGAAGAGGAGGAGCGCAAGCGCCGCGAACTGGAGGAGGCCAAGGCACGCGAGGCCGCCCGCCAGGCGGAGGAGGCGCGCCGCCGCGCCGAGGAGGCCCGCAAGGCAGCCGAGGAGGAGCGCCGGCGGCGCGAGGCCGAGGCGCGGGCCCGGGCCGCCGAAGAGGAGCGCCGCCGCAAGCAGGCCGAGGAGGAGGCGCGGCTGCGCGCCGAGGCCGAGGAACGCCGCATCGAGAAGCAGCGCAAGGCCGAGGAAGCCCTCCTGCGGGCCGAGCGGGCGCGGCTGGCGGCGACGGCCGAGGCGGCAAGCGCCGCCGAGGCGCCGCGCGGCACGGGTGGTTCCTACCCGTCTGCGGGGGCGACGCCGGTGGTGTCCGGGGCGACGCCGTCGGTTTCCTGGGGCCGTGAGGACGCGGGGACGGGTTCCGGCCGGGAGGCGGGAGCGGCCGATCCCCGCCTCGGGGTCAGCCGCGCGCCGGAGCGGGGCTGGGAGGCCGGGGGCCGGGGCACGGCCGAGGGGCCGGACTCGGGTTCGGACTCGGACTCGGAGCAGACGGCGGCGCTGCCGCAGCCGGGCCCGGACCGGCAGGATCCGGCCGGTCGGACCGGCGGCCAGGCGGGCTTCGGCGGCCAGGCGGGCTTCGGGGGCGAGGGAGCTCCCGGTGCGGCGGACGAGACGGCCGTGCTGCCGCAGGCAGGCCCGGCAGGCCCGGCAGGCCCGGCAGGCCCGGCAGGCCCGGCAGGCCACGGTGCGCCGGGTGCCGCCGACGAGACGGCCGTGCTGCCGCCCGTCCGGCCGGATGGACCGCAGGCGTGGCCCGACCCGCAGCCGCAGCCGTATGACGAGCACCGCACCGAGGCGGGCGGCGACCGGTGGGCCACTGGCGGGTGGCAGGACCAGGCGCAGCAGCCCCGGGCCGATCTCCCGCCCCGGGAGGAGGACCCCGCGGACCGGGTACCGCCGTGGCTGTTCCGCGACGAGGGCACGGGCCACGCCGCCGCGCCCACGGGCCGGACCACGCACACCAGCGGTGGATGGAACGGCACCGGCGAACCGGCCGCACCCTCCGAGGGCGGCACGGAACGCACCCGCGAGCTCCCGCAGATCGATCCGGACACCGGCCGCCCGGTCGAGCCGCCGCGCCGCGAGCGCCCCCGCCCCACATGGGCGGAGGAGACCCCGCTCGACGACATCCCCACCCTGGCCGACGAACTCCTCGGCCCGCGCGAGGCCAACCCGGCCGAGCCGGACCGCCGCCCGTCGCCGGGCGGGGACGCGGACGAGTCCGGCCGCGGACGGGGGCGTGGGCGGCGGGGCAAGCGGGGCTGATCTTCCCTTCGGGGCGCCGCACTGGGCGGCATCCGGGCCGTGGGGGAGGAGCCTGGTAGTGGCCCGGTGCGGGGGCTCGGTGCCGCCCTGTCGGTCGTCGTCGGGCGCGGACGCGGACGAGTCCGGACGGGGGCGTGGGCGGCGGGGCAAGCGGGTCGCGTTCCGGGCTGGGGCGGTGTCGTACCGGGCGGTTCCTGGGGCCGTGGCGCGGCGGCTCCGCCGGACGGTGGGGAAGGAGCCCGGCAGCGGCCTGACGCGGCGTGGCCCGGTGCCGGATCGCCGGGTATACCCGGGCGTCTCCGGGCGGGGATGCGGACGAGTCCTGACGGCTGACGACCGGCCACCGGGACTGATCCCGGGGCTCGGGCGGCGCCTTACCGGGCGGCTCCCGGGCGGCGGGGGACGAGCCTGCCGGCGGCCTGACGCGGGCGTGGGCCCGGCATCCGCCCGCCCCGGGCCGATCCGACGCCACCGTCCCACCCGTACACTCGCCCGGTCCCTTCCCTTCCCCCCTCCCTCCCCTTCCCCGCCTCCACGTGCGCGCGCCGTGATTGTCAGTGCCGTGCACCACAATGGAATCCGTCCAGCAACCAACCCAGCGGAACACCACGAAACAGAACGAGGAACGGCGGTCGGCGATGGCGGTGTGGGACGACCTGGTCGGTCAGGATCGGTTGGCGGAGCAGCTCGCCGCCGCCGCGCGGGACGCGGACGCGCTGGTCACCGCGGAGGCCGCGGCAGAACCGGCGGGCACCGCCACACCCGTGGACGAGGGCGCCGAGGGCGGCCCTGCCTCGTCCACGTCCAAGATGACGCACGCCTGGCTGTTCACGGGGCCGCCCGGTTCCGGCCGGGCCGCCGCCGCCCGTGCCTTCGCCGCCGCGCTGCAGTGCGTCAGCCCGGATCGCGCGCTCGGTGGCGCCCCGGGGTGCGGTTTCTGCGACGGCTGTCATACGAGCCTGGTGGGCACGCACGCCGACGTGGAGGTGGTCCGTACGGACCTGCTCTCCATCGGCGTGAAGGAGACCCGTGACCTGGTGCGCCGGGCGTCGCTGTCACCCGCGGGCGGTCGCTGGCAGGTCATCGTCCTGGAGGACGCCGACCGGCTCACCGAGGGCGCCGGCAACGTCCTCCTGAAGGCCGTCGAGGAGCCCGCCCCCCGGACGGTGTGGCTGCTGTGCGCGCCCTCCATCGAGGACGTCCTCCCCACGATCCGTTCCCGCTGCCGGCACGTCACCCTCCGCACGCCGCCGGTCGGCGCGGTCGCCGATCTCCTCGTCCGCAGGGACGGCGTCGAGCCCGCCGCCGCCCAGGCAGCCGCCCGCGCCACCCAGGGGCACATCGACCGGGCCCGCCGCCTGGCCACCGACGAGCGGGCGCGGGCCCGCCGCGCCGCCGTGCTGCGGCTGCCCACCCGCGTCGACGACCTCGGCGGCTGCCTCAAGGCCGCCCAGGAGCTGATCGACGCCGCGACCGAGGACGCCAAGCAGGTCGCGGAAGAGGTCGACGCCAAGGAGACCGAGGAGCTGCGCGCCGCCCTCGGCGCCGCGGCGGGCACCGGCGGTCGGCTCCCGCGCGGCACCGCCGGCGCCATGAAGGAACTCCAGGACAAGCAGAAGCGCCGCTCCACCCGCACCCAGCGGGACAGCCTGGACCTCGCCCTCGTCGACCTCACCGGCTTCTACCGCGACGTGCTGGCCCTCCAGCTGGGCTCGTCGGTCGCCCTGGCCAACGACGAGGTGCGCGACAGCCTGCAACGGGTCGCGGCCTCCTCCACCCCCGAGCGCACGCTGCGCCGCATAGAAGCGGTCATCGCCTGCCGCCGGGCCCTGGATCGCAACGTGGCCCCGCTCCTGGCGGTCGAGGCGATGACCGCGGCCCTCCGCGCGGGCTGACCGGACACACGCGGTCCCGCCACGCGGCCCTGCCACAGGACCACGCCAGGCGCCGCGTCCGGCACCCCGCACCGCCCGGCGCCGCGTCCGGCGTCCCGCACCCCGCACCCCGCACCACCGCCGTCCTCCCACCGCCGCCGCACCAGGGACCGACCGAGGGGACCTCCCGATGGACACCATCCGCCTGCGCCGCGCCACCGGCGGCGCTCTCCTGGCCGCCACCCTGTTCCTCTCCGGTTGCTCGTCCGGCGGCTCCGACCCCTCGCCTCCCTCGTCCCGCCCGACCGCCCCCACCGGTAGCGCCCCCACCGGCACCGCCCCCGCACGCGAGGCCACCGCCGCCCTCCTCAAGCCGCTGCCCACGGCCGTCCCCGCCGCCCTGCGCCCGTACTACGACCAGAAGCTCACCTGGCGCCCCTGTGACACCGCGCCCACCTTCGAGTGCGCCACCCTGAAGGCACCCCTGGACTACGCCGCGCCCGACGCGGCCACGGACCTGAAGCTCGCCGTGTCCCGGAAGAAGGCCACCGGCCCGGGCGCCCGGATCGGAGCCCTGATGGTCAATCCGGGCGGCCCCGGCAGCTCGGCGATCGATTACCTCCAGCAGTACGCCCCAGAGCCCGCCCCCGTCCGGGCGCGGTACGACATGGTCGCCATGGACCCGCGCGGCGTGGGCCGCAGCGCGCCGATCGCCTGTCTCCCCGACCGTGAGATGGACGCGTACACGCAGACCGACCAGACCCCCGACACCCCGGCCGAAGTCACCCGCCTCACCGCCGCCTACCGCGACTTCGCCCGCGCCTGCCGGGCCCGCTCGGGCGCCCGCCTCGGCCACGTCTCCACCATCGAGGCCGCCCGCGACATGGACGTGCTGCGCGCCGTCCTGGGCGACCGGAAGCTGACCTACGTGGGCGCGTCGTACGGCACCCTCCTGGGCGCGACATACGCCGGCCTGTACCCGTCCCGCGTCGGCCGGCTCGTCCTGGACGGCGCCATGGACCCGTCCCTGAACGCCCGCACGATCAACCGCGAGCAGACCGCCGGCTTCGAGACCGCCTTCACCGCCTTCGCCACCGACTGCGCCAAGCGGCCCGACTGCCCCCTCGGCACCGGCCGCCCCGAAACCGTCGGCAAGCGCCTGAGCGCCTTCTTCGCCGACCTCGACCGGCACCCGGTCGCCACCGGCACCACCCGCCGCCTCACCGAATCCCTCGCCACCACCGGCGTGATCGCCGCGATGTACGACGAGAACTCCTGGCCCCTCCTGCGCGAGGCGCTCGCCCGCACTCAGAAGGGCGACGGCAGCGGCCTGCTGGCCCTGGCCGACAGCTACTACGAACGCGATCCGGACGGCACCTACGCCAACCAGACCGCCGCCAACCCCGCCGTGAACTGCCTCGACCTCCCCGCCGCCTTCTCCGGCCCGGATGAGGTCCGGGCCGCCCTCCCCTCCTTCCGGGCCGCCTCCCCGGTCTTCGGCGAAGGCTTCGCCTGGTCCGCCGCGAACTGCGCGTCCTGGCCGGTCAAGCCCACCGGCACACCGCACCGCATCAAGGCCGAGGGCGCCGCCCCGATCCTCGTCGTCGGCACCACCCGCGACCCCGCCACCCCCTACCGCTGGGCCCAGGGCCTGGCCTCCCAGCTCTCCTCCGGCACCCTCCTCACCTACGAGGGCGACGGCCACACCGCCTACGGCCGCGGCAGCGACTGCGTCGACACCGCCATCAACACCTACCTCCTGGAAGGCACCCCACCCCCCGCCCACAAGCAGTGCACCTGACCAGCCCTCGAACCCGTTTCGGACCACCCCCACCAGGTGTGTAGACTGGGCCGCGCAACACGCCGCCTTAGCTCAGTCGGCCAGAGCGACGCACTCGTAATGCGTAGGTCAAGGGTTCGATTCCCTTAGGCGGCTCAGATGAAGGCCCAGGTCACACACCGTGTGACCTGGGCCTTTGCGTTCAGCGGATGCGGCGACGGCGCTGCGCGCGGGCCGCACGGGTGTCGGTGGTCCCACTTCTGGTCTCAGTGGGGCCCGGAATCGGGGCCGACGGAGGCGACGGCGGCGGTACGAAGAACTCGCCCATGCGCCGCATGGCGTCCTTCGACAGGTGGGACCTGCCCTTGACGTATCGCCGGGTCTGGCTGATCTGCGTGTGCCGCAGAATCTCCATGGTGGTGGGCATGTCGACGCCCAACTCGTTCAGGATCGTCCCGGCGGTGTGGCGGCTCCCGTCGTACAGGCGGCGGTCGTCGATCCCGGCCTCCTTGAGCAGTTCCTTGAACTCCTCATAGTCGGCGCGCGGGTCAAGCGGCCGGCCGTCGGGCCGCGAGAACACCACGTCGTGCTCCTGCCACAGCTCCCCGGCGGCTTCCCGCGCCGCTTTCTGTCGCGCCTTGTGGTCGTGCAGGAAGGGAACGAAGACGGGTGGGATCGGCACGGCGTTCCGGCTCTTCTTGGTCTTGGGCCGGGTGAAGGTAAGCCCGCCCTCTTTGCGCTCCGGGCAGGCGCTCGCGCGCTTGGTGCACGTCTTGCCGTATGGCTCCGGGCAGCCGCGCTTGTAGCTCTTGTGCTTCGTACAGTCCGGCGGACACGGCTCGAAGCGGTGCAGGCGCGCCCCACAGGCGTGCGGGTCGGCGCAGCCATGCCGCCATGTGAGGCGTTGAAGCTGCCACTCGGGGTGGAACAGCTCGGCTTTCAGGCCGACGTACGACCAGCGCAGCCCGAGCGTCTCGCCCTGCCGGAACCCCATGCCGACACCGACGATCCACCGCATAAAGGTGGGGCCTTCGCCGCGGCTTCGAGGAAGGCTTGGGCTTCCTCCTTGGTGAAGGGGTTGGCCTCGGTCTCGTCGATGCTCGGCGGGTCGACGAGTGCGGCGACGTTCTCTCCGACGATGCGGCGGCGGTGAGCGATTCTCAGGGCGCGGGACAGGATGCGGTGAACCTTCACGACGTGCGAGGGGGCGGGACCGGCGTCGAGCATGGCCCGGTACATCCGCTCCAGGACTCGTGATGACCGAGGTGGCGATCGAACGCCCGCAGCACCCGGAGCCCTGGAGGCCGAGGATCATTCCACGGGGTGGGACAGGCGGAGCCGAGAGGCCGGGATGCGTGGCGGGGTGCCGGCTCAGCGTGCTCGCTCGTACTCCCGGGTGATGAAGGAGACGGCGTTGTCGAGGGCCTCGTCGGACTCGGCCATGTGACCGGCCAGCAGGTGCCAGACGTGGAACATGTGAGGCCATACCTCAAGGGTGGTACGCACGCGCTGTTCGGCGAGCCGGTCGGCGAGCGTGATGCCGCCGCTGAGCATCACCTCGTTCTCCCCCATCTGGATCAGGGTCGGAGCCAGGCCGCGCACGTCGGCGAAGATGGGGGAGGCGTCCGGATCGGTCGGCAACGCATCGCCCAGGAAGGTACGGGCGAGCGATTCCAGGAAGTCCACGCCGCATATCGGGTCGGTGTGGGCGCGGCTGCGTGCCGAGGGACCGGAGTGCGTCAGGTCGGCCCAGGGCGAGATGGCCACGCCTGCCACGGGCAGCGGCAGGCCCGCGGCGCGTGCCTTGCGCATGATGGTGATCACCATCGCGCCACCGGCGGAGTCGCCCGAGATCGCGATCTTCTCGGGAGCGGTCCCCGCCGCGAGGAGCGCCCGGTAGGCGGTGAACACGTCCTCGATGGGGGTGGGGAAAGGATGCTCGGGTGCCTGGCGGTAGTCGGGCACGTAGACCCGGGCCCGCAGGCGCTTGGCGTAGTGGCCGGTCAGTCCGACGTAGGCCTCGACCGCCCCGTGTACGTAGCCTCCGCCGTGGATGTAGAGCAGGGTCCGGTCATCGGTCACTTCCTCCGGCACCACCAGCATGGTCGGCACGCCGTCGAGCTCGGTCTGCTCGAAGGTCACGCCGTGCGGTGCCGGGAGGGCGGCGGCGAGCTGTTTGCCGTAGGACTCCCGCACCTCCGCCCAGCTGAGGTCGCCTTCCCCCGCAAGCGCAGGAGCGATGCCGCCGGCCGCCTGTATCCAACGTCCCAGCAGTGCTGTGGCCTCTGGTGTCAAGTTCATGGTGCTCATGTCTTTCGTCGATGTCGCTGATTGCGCGGCGCCGGTGTGCCACACGGATGAGATGCATGTCCTGGGGTGGTCGTCACCGAAACGGTTCCGGTGGGCCTCGCCAACGGCGTCAGTGTCCATCCCTGACACTGATGTCAAGGTCAAACCGTGCAGGTCACGGCCTTCTGGAAACCGTCTCCTAAGATCGAGGACATGCTCATCGGAGAGGCGGCGCAGCGCACGGGAACGACTCCGCGACTGCTGCGGTACTACGAACAGCAGGGCTTGATCGTGTCCGGTCGCTCCGAGAACGGCTACCGGGAGTACGACGAAAATTCCCTGGGGCGGATTGTGCAGATCCGAGACCTTCTGCAAGCCGGTCTGCCGACCCGCCTGATCCAGCAGATCCTGCCGTGCATCTCCACCCCGCAAAGCAGCATCCGCTTCTCCGGTCTGACACCGGAGATGGTCGCACTCCTGGAAACCGAGCAGGCTCGCCTGACGACACGCATCGACTGCCTGACCCGCAACAGGGACGCGATCGCCGACTACCTCGCCGCCCTGCGCGAGACGAACGAGCAGCAGGAACACGCACCGGGTCCCACCGAAGACGACAGCGCCTGAAAGCGCCGTGACCTGCACCGCTTGACCTTCACACCAGTGTCAGCCTCGGACACTGACGGCTTCGGCCATCCACACCGGAGCCGCATCTGCGGCGTAGCCCCACAGGGCATGAGTCCCGCCCGTGGGGCACACCGGGGCCGCGGCCGGCGACATCGACGAAGGACAGCGCGCCATGACCACACTGCACGGAACGTTCGAGCCCCGCTTCGCGGGCCTGCGGGAGACACTGCGGCAGAACCTCGCATCCGGTGAGGAGATCGGCGTCTCGCTGGTCGTGGACATCGACGGTGAGCGCATCGTGGACCTGTGGGGCGGGCACCGCGACGTCGCCCGCACCGCCGCCTGGGAGGAGGACACCCTCACCAACGTGTGGTCGATCACGAAGACCGTCACCAGTCTCGCTGCGCTCATGCTGGTGGACCGGGGCGAACTCGACGTATACGCGCCGGTGGCCCGGTACTGGCCCGAGTTCGCCGCAGGCGGCAAGCGGGGCGTGGAAGTCCGCCATCTGCTATCCCATACCTCCGGCGTCTCCGGGCTCGAACAGCCGGCGAGCGTGGAGGACCTGTACGACACGCCCGGGGCGGCGGCCCGGATGGCCGCGCAAACCCCGTGGTGGAAGCCGGGCACGGCCTCCGGCTACCACGTGATGAACTACGGGCACCTCATCGGGGAACTCGTGCACAGGATCACCGGCCGGTCCCTGCGGCAGTTCGTCGCCGAGGAGATCGCCCGCCCCCTGGGAGCGGACTTCCAGATAGGCGCAGCCGAAGCGGACTGGACGCGGGTCGCGGACATCGTGCCGCCGCCCCCGCTGCCGTTCGATCCGGCCGCCCACAAGACAGCCAGTCCCGCCTACAAGACCCTGACGGGCCCGGCGGTGGCGGCGGCAACCGCGAACACCCCGGCCTGGCGGGCCGCGGACATCGGTGCGGCGAACGGCCACGGCAACGCCCGATCCGTCGCCCGCATCCTGTCCGCGCTCGCCCGCGGCGGCCAGGTCGACGGCATCCGGCTGCTCGGCGAGAAGACGATCGACCTCATCTTCGACGTGCAGGCGGACGGCGTCGACCTCGTCAACGGCCTGCCGTCTCGCTGGGGCATCGGCTTCGCATTGCCGAAGAAGGGCACCCTGTCCTGGATCCCGGACGGCAGGATCGCGTTCTGGGGTGGCTGGGGCGGCTCGATGATCATCGCGGATCTCGACCGGCGCATGACCATCTCCTACGTCATGAACAAGATGGGACCGGGCATCCTAGGCTCCGACCGCAGCGCCGCCTACGTCCGAACCGTCTACGACCAGCTGCCCTGAGCGGCCTTGCTCTCGTTTGGTCCCGGCCTGGGCTTTCGCCTTGTCCCCCCGCCGCCCTGAGGGTCTTCGCGGCTTGCGAGCCGTCTTTCCGTCTCAGCTTCACGTTGTTCGCGTTGGGACGAACCGGCTTGGCCGCAGCCTCGTCAGGGCTCTCGCCGATACGCGGGCAGGCCCTCAGGGCTTGAGGACTTGAGCGAACGTCGCCTGCCGGCGGGCAGGGCCCACCCGATGCCGCCCGCGTCACGCGGTCCCGGCGTGCACCGAACGGGCCCGGTGGGGCCGCCGGAGGGGCCGCCGGAGGGGCCCAGATTATCTGAATACAAGAATTTCTTCACACGATTGGGTGACCCGGTTGGCGCGGGGTCATTGGATCTTCCCTGGTCCCCATACTCGGTCGCGGATGACCTGTGGAGATTGGGGCACGAATCATGCCAGATGTGTTCGACCACATCGAATGGAATGTTCGGAAGGCGTTCGGGAAGTCGCCGGTTTGCGTGCATGTGGGAGATGTCAAGGAGTGCGACATCAAGCGGCATCCCACTTATCCGAAGTTCCGCGCCGAGGCGATATCGGCGGGCGTCCGATCGGCTCCGACCTCACGTCTGTGGGAGTCCCTGATCGCCATGGGAAGGCTGTGCGACCTGGACGACGACAGCACATGGCGGTTGGTCATACTCGACTGCATCGTCCCGTGCTTCCGTTTGCTGTCCACGAGAATCGCCCGCGATTTCCGAGTCGAGCGTGAGGAGATTCGGTCGGCCATGGTGGCAACGGCATTGGAGGTATGGGCCGACACTGCCGTGGGGGTCCCACCGCGCCACGTCAGGGACCGCATGGTGAAGGCGGCCTTCGAGGTTGCGTTCCGGTATGGGAGCGCCAACTCGTCGGAGTACTCGATGGACGATATCGAGATCTTCGTCCGGCCGGAGATATCCACCCCGAGTTCCCCGCTGAGGGCAACGTCGATCATCGATATGAGCGGTATCCGTGACACAGGTGTCGCGGAACAGATCAGGGGTGAGCGACTCGGGGCGCTTCTCCAAGGTCATGGGTGTTTCGACGCCGTGCGGGGCTTCCATGACGAACTCCGCTCCGGTCGTCGTTCAGGATCGGTCAGTCAGGCGGTGAGGGCCACGAGGCTTGGCCGTTCCCGGATTTCCGATCCGAACCTCTACTACTACGCCTCAGACCTCTACCCTCCGTTCATCGGGCTACGAGAAGCCGCGGGCGTGATGGGAATCGCTGAATCTGCCGCACACCGGCTCATCAGAGCCGGGCAGTTTCCTTTCCCCGTGGCGAGGGCGGGGCGGAGTTACAAGGTGTCCGTCAAGGCTCTTATGCACTTCAAGGATATTCCGGATGCCATCGTCCATGTCGAGGACATCGAGAATGGTGCCCTTCATGCGAACGGTGGTGTGCGGTGAATCGTGCTGTCGCCAGCCGGGCGTCTTGTGCCCCGGCTTGTGCCAGCCGGGCGTCTTGCGCCCCGGCCTGTGTAGGCCGGGCGTCTTGTGACCCGCTTGTGTTGGCCGGTCGGGATCGCGGACACCATGCTCGCGGCCCGGGCCCCAGCCGGACCATCGGGATGTCGCCCTGTGGCTCCCACCCCCACCGGGTTGCGGGACCCGTCGCGACCGTGTGACCGCAGAAACCGCCCCGCTACCAGAAGGCGCGGCGTTTTTATGACGGCGTTTTTATGATCGCCGGACGCGTCTCCTCCCCGTGTGTCACCGTGCGAGGACGCTGCGAAGCAGCACTCACCCTTTGAGGAGCACGATGCCCGCACCCACCCCTGAGCAGAGCGCGGCCGTCGACGTCTTCCGGCGTGGGGACCACATGGTCCTGCAAGCCGGGGCGGGGACCGGGAAGACGACGACGCTGGCGATGCTCGCGGCCAGTACGTCGAAGCCCGGCCGGTACATCGCGTTCAACAAGTCGATCGCGAACGAAGCCGCCGGCAAGTTCCCTGGCAATGTGCGGTGCAAGACCGCGCACGCGCTGGCCTTCGCCGCCGTGGGTCACAAGTACGCGTCCCGGATGAACGCGCCCCGTGTGCCCGGCTGGAAGACGGGCGCTTCGCTGGGGATCGGCATCAACATGAGAGTGCGGATCGGTGCGCGCAACGTCACCAACAAGGCGCTCTCCTACACGGTGCTGCGGACCGTCACCCGCTTCTGCCAGTCCGCGGACCGCGCCATCGAACGGCACCACGTTCCCCGCCTGCGCGGCGTCGAGGCCGCGGACCCGCACGCACAGCTCGTGGACATCGTCCTGCCCTACGCGATCAAGGCATGGGACGACCTCCAGAACCCGCAGGAAGGCGTCGTCCGCTTCGATCACGATCACTACCTGAAGATCTGGGCACTGACCGAGCCGAGGATCGAGGCGGAATTCCTGTTGCTGGACGAGGCCCAGGACACCAACCCGGTGGTCGAGCAGATCTTCAACGCCCAGCGGGGACACTGCCAGTTGGTGATGGTCGGTGACTCCGCGCAGGCCATCTACGGCTGGCGCGGGGCGCGGGACGTGATGAGTGATTTCGACGGGACGCGGCTGGCCCTGTCCCAGTCCTTCCGCTTCGGCAGCGCGCTGGCCGAGGAAGCCAACCGATGGTTGCACATCGTCGACTCCCCGATCCGTCTGA
This sequence comes from Streptomyces sp. NPDC003077, assembly GCF_040611095.1. Taxonomy (NCBI): domain Bacteria; kingdom Bacillati; phylum Actinomycetota; class Actinomycetes; order Kitasatosporales; family Streptomycetaceae; genus Streptomyces; species Streptomyces sp. NPDC003077. Next base: position 130,385 of record NZ_JBEXNM010000006.1, on the reverse strand, counting down.
CCGGCACCCCGGCCATCCACACCCGGCTCGAACGCCTCGCGCGACCGCACGCGGTCCTGTGCCGGACCAACGTCGGCGCCATGCTCGAAGTCATGCGCCAGCTGGCGGCCGGCCGTCGCGTCGCACTGGTCGGCGGTGGTGACGCACTGCGGGCCCTGGCCCGTGCCGCCCGTGACCTGAAGGCCGGGAAACGCAGCACCCACCCTGAGCTGATTCTGTTCGAGACCTGGGGCGAACTGCAGGAGTACGCCGAGTACGACCCGTCCGGGCGGGATCTGCTGCCCTTGGTCGACCTGGTGGACGAGCACGGCGTGGAGGTCATCCTGCAAGCGGTGGACCGGCTCGCGGCCGAGGAGGGGGCCGAGATCGTCGTCTCCACCGCCCACAAGTCCAAGGGCCGCGAGTGGGCCTCCGTGCGGGTCGGTGAGGACTTCGAGGAACCGGTGGACCAGGAGGAGACGGACAAGGACGGAAACCCGCTGCCCGGCGACATCGACGACGCCGAGGCGCGCCTCGCCTACGTCGCCGTCACCCGTGCCCGGCACAGCCTTGACCTGGGAGGGCTGTCCTGGATCAACCAGCATCCGGACGGCAATCCTCAGCGCCGGGGACGCGAATCGTCCTCAGGGTGGGACACGTTGGGGCCCGACCCGCACTGAATGGGTGGCCGGTGGATCGAAAGCGTCGCCCCTCGCGACGACCTGCGGCCCGGTGACGGCCGACCAGGCTTCCGCTGACGGCGACCGTGCCCCGCACACAGCGCGGGCCCGAGACGACGTTCGACGCAGCCCCACTACGATCACCGGTCATGGACTGGCTCGAACGCACCGCCAAGTTGCGGCAGTGGAGCAGGAGCGGGACGCGCGCCCCGCACAAGCCGCTGCTGTTCCTGTACGCCCTCGGCCGGTTCCAGCAGGACGCCGATGGTGAGCTGCGGTACACCGCGGTCGAGGAGGACCTGAAGCAACTGCTCGCCGAGTACGGTCCGCCCAACAAGACGACGCCCGCCTACCCCTTCCACCACCTGGTCAGCGACGAGGTGTGGGAGGTACGCACGGACCGTGGAGCGGGCAGCCCCGGCAGCGGGGTGCGGGAACTGCGGGAGACGGGGGCCGTGGGGCGGCTGGTGCCGGAGCTGCGGGCGGCGCTTCGGCGGGAGCCCTCGCTGCTCGAACGGATGGCGCGGGTGCTGCTGGACATGAACTTCCCGCCCTCCCTCCACGGCGAGCTGTGCGAGGCCGTCGGCCTGGAACTGGAGCCGGGGCGGAGCGAACGGCTCCCGGCCGGGCGACGGCAGCGGGACCGGCGGATGCGTGAGCTGGTGCTGACGGCTTACGAGTACCGGTGCGCCTTCTGCGGCTACGACGGGCGGATCGGCGCGGTGCCGGTCGGTCTGGAGGCCGCGCACGTGCGGTGGTGGGCCTTCGACGGCCCGGACGAGATCGAGAACGGGCTGTGCCTGTGCTCGCTGCACCACAAGCTGTTCGACAAAGGTGTTCTCGGGATCGGCGAGGGCCACCGCATTCTGGTTTCGCAACGGTTCGTCGGGCACAGCGAGACCGCGCGCGACAACGTCACAGCGCTCGCGGATCGTCCTCTCATCGGCCCTCAGCCCGGTGTCCGTCCGATAGCGGCGGCCTATCGTTCGTGGCACAGGCGGCAGGTCTTCCACGGGAGTCCGCGTTCGGCCGCCCCCGTCTGAGCGATGGGGTCTCGTGGCTTCCCGGTCTTGGGGAGCTCGTGCCGGACTCGTACGAGAATCGATACGCGACCTCGCAAGGGCCGCGATCGGAGGCATTGCCGGCGTTCGTCCGGGCCGGCGGAGCCGGCGATGTCACGGCCGCCGCGGTTGTCGGTGATTGTCATGGTCGCCGCAATGTCGGGCGTTGGTGACCGCGAGCCTTCTTTGTATGCCCTCACGGAAAGGCGCACGGAGGTGCGGGCCTGGTCGCGGGGAAAGCGGCGAAAGTGATCCACAGCACGCCGCGCGGGTGGAATGACGCGCCGCGGGGGAGACGTTGGGGCTGGCAAGCACGCGGGTGCGGTGACGGGCGGGGCCAAGTCGGCGCCGTGCGAGGCACCGTGGCGCTCACGGCGGTGACGGGGAAGGGTGGGAGGGCCGCAGGGCGCCGACGCGGGAACGCGTCCGCAACGTGCCCAGCACGTCAGCGCGTTTGAACGTATCTCGCCACGTACGAAGGAGCACGCACGCAATGTCTGCCTCAGCGCACATCGGAGTCACCGGCCTGGCCGTGATGGGCCGCAACCTGGCGCGGAACTTCGCGCGCAACGGATACACGGTGGCCGTCCACAACCGCACCGCGGCCAAGGCCCACGCTTTGGTGGAGGAGTTCGGTGGCGAGGGCGAGTTCGTGGTCGCGGAGAGCGCGCGGGAGCTCGTCGCCGCGCTGGAGCGGCCCCGGAGGCTCGTCATCATGGTGAAGGCCGGGGAGCCGACGGACGCGGTGATCGAGGAGTTCGCGCCGCTGCTGGAGCCCGGGGACGTCCTCGTGGACGGCGGCAACGCGCACTTCGCCGACACCCGGCGGCGCGAGGCGGCGCTGCGGGAGAAGGGCATCCACTTCGTCGGGGCCGGTGTCTCCGGTGGCGAGGAGGGCGCGCTGCACGGGCCGAGCATCATGCCGGGCGGGTCCGCGGAGGCGTACGCGGCGCTGCGGCCGTTGCTGGAGTCCGTGGCGGCCAAGGCGCCGGACGGCACGCCGACGGTGACGCACGTCGGGGCGGACGGGGCCGGCCACTTCGTCAAGATGGTGCACAACGGCATCGAGTACGCCGACATGCAGTTGATCGGTGAGGCGTACGACCTGCTGCGGAAGGTCGCGGGGTACGAGCCCGCGCAGATCGCGGAAACGTTCCGGGGCTGGAACGAGGGGCGCCTGGAGTCGTACCTGATCGAGATCACGGCGGAGGTGCTGGGTCACACGGACGCGGACACCGGCAAGCCGTTCGTCGACGTGGTCGCGGACCGGGCCGGGCAGAAGGGCACCGGCCGCTGGACCGTGCAGCTCGCCCTCGACCTGGGGATCCCCGTCTCCGGCATCGCGGAGGCCGTCTTCGCCCGCACCGTCTCCGGGCACACGGAGCTGCGCGCCGCCGCCCGCGAGCTGCCCGGCCCGACGGCGCATGAGCTGCACCCGGACGACGCGGCCCGGTTCGCCGAGCAGGTGGAGCAGGCGCTGTACGCGTCGAAGGTGGTCGCCTACGCGCAGGGCTGGCACATGATCCAGCGGGCCAGCGAGGAGTACGGCTGGAACGTGGACCTGGGCGCGGTGGCCGCCATCTGGCGCGCCGGTTCGATCGTGCGGGCCTCCTTCCTGGACCGGATCACCGCCGCGTACGCCAAGGACCCGCAGCTCGTGGGCCTGCTCGCGGACGAGCGGTTCGCCCAGGAGGTCGGGGCCGCGCAGAACGCCTGGCGGCAGGTCGTGGCCACGGCCGCGCAGGCCGGTGTGCCCGCGCCCGGGTTCGGGGCGGCGCTCGCCTACTACGACGCGCTGCGCGCCGAGCGGCTGCCCGCCGCGCTCATCCAGGGCCAGCGCGACTTCTTCGGCGCCCACACCTACGAGCGGGTCGACCGCGAGGGCACCTTCCACACGCTGTGGGCGGGGGACCGGAGCGAGCGGGCCGAGGGCTGACGCGCGGGGCTGCCCGGCGGGTGGGGGATGGCTGACGGGCGGGAGACGTCTGACGGGGAGCTGTGCGGCTGACGGGTAGGAGTGGCCCGGATCGTGTGAGGGTGCGGTCCGGGCCTTCTCGCGTGTGGTGGTGTCGTCTCTTGGCCCGTCTCGTGGTGTTGTTTCGGGGTGGCGTTTTGTAGGGAGTGCCTCAGGGACCTGGTGGGACGAAGGATCCGCTGGGTGAAGGGCCTGGTGGGTGAAGGCTCCGGTGCGCATTGGGCCTGATGTGCATGGGGCCCGGTGCCAGGAGAGGCTCGTGGCGGCCGGCGGGAGGACGCGTGGCGGTGACGGGGACGAGGACGAAAGGGCGGGGCCGTGAACGGTGAGGGGTGGAGCGGGTCGCCCGTGGAGCCCTACGGGAGCAACCCGGTCGGGGCTCCGACGGGGAGGAACGAGGTGTCCGGAGGGTCTTTCGGGACGCTCGTCCAGGCCCAGCACGTGCACGGCGGCATCACCTTCCAGGTCGGCGCCCCAACCACCGGGGCGGGTGGGGACGGCCCGCCCGATCAAATTCCGCCGCTGACGGTTCGGTTCATCAACCGTGCGGCGGACCTGTCGCTGCTGGACGACTGGTTCGCGGAGTCGAAGTCGGAGCCGGAGTCGGAGGCAGAGGGGGAGTGGGAAGGGCGGGGCTCCGGGGCCGCGGTGCCGGTCGGGGTTGCTGTGCTCAGTGGGTTGCCGGGGGTCGGGAAGACCGCGACGGTCAAGCGGTGGGCGGCGCGGCGGCGCGAGCGGTTTCCCGACGGGCAGATCTTCGTCGACTTCGGGGAGCTGCGGGATCGGGTCGGCGGGGACGTGTCCGAGGCCGTCGGCATGTGCCTGCGCGCCCTGGGGGTGGGTGAGGCGTACCTGCCCGCCTCCCTCGCCGAGCGTGTCGCGCTGTTCCGTTCCCGGTCGGCCGGGCGCCGGCTGCTGGTCGTCCTCGACGACGCCGACCAGCCGGCCCAGGTCAGGGCCCTGGTGCCCAAGGGGCCGGGCAGCGTCCTGCTCGTCACCAGCAAGCACCGGCTCGACGAACTGGCGGCGCTGGACGGCGCCCGCGTACTGCCGCTGAGCCCCCTCGACCGGGACAGCGGGCTGCGCATCCTGGCGGACCGGTGCGGGGAACGGGCCGTCGCGGCGGAGCGCGCGTCCGCCGAGCGGCTGGTCGAACTGTGCGGCGGGCTGCCGGTGGCCCTGCACGTGGTGGCGGCGCGGCGGCTGACCGACCGGCGGCTGACGTTCGCCAAGCTGGCTGCGGAACTGGCCGACGAGACCGCCCGGCTCGCCGGGATGGCGTTACGAGGGGAGCACTCCATGTCCGCCGTTCTGGGGCCCGCGTACCGGGAGCTGCCGGAGGGTGCCGCCCGGCTGTACCGCCTGCTGGGCTGGCTGCCCGGGCGCACGTTCGACGTGGGGACGGCCGCGTCCGCCGCCGGGCTCGCCCCGGAGGCCGTCGGGCCGCTGCTGGACGCGCTGGAGGCCGCGAGCCTGCTCGACGTGGCGGAGGACGGGCGGTACCGCTTCCACGACCTCGTACGGCTGCACGCCCGGGAGCGCGCCGCCGCGGAGGAACCGGCCGACGCGCGGCACGCCCTGACGGAACGGGTGACCCGGCACTACCTCGCCCTCACCGCCTTCGCCGACCGCGCCGTGCGGCGGGACCGGTTGCGCGTCGCGGACCTGGACGAGGTGCTGCGCGGCGTCCCCGACCCGTTCGCGGCCGAGGGCGGGCCGGAGCCGCTGGCCTGGTTGGAGGCGGAGCGCGCCAACATCCTGGCCGTCCTGCGGGAGGCCGCGCGGCTGGGCCTCCACACGCCGGTGTGGCAGCTCGCGGAGGGGTTCACGGTGCTGTTCCTGCACCGGCGGCACCTGGCGGACTGGCAGGAGTCCCTGGAGCTGGGCGCCACCGCGGCGGCCGAGGCGGTGGTCCCGGCGGCGGAGGCGCGGCTGCGCAGCCTGCTGTCCCGGCCGCTGATGGACCTCGGCGCGTACGACCGGGCCCGTACGGAGTTGGAGAAGGCCGCCGCCTGCGCCGAGGTCTCGGGGCACACGGTGCTGAACGCCTCGGTGCAGGAGTTCACCGGCCGGTACTGGGACCGGTTCGACCCGTCCCGGGCCATGGGCGCCTACCGGCGGTCCATCGAGCTCAACGTCCAGGCGGGGGAGGGACGCGGCGCGGCCATCGCCGCGTACTTCCTGGGGTGCGCGCAGGACGCCGCGGGCGAGCACGGCCCGGCGCTGGCCACCCTGCGGCAGGCCCGGCGGGACCTGGAGGAGCGGGACGACCTGCGGATGGCGGCCCGGGTGCTGGCCGCCATCGGCGTCGTCCACGACCACCTGGGAGAGACGGACGAGGCCCGTCGGGCCCTGAGCGAGGCGGCACGTGCGCTCCGGGCTCAGAGGGCCAGCCATTACGAGGCCCAGGCACTGGTCCGGCTGGCCGATATCGGGGAGCGGTCCGGGGGTGCCGGGGGTGCCGGGTGTGCCGGAGAGGCTGGGGATGTCGGGGGCGCCGCGGCCGTTCGGGAGTACCTGACCAGGGCTTACGAGATCTACGAGGCCGGGGGGAGTCCGGAGGCTGAGGTGCTGAGGGAGCGGTTGCGGGGGATGGGGGAGGCGGAAGGAGACGGGGGAGACGGGGTGGCGTGAGGGGTTCTTTTTAAGGGGGTGTCTCGTCCGGGGCGGGGGTGGGGGCTCTGTCCGCTTGCTCAGGGGTGGTGCCCGGGGCGGTATGGATGTGCGGAGGTGGTGGGCGGGGCTGAGGGGCGCAGGCGGATCGCCATCTCTTCCTCGCGTAGACCGCCGATTCGTATCCGTACGAAGGTGTCGTGCGGGTTGGTCGTGCCGTGTGCGTCGGCTGTGCCGTGCGGATTGGCCGCACCGGCTGGGTTGGCCGGGCCGTCCGTGGCGCTCAAGGGCAGGCCCGCGCACAGGCAGGCGTGGATGACGGCGGCGGGCAGGCCGGGGTCGAGCGCGGGGCCGGTGGTGGTCGCCTCCATGGCCCGTCCATCGCGCAGGGCCACCAGGCAGCCGGCGCCGTCCAGGGCCGTGGCGGCGAGGTGGCTGCCGGGGAGCCGGTCCAAGGTGGCGCGTGCCCAGCGGAGCGCTTCGACGGGGGTCGGTGCGGGGGCGCGGCGGGTCAGGACGGTGGCGCTCTCGATGAGCCGTTGGTCGCGTTCCCCCTCGTCGCAGGCGAGGTGGTGGAACGTGCGGGGGGACTGATGGGGGTCCGCTGCCAGGGCTGGGGATGGGTGCGGGGGGCTGCTGGGTGCCGCGTCTTGGGAGAGGCTCGTCATGGCCTCGGGTCCGGTGCCTTCGGGACCGGTGTCCTCGGGGCCGGTGCCTTCGGGGCCGGTGCCTTCGGGGCCGGGGCCGGTTTCCTCGGGGCCGGGGCCGCTGCCGGTGACGGCTCGGTCGTCGGTACCGGCTCCACTGTCGGCGACGGACGCCGGATGGCGGCGGACGGTGATCACCCATTGGCCGTCCTCGGGGTGCGCGGAGGCGGTCACCTGCCAGGAGGTGACGGGTTCGGCCGGTGGCTCCGGTCGGGGCAGGGCCGGTAGGGGCGGCGGGCCGGTGGTCGGTTCGGGCAGCTCCAGCAGGCGGTAGACGGTGGTGCGCAGGCGGCTGAGGGCCTGGCCCGGTGCGGAGAAGGCGAGCTTGGCGATCTCCTCGTACCGGTCCGCGCCGTGCTCGCGGATCGCGGACTCGATCTGGCCGACCAGGTCCACGAGTGGATCGAGCCGGGGCGCGGCCTGGCCGAGGCGGGCGACCGCCGTCCCGGAGACCGCGTCCTCACCGAACGCGGCGAGCAGGACGGGTTTGCCCAGCGCGGCCCCGTACAGCGTCACGGACCCGTGGTCGCCGATCACCACATCGGCGGCGACGAGCGCGGGCCGCCACGCGTGCACCGTCGGCATCAGCAGCAGCCCCGCGTCCAGCGCGGCGGCCTGTGCCGTACGGACCTGCCAGGAACCGTGCCAGGACCAGACGTTGGGGTGCACGATGGCGGCCACCCGGTACTCGTCGTACGGCAGCGCCGCGAGCAGCCGGGCCGGTAGCTCCGGATCCCGGCCGAGCAGCGAGGTGGGGCCCCAGGTGGAGCTGAGGACGACCAGTCGGCGGCCGTCGGCGGCGCCCAGCGCGCGCCGGTAGGCGTCGGCGCGCGGGAGGCTGCGGGCGAGTTCGTCGAAGCAGGGATCTCCGACGAGCACGGTGCGGTCGGCGGTCGCCGGGTGCGCGGCCCGCAACTGTTCTTCCTGGTCGGGGTGGGATATGGCGAGCCAGGCGCGGCCGGAGGCCAGCAGCGCGTCCGGCACCATGCCGGACAGCCGGGTCCTGGGGGAGCGCGAGTCGGGCACCTGCTTCTGGAAGCCGATGCCGTGCGGCAGGACGAGGACGGGGCAGCGGCCCTCCGGGACGTCGACGTTCTCGCTGGCGGACAGGATGAGGTCCGGCTCCACGGCCCCCACGTCCGACCACGGCATGACCCGGCACCCGGAGTCGTACAGCAGGTCGAGGACGCCGTCGGAGAACGCCGAGGTGGGGTCGTGGGCGAAGACGACGGCGATCCGGCTGTCTCCTCGCAGCAAGGTGGGCAGCGTTTCGAGGACCCGCACCGTGGACGTGACCGTGCGCGCGGCGACGACCACCGTGCGCTCGCCGGGGAAGGTGCTCCAGCGGCGGGCGTCCCGGCCGAAGGGGAGGCGGTGGGGCGAGCCGATGCCGCTAGCGGTCATGGCTGCCCCGGATGGTTACGAGGTCAGGGCTGCGCAGCTCTCTCGGACGCACTGACCTTGCCACCCGCCACCCGCCAGCGGTTCGCGGTTCGCGGTTCGCGGTTCGCGGTTCGCGGTTCGCGGTTCGCGGTTCGCGGTTCGCGGTTCGCGGTTCGCGGTTCGCGGTTCGCGGT
>NZ_JBEXNM010000006.1:0-121698 GCF_040611095.1 Streptomyces sp. NPDC003077 | reverse complement strand
GTTCGCGGTTCGCGGTTCGCGGTTCGCGGTTCGCGGTTCGCGGTTCGCGGTTCGCGGTTCGCGGTTCGCGGTTCGCGGTTCGCGGTTCGCGGTTCGCGGATCAGTATCGCAATGCAAGCGGGGCCGCAACCTTTCCGGAGAGGGTGGATGGGGGCAGAGGGGACGAGGGGCGGGCGTACGAGCAGGTGACGAGGACGGGCTGGCGGAGCGGGCGGCCGGCGGGCGCGTGCCGCGTTCGCCCGTCGGATGGATTACACGTTACCGGCGCGGACATCGACGGCAGCGAGTTATCCACAGGCAGGTGCACACACGTCCGCCGACCATGGGAACGACTCGGCGATCATCCATGGGGACGAGCCGGGCATCGATCGGCTGCTGACGGCTGACGGCTGACGGCTGACGGCCGCCCCGTTCCCTGTCGGTCCCCGCTCCTGCCGGCGCTCAGGTGCCGCCGGGGCCGGCGTCGGGCGGGGGCCAGGCGTCCTTGTCGCCGCCGCGCCACTCGACGAGGTCGGGGGTGCCCAGATCGACGTCCTCGGTGGTGGGCGCCAGCCCCGCGCGGCGGAGGAACTTCTGCACGTCCCCGCGGCCGTGGGCCAGCCCGACGATCCGCCCGTGCACCGTGACCCGCCGCCCGCCGGACGGGGTCGGCGGATACACGATGACCGCTGGGTGCGGGGACGAGGAGGACACGGTTCCAGCGTGCGCCGCTTCCGAAGTGGTTGCACGTCGAAGGGCAGAGCTGGTGGCCGATGAGTGGACCGGCCGGTGGGGTGCGGCGAAGGGGCCGGTCGAGGGGAGGGGACGCGGTGCGGGGCGCCTTGCGTGATGGGCGTGCCTCGCGTTGACCGGCCTCCCCCAGATGGCCCAGCGGTCGCGAACCTCGGTGGGGTGAAAAGTGCCAGGTGGCCCGGCCCCGGCCTGGGGAGTGGCGTGTGGTGGGGCGGAGCGGGGGGGTGAAAAGTGAGCCCCTGTGGCCGATATTCGGTAGATAAGCGGGATAAATGGGCAATTTGTTTTGCGGTCGGTGTACGAGGCACGCGGTCGAGCGTTCAGGAGGCCCCATGTTCCGGAGAACCGTCCGCGCCGCCGCGTGGCTCGCGTTGCTGCTGACGGTCGGCGTTCCCGCCGGTGCGGGGGCGTGGGGGCACGTGGGGGTGGCCGGGACGGCCGTGGCGAGTGGGTTGCCGCGGGCAGCGGAGGTGGGTGGGCTTTCGGAAGGCATCGTGCGGGGCGACGTTTCGGGGGAGACGGGAGTCGCCGGGACCGCGCGGGCACCCCGGGTCACCGAGGTACGGGCCTTGCCGCGCGGCGCCGGGGAGGAGCCCGTGTCCCGCCGGAGAGCACCCGCCCGACCGTTGGCCATCGCTCACCGCGGCGCCGCCCGTACGGCCCCGGAGAACACGCTCGCCGCCGCCGACGCGGCCCACCGGCAGGGCGTCGCCTGGGTCGAGAACGACGTCCAGCGCACCAAGGACGGCAAGCTCGTGGTGATGCACGACACCACGCTCCAGCGGACGACCAACGCCGAGCAGGTCTTTCCCGGGCGCTCGCCGTGGCGGGTCGGGGACTTCACGGCGGCCGAGTTGGCGCGTCTGGACGCGGGGAGCTGGTTCGGCAAGCAGTTCGCGGGGGAGCGGGTGCCGACGCTGCGGAGTTTCCTGGAGCGTATGGAGCAGAACGGGCAGCGGCTGCTGCTGGAGATCAAGGCCCCCGGGCGGTACCCGGGTATCGAGGCGCTGATCCTCCAGGAGCTGCGGCACATGGGCTGGCTCGACGCGGAGCACGTGCGCGACCGGCTGGTGGTGCAGAGCTTCGACGCGGAGTCGGTGCGGATGGTGCACCGGCTGGTGCCCGCGGTGCGTACGGGGTTCATCGGGGCGCCGCCGCCGCGCGCGCTGGCGTCGTACGCCCGGTTCGCCGATCAGGTCAACCCGCGGCTGGCGCAGGTCGACCGCCGTTATGTGGCCGCCGTCCACCGGTTGCGCGGCCCCCACGGCCTGCCGCTGGCGGTCAACGTCTGGGACGCGGCGGGCAGCCGCGCCCTGCGCACCGCGACGGCGTACGGGGTGGACGGGATCATCGACTGATCCCGTCGCCATGCCGGAGTGGCGGCCCTGCCCCGGGGGAACCGAACCCGGGGCATCGGCAGAGCCGGACACCGGCAGAGCCCGGCATCGGCAGAGCCGGGGCATCGCGCCGGAGCGGCAGCGCATCGGGCCCGGAAGCCCGTCAGCGCATGACGGGGACGGAAGCCGGTCCGCCGTCGCCGCGATCCGGAAGCCGGTCTGCCGTCGCCGCGATACGGAAACCGCTCCGCCGTCGCCGCGATCCGGGCCGCCCCCGACCACCCGCCGCCCGCTGTCCGGCTCAGCCCTTCGGCTGGGTGAAGCGGATGCGGTTGCCGAAGGGGTCGCGGAGGCCGCAGTCGGTGCCGTACGGGCGCTCGGTGGGTTCCTCGGTGAACTCGACACCCTTGGCCAGCAGCGTTTCGTACGTCTTGCGGCAGTTGTCCGTGGTGAAGATGAGCCAGCCGCCCATCGCGCCCTTGGTCACCAGCTCGCGGACCTGCTGGGCCGTCTCCTCGGACATCGCCGGGGCGCCCGGCTTCTCCAGCAGGACCTGGCGCTCGGGGTGGCCGGGGACGTTGACGGTCAGCCAGCGCATGAAGCCCATGTCGATGTCGGCGCCGACCTCCAGACCGAGCGTGCCGACGTAGAAGTCGAGGGCCTCGTCCTGGTCGAGAACGTATATCTGCGATTGCGTGATGGCGTTGAACATGTGCATCACGCTACTGAGAGAGCCGGCCGGAAACTTATCCAAAACTGCTCGGTCGGCGGACGGAATGGATCGCGAAGGTGCGGGTTGGTGCGGTAGGTCAGGCGCTCGGCCGGGTCCACGCCATCGTGAAGCACGTCGGTACGCCCACGGCCGGCGTTTCCTTCCGGTACGCCCTCGGGGATGTGCCGACGATGTCGCGGAACGTACGGCTGAAGGTTCCCGGGCTGCCGAAGCCGACCTCGAAGCAGATGTCCGTCACGCTGCGATCCGTCTCCCGCAGCAGGAACATGGCCCGCTCGACGCGGCGGCGCTGCAGGTAGCGGTGCGGTGTCTCGCCGAACGTGGCCCGGAAGGTGCGCGTGAAGTGCGCTTGCGAGACGTGGGCGATACGGGCCAGGGCCGGGACGTCCAGCGGCTGCGCGTACGCGCGGTCCATCGCGTCCCGTGCGCGGAGCATGCGGCGGTTGGACTCTTCTGCGGCGCGGTTCACGGCGCCATCACACCACGGTTTTCCGGAGTCCGTCCCGGCCCGATGGCGGGTCCGATGGCGGGTTCGGCGACGGGCCCGGTGGCGTTCCGGGGCGGAACCGCCAACCAGCCCGAAATGCCGCGAACGCCCCATCGGATACCCCTAGGGTGCCTGGGGTGTCCGACGCCACCACATCGCGCCAAGGAAACGCGGGCCGACGAGAAAGCAGCTCCGATCGGCCGGGGCCGCCTCGGCGCCCCGCCTCACCTGCGGCAGCGCTTCCCGGCCCGCCGTCCGAATCCGCCCCCGCACCCGTACCCGCGTCACGAAGCGCCGCCCGCGACCCGTACTTCGACAACGCCAAATACCTGGCGATCGTGCTGGTCGCGATGGGACACGCCTGGGAACCCCTGCGCGCGGACAGCAGGACGGCCACGGCGCTCTACCTCGCCGTCTACGCCTTCCACATGCCCGCGTTCGTCGTCATCTCCGGTTATTTCTCGCGGAGTTTCGAGCCGAGCACGGATCGGCTGAGGCGCCTGGTCGCCGGCACGCTCGTGCCGTACGTCGTCTTCGAGATCGCCTACTCACTCTTCAATCGCTGGGCCGGCGACGACCCGGAGCCGACGATCAGCCTGCTCGATCCCTGGTATCTGACGTGGTTCCTGCTCGCCCTGTTCCTGTGGCGGCTGACCGCGCCACTGTGGCGGGCCGTGCGGTGGCCGCTTCCCTTCGCCCTGGCCGTCGCGGCGCTCGCGGCTGCCTCCCCTGACATCGGCGACGGTCTGGACCTTCAGCGCGTCCTCCAGTTCCTGCCGTTCTTCGTACTGGGGATGAGGCTTCGTCCTGAGCACGTCCGGTGGGTACGGCGCCCGCGGGTGCGCCTCCTCGCCCTTGTGGTGCTCGGCGGCGCGGTGGGCGTCGCGTACTGGGCGGCGCCGCGGATGAACGCCACCTGGTTCTACCACCGGGACAGCGCCCTACAGCTGGGCGAGCCCTGGTGGATCGGGGTCCTGATGACGTTCGCCCTGTTCGGCTGCTCGCTGGTGCTGGTGGCCTGCTTCCTGGCCTGGGTGCCGGGGCGTCGGTCGTGGTGCACCGTGCTGGGTGCCGGGACGTCGTACGGGTACTTGTTGCACGGTTTCCTGATCAAGGGCGCGCTGTTCTGGGGGTGGTACGACGCGTACGGCTGGACGCATACGCCTCTGGGCACGGTCGCCGTCTCCGTCATCGCGGGCGTGGCGGTGACGCTGCTGTGCACCCGGCCGGTGCGCACCGTCTTCCGGTGCGTGGTGGAGCCCCGGATGGGGTGGGCGTTCAGGAGCGCGGCGGGGAGGCAGTCGAACGTGGAGAAGGAGTCGAACGCGGGGAGGGAGCCGAACCTGGGGAGGGAGCCGAACCCGGGGAGGACTCCGGACGCGGGGGATCATCCCCGTCCGCAGGCCCCGGAGTGGGAGGCATCGAAACGGGAGAGGGCGGTACGACAGGCGTGACCCGGCCTCAGGCCTGACCCGCTTCCGGCCTGCCCCGGCATCGTCGGCATCATCGGCAGCGGCGTCCCTTGACCCGAGAGCCCGGCCCACCGGACCGCCCGTCCCTCATCCTGCCCCTCACCCCTCCCCGGGCCGTCCCACCGTCCCTCCTCCCCCTCCCCCCGGCGCCACGTTCGTCTCCCGTCGGACCGATACCGTCAGCGCCTCGTTCCCGTCCTCGTCCCGGCCCACGTCCGCCACCAGCGTGTCGCCCGGTTCCGCCGCCCCACTGAGCAGCAGGGACGCGACCCGGTTGTCCAGCTCGGACTGGACCGTGCGGCGCAGCGGCCGGGCGCCGAACTCCGGCTGGTGGCCGCGCTCGACCAGGAGCCGCTTGGCGGCGTCGGTGACGTGCAGGTCCATGTCCTGGGCGCGGACCCGGCGGCGGCTGCGGTCGAGGATGAAGTCGACGATCCGGCCCAGTTCGGCCTCGGCCAGGCCGTGGAAGATGATGATGTCGTCGATGCGGTTGAGGAACTCCGGCAGGAAGCGGGTGCGCAGCTCCGCCATCAGCTCCTCGCGGACGGCGCTCACGTCGCCTTGGTGGGCCAGGATGCGCTGGGCGCCGATGTTGCTGGTCATGATGACGACGGTGTTGCGGAAGTCGACCGTGCGGCCGTGCGCGTCGGTCAGCCGGCCGTCGTCGAGGACCTGGAGCAGGGTGTTGAAGACGTCCGGGTGGGCCTTCTCCACCTCGTCGAAGAGCAGCACGCTGTACGGCCTGCGGCGGACCTTCTCGGTGAGCTGCCCGGCCTCCTCGTGGCCGACGTAACCGGGCGGGGCACCGACCAGCCGCGAGACGGTGTGCTTCTCCTGGAACTCGCTCATGTCGAAGCGCACCATGCTCGACTCGTCCCCGAACAGCAGCGCGGCCAGCGCCTTGGCCAGCTCCGTCTTGCCGACGCCGGTCGGGCCGAGGAAGAGGAACGAGCCGACCGGCCGGTCCGGGTCGCCCATCCCGGCGCGGTTGCGGCGCACGGCCTCGGACACCGCCACCACGGCCTCCTCCTGGCCGACCACCCGCTCGTGCAGCGCTTCCTCCAGCTTGAGGAGCTTGTCGCGCTCGGTCTCGGTGAGCTGGGCGACGGGGATGCCGGTGCGGCGGGAGAGGACCTCGGCGATGTCGGCGGCGGTGACCTCCATGACGCCCTCGCGCCGCTCCGCCACCCCCGCGAGCTCCGCCTCCGCCTCGGCGATCTCCCGTTTGAGTTCGGCGGCCCGGCCGAAGTCCTCGTCGGCGACCGCCTGGTCCTTCTCCCGGTTCAGCTTGGCGAGCCGGTCCTCGCGGTCGACGGCCTCGGTGGAGCGGCCCAGCGACTTCAGCCGGACGCGGGCTCCCGCCTGGTCCATCAGGTCGATGGCCTTGTCGGGGAGGAAGCGGTCGCTCACGTAGCGGTCGGACAGCTCCGCGGCGGCGGTCAGCGCCTCGTCGCCGAACCGCACCTGGTGGTGCGCCTCGTAACCGTCGCGGAGCCCTTCGAGGATCTGGATCGTCTCGGCGACCGTGGGCTCCGGGATGGTGACGGGCTGGAAGCGGCGCTCCAGGGCCGCGTCCTTCTCGATGTGCTTGCGGTACTCGTCGATGGTGGTGGCGCCGACGACGTGCAGTTCGCCGCGCGCCAACGCCGGTTTGAGCATGTTCCCGGCGTCCATCGACCCCTCGCCGGCGCCCGCGCCGACCACGGTGTGCAGCTCGTCGATGAACAGGATCGTGGACGCGGACGCGGCCTTCACCTCGTCGATCACCTTCTTGAGCCGTTCCTCGAACTCCCCGCGGTACTTCGACCCCGCGACCAGCCCGGACAGGTCCAGCGTCACCACCCGCCGGTCCCTGAGCGTCTGCGGCACGTCCCCGGCCACGATGCGCTGCGCCAGCCCCTCGACGATCGCCGTCTTGCCGACACCGGGCTCGCCGATCAGCACCGGGTTGTTCTTGGACCGGCGGGAGAGGATCTCGACGGTCTGCTCGATCTCCTCGGCCCGGCCCACCACCGGGTCCAGCTTGCCCGCGCGGGCCTCCTCGGTGAGGTCGCGCCCGTACTCGTCCAGCGTCGGCGTGGCGCCCCCGGCCCCGGCCCCGCCCGCCGTGGCGCCCTCGCCCCGGGCGGCGCTCTCGGCGGTGCTCCGCAGACGGGCGGTGTCGGTGCCGTAGGAGGACAGGAGGCGGGACGCGCCCGAGTCCGGGTCGTCCAGCAGGGCGCCCAGGATGTGCTCCGGCCCGATGTAGGAGGAACCGGCCGCCTGCGAACGGGCGTGGGCCGCCGTCAAGGTGCGCTTGGCGGCCGGGGTCAGTCCCGGCTCGGTGGAGGCCGCGCCGCTCTCGCCGGGCAGCGCCTCGGCGATGTCGGCGGCGAGGCGGTCGGGGTCGGCGCCCGCCCGGGTCAGCAGCCTGCGCGCCGGTTCGACCTGCGTGCAGGCCCACAGCAGGTGCTCGGTGTCCAGGTCCACGCTGCCGTCCTGCTGGGCCTTCGCGGAGGCGGCGCCGATCAGCTCGCGCGCCGACTCGGTGAGCAGCCGGCCGATGGGGACCCGCTGGACGGCGGGCGGCGAGGAGGCCGGGGACATGCCGAAGAACCGGTTCAGGAGCTCGTTGAACGGATCCTGCGAGCCGAAGGACCCGAAGGAACCGAGCGGGGGCATGGTCATGGGCTTTCCGTTCGTGGTCGGCGGGGGATATGGGGGTGGGGGCGGGCGTGCGTGGGGGCGTGAGGTGGGCGGGGG
Source organism: Streptomyces sp. NPDC003077 (assembly GCF_040611095.1). Lineage (NCBI taxonomy): Bacteria > Bacillati > Actinomycetota > Actinomycetes > Kitasatosporales > Streptomycetaceae > Streptomyces > Streptomyces sp. NPDC003077. The sequence continues at coordinate 114,195 of NZ_JBEXNM010000006.1, read as the reverse complement.
TGAGGCGTGGGGGCGTGGGGGAGCGGGGGGTGTGGACTGCTGGCTGGCGGGGTGGTGTGGCGGTGGGGTGGCGGGGCGCCGTGCTGGCGGGGTGGCGGGGCGCGTGCTGGCGGGGCGCTGGGGGCCGGGGTGGCGTGGTGCCGTGGTGTCGGGGTGCTGGGACCGAGATGGCGTGGTGCCGTGGTGCCGGGGCGGGAAGCGCGGGCGTCAGGCATTGGGGATCGGGCATCGGGGATCGGGCATCGGGGATCGGGCATCGGGCGTGGGGCATCGGGGCATTGGCGGGGTGGGGCATCGGGCATGAGAGGTGGATGGCGAGGCGGATATCGAGGCGGATATCTCCCACTTAAACCCTGTCCGGCGAACTGCGCAAAAGGGTTGGAAAGCGGCTGCCCTGCACCTTCGGTGCTTCGGTTTATCGGCGCGGCTGTTTTCCGCTATCTCGATGTCCCGGTTTCCCGGGGAAGACCCGCCCTCGTGCCCGTGTTTCTCTTACGGCACCAGACCCGCCGACAGACCCAGGAGAAGCCCGCGATGACCGACCAGTCCCAGTCCCCCTGGGGCGGCGACCGACTCGATGTCGACGCCTACCTGACCCGCATCGGTTACGCCGGGGAACGCACGCCGACTCTGGAGACCCTCCGGGCGCTGCACGCCGCCCACACCGCCGCGGTCGGCTTCGAGAACCTGGACATCGTGCTCGGCCGGCCGATCCTCCTGGACCTGGAGGCCCTTCAGGACAAGCTGGTCACCCGGCGGCGCGGCGGTTACTGCTACGAGCAGAACCTGCTCTACGCCGCCGCGCTGGACCGGCTGGGCTTCGACGTCTCCGGCCTGGGCGCGCGCATCCGCATGGGTGAGGACAAGGTGCGGGCGGTCACCCACGCGCTGCTGAAGGTGACCCTGGACGGCGAGGAGTGGATCACCGACGTCGGCTTCGGCGGCGAGGGCCTGCTCGAACCGGTACCGCTGCGCGCGGGCGTAGAGACACGGCACGGCGGCTGGACCTTCGGCCTCGTACAGGAGGAGCGGACGGGCCTGTGGGTCCTGCGGTCCCTGCATGACGACGGCTGGTTCGACCTCTACGCGTTCGGCCCGGAAGTCCGCTACCCGGCCGACTACCAGGTCTTCAACCACTACATCTCCACCCACCCCCGCTCACCCTTCACCGGCCGCCTGGTGGTCCAGCGCCCCGAACCCCAACTGCGGCGCACCCTGATCGGCACGGAACTGACGCTGACCCGCCCCGACTGGTCCCGCGAAACCCGCCAGGTCGCCCCCGAGGAACTGCCCGAACTCCTGGCCCGGGACTTCGCCATAGAGCTGAGCGAGGAGGACGCGGCGGCGCTGGTGAAGTTCCAGCAGGTGGCGCGGGGCGACTGAGGACGGCTGAGGGGCGGCTGCCGTGGGCGGTCCTGCTCTGTGCCGGGGGTGGGGCCGGCCCAGGGCGCGGCCCGGTGGCCGTGGCCGGGGTCGGTCGGGTCGACGCAGCCCGGAAGGCGAACCGGCCTGCCCGGTGGCGGGGCCCTCCTGGGGCGGCCCGCCGTTCGGTGAGCCGTCGTCCGGCGACCCGGTGCCCGCCCTCTGGCGGTCAGGGGCTCGTCCTCCGGCGGCCCGGGCGATGGTGCGTCGGCCCAGGCGGGCAGCCTGTCGGGCTCAGGGCACCACGGCGATGCCCTCGATCTCGACCAGGGCGGTTTCGTCCCACAGCCGGGCCACGCCGATCACGGCCATGGCCGGATAGGCCGTCCCCACCAGGCGCTTCCACACCTGGCCGATGGCGGCGGAATGGCGCCGGTAGTCCGCCACGTCCACGGTGAAGACGGTGAGCTTGGCCAGGTCTCCCGGCCCGGCCCCGGCGGCCCGGGCAGCGGCCAGGAGGTTGCCGAGCGCCGTCTCGAACTGCTCGACCACGCCGCCCCCGATGATCCGCCCCTCCCCGTCCAACGCGGTCTGCCCCGCCAGGAAGACCACGGTGCCGGAGGTGACGCGTACGGCGTGGCTGAACCCCCTCGGGGGCGACAGCCGCGGCGGATTGATCCGCTCCAACCCGCCCGGGTCGCTCCCGGCCGCTTCTGGTTTCTCACTCCGCTCGTCAGGCATCACCTCCCGTCTCCGTGCTGCTTCACGCGACCTTTGCCCTCGGCCGGCCGCTCCTGTTCCCACCGCCCGCGTTCCGCCCGCGCCGTGGGTTACCTCCGTGCTGTGCGCAGTGTCCGTGTCCTGCGCCGTGTCCGTGCCGTGAGTCACGTCCGGGCCTTGAGCCGTCTGCGGCCTTCGAGTTGCCTTCTTCTCCTGAGCTGCCTCCCCCGCATGCGCTATCGCTGTGTCGTCCCGCACCGGCTCCGCCGCCCGCGCTGCCGCTGCCCCTTCCGCCCGGCGTTCCGATGCCGTCCCGTTCCCGGCTTCCCGCTCGTTCCCCGATTCCTGCTCGCGCCCGGATTTCCGCTCGTCGCACACTCCTGGCCCGTACCGGGATTTCCGCTCGCGATCGGCTTTCCGCCCGTCCTCCGGTCCGTTCGCGGCTCTCCGCTGTCCTGTGGCTTCTTTTCCTCCCTTCTCCGTCCCGGTGTTCTTTCGCCGGTCTGCTTCCCGGCTCGCGTCGTGTCCGCTTCCCATGCCCTCATCTATGCCCGCCCGCGCGGCTCGTGGGGCGGTGGCGCGTCAGGCCGTGGCGGCGGCCGTCAGCGGCTCGCGGCCGTCAAGGGTGCCGTGTGCCCCGTACGGCCGGAAGCGGACGAAGGCGGCCTCGTGGTGGAACGGCACCGCCTGGTGGCTGCGGACCGCCGATATGTGCTCCGGTTCCGATGTCCCGTACGCGTATTGGCGCATCAGGCGCGCGCTGCTCCACAGCGAGAAGGTGCCGACGAAACGGGGTGGCCGGGCCAGCGCGAACGAGGCGACCATGGCGGGGGAGGACGCGGCCCGGCCCGACGCCTGGGAGTTGGCCCGCAGGAAGGGGGCCGCGCGGCGCAGCCGCAGCTCGCCCAGCGTGAGGACGGCCACCGGCTCGTCGTCCTCGGCGGGTGCTGTCCCGGACGGGATGGTGATCGGCATGCCGGACCACGAACCCGACACGCGCAGGGGTTGCAGGCGCACGCGCCAACCGTGGGCCAGCCGGTGGGCCAAGGGATGGTCGGCCAGGAAGCGGTCGAGGGAGTCGTCGTCTTCCCAGGCCGCGACGAGCGCGACCCGGCCCGGCGTCACTCGGGGCAGGCCGGCCGCGATGACTCCGGTGAGCGTGGTGTGGGCGGCGCGCAGGCCGGGGACGCCGGGGCCGCCCGGACGCGGGCTGTCCCGCAGTATGGCTGCGACCGAGCGGATGCCGACTTCGGCCAGGTGCACGGAAACAATCATGTCGAGCCCCGTTCTCGCATGTTACTCACCCGTATACCATCTGGTACACGACTTAGTATTCCACGAACGACGCTGTGGAGGCCAGAGGAATGAGCACATTCGACCCGACGACATCCGACGCCACGACGAGCGGCGCCGCGGCCTCCGCCGAACCCGCGCCGGGGGCCTCGTCGCCCGTCGATCGCCACCCCTTGAACCGGGCCCGGGCCGCCCGCGCCGAAGCGCGCACCCGCATCGAGGAAGCCGCCGCCCGGCTCTTCGCCGAGCGCGGGTACGCCGGTACGACCATCGGCGAGATCGCCGCCGAGGCGGGCCTCAGCAAGCCGATGCTCTACCGGCATTTCGACTCCAAGCAGGAACTGCACCTCGCCCTGCTGGAGCGGCACCGCGACGAGCTCGCCGCCGGGCCCCTCCGCGAACTGCTCGACGGTTCGGGGAGTCTGGAGGAACGGATGGAGGCGATGTACGAGGCCTGGTTCGGGTACGTCCAGAGCCACCCGTACACCTGGCGGATGATGTTCCGGGACACGACGGGCGACCCCGAGGTGCAGGCGTTCCACCGCGAGCTGCAGCGCAGGCAGCGTGCGACGGATGCCGCCCTGCTGCGGGAGTACGCGCCCGGCATCCCGGAAGCCCAACTGGAGCCTTTGGGCGAGGTCATCCGCAGTTCGCTGTACGGGCTGGCGCTGTGGTGGCTGGACCGGCCGGAGCAGCCGCGCGAGCTCCTGGTCGCGACCATGGTCCGGATCACGCGCGGGCTGCTGGCGACGGCGGGGGAGTGAACGATCGGCCGTCGTTCCCGCGCGCGGTAGGTACCGGCCGTCACTCCCACGTCCGCTGAGGTGCTGACGTCACTCCAGCGTCCCTCAGGTGCTGACGTCACTCCCGCGCCTGCTGGGTACCGGCCGTCGTTTCCGCGCCCGCTGAGCACTCAGGGGGAACTCCAACTCCCGCTGGGCACTCAGACGGAAACTCCAACTCCCGCTGGGCGTTATCGGCGCCGTCCCGCCCCCTCTATCAAGTGCAGCTCGTAGCCCCGACGTTCACTTCGCGTCCGCGTAGCACTCCACCACTGACGTGCTGAACGGGAACCGGACCGGGGTCGGGCCGAACGCGACTCGGGAGGCCACCGCCGCCGCCTCCGGTATCGCCGCGGCCACCGCCTCGGCCTCCTCGGCGGGGCAGTGGACGATCACCTCGTCGTGCTGGAAGAAGACCATCTCGGCCCGCAGCCCTGCCTCGTGCAGGGCGCGGCGCAGCGCGGCCAGCATCAGCAACGCCCAGTCGGCCGCGCTGCCCTGGACGACGAAATTGCGGGTGAAACGCCCGCGGGCCCGCGAGCCCGCGGTGCTGCCGTAGGACGGGGCCTCCTCCTGGGGCAGGCCCGCCTCTTCGGGAGGGGTCATGGAGGCGGGCGGGCAGGTGCGCCCGAGCCATGTGCGCACGAGTCGGCCCTGTTCACCGGCGCGGGCCGCCGCGTCCACGTACTCCACCGCCGCCGGGTAGCGGCGGCGCAGGTCGGCCATGTGCTTGAGTGCGTCACCCGAGGTCTGGCCGTAGATGGCGCCGAGCAGGCCGAGCTTGGCCCGGTCGCGGTCGCCGCCGAAGGCGCGGGCGGCGAGGTCGGCGTACAGGTCCGCGCCGCTGCCGGCCACCTCCATCAGGCCGCGGTCCCGGGAGATGGCGGCCAGGACCCGGGGTTCCATCTGGGCCGCGTCGGCGACCACCAGCCGCCAGCCCGGATCGGCGATCACCGCGCGGCGGATCACCTTGGGGATCTGGAGCGCGCCGCCCCCGTTGGTGGTCCACCGGCCGGAGACCGTACCGCCCGGCAGGTACTCGGGGCGGAAGCGGCCCTCGCGCACCCACTGCTGGAGCCAGGCCCAGCCGTGGGCGGTGTGCAGGCGGTAGAGCTTCTTGTAGGCGAGGAGCGGCGCGACCGCCGGATGGTCGATGTCCTGGAGCTCCCACTTGCGGGTCGAGCTCAGGGAGATGCCCGCGCCGGCGAACGCCTTCACGATCTCCGCGGGCAGGTCCGGCCGTACGCGCACGCCCTCCCCGAAGGCGCGCGAGACCTCCTCCGCCAACTCGGCCATCCGCCGCGGCTCCAACCCGCCCGGATACCGCTCGCCCAGCAGCGCGTCCAGCAACTCCCGATGGACGTCCGCCCGCCACGGCAGCCCCACCCAGCCCATCTCGGACGCCACCAGCATTCCCGCCGACTCCGCGGCCAGCAGCAACCGCATCCGCTCCGGGTGCTCCGCCTTCTCCGTACGCGCCACCTGCTCGGCGTACACCTCCAGCAAGGCGTCGAACGTGTCCGTCCCCGGCGGCAGCGGCACCGGGCCCGGCTCGAAGAGCGAGGGCTGCGGCTCCGCGCTCCGTACGGGCGGGTCGTCCGGCACCGGCAGGCCGCGCAGCCGGGCCCAGGCCGCCGCCAGCGACCGCGGCTGGCCGGACTGCCCCTCCTCGTGGCCGATGAGCAGCGCCTCGGCGGCCTCGACGTCGTAACAGCGCTCCACCCGCACCCCGGCCGAGAGCAGCCGTCGGTAGATCTCGGCCGTGGACCGCCAGACCCACCGTTCGACCTCGGGCCGCGACCGCACGGACTCCACCAGGTCCGGCTCTCTCAGCACCGGACCGGCGGGCCGCCCGTCCGGACCGAGCGGGCAGAGACGAGCACCCCCGTCGCCCGTCTCCGCCACCGCCCATCTCATGCCGTGAGTCTCGCACCAGGGTCTGACAATCGACGGTGAAGGAGATCTCTGTGCCGATTTCGGTGCCGATTTCGGTGCGGATCTTGGTACTGCTCTCTGTGCCGGTCTGCCGGTCTGCCGGTCCGCCGGTCCGCCGGTTTGCGGGTCGGTGGGTCTGCGGGTCATGCGGCAGGCGTCGGCCGTGCGGGAGGCGGTCTCGGCGGGGGAGCCCGCCGGCGAGAGGGTCGGTCAAGCCGTGGTGGCCGGCGAGGGCATCACGGCGACGACGGCCGCGTGGGCCGAGTCGACCGAGGCCGCTGGGCCAGCCGCGTGCACCGGGTCGGCTGCGGGCACCAGGCCAACCGCGCGCACCGAGCCAACCGTGGGCGTTACCGGCGCCCCATCTCCACGTGCGGCCCGTAACCGGCCCCCACTCACCCCCCACTCACCCCTCACTCACCCCCTGCGCACCACCAGCCGCCGGTCCTCCCGGCCCGTGCACCGGGCCAGGTGTGCCACCTCCGCCTCCAGCCCCGCCCTCGGAACCTCGGCGTCCTCCTCGAAGAGCGTCACCGCCACCCCCTCGTCCGTGAAGTCCCACACCCCTACGACCCTCCCCGCGTGCACCACGACGGGGGATATCCACCCCGCGGCCCGGCTCACCGCCTTGCGCCGGGCCGGTGCTATCAGGCGGGCGTCCGACGTTCCGGGGCCGAGGACGTACTGATCGAACCCCGGCAGCAGCCGTACTTCCCGCGAGGGCTCCGTACGCGCCAGTTCATCGGCGTCCTCGGCCAGGACGTACGCCCCGCCCGCACCGTCCACCTCCACCGGGACCAGCCGTTCCCCCAGCGAGGCGAACCATCCCCGCAGCGTGGCCTTGCGGGTGGCCCCACGCAGCAGCCAGGCGTCGAACGCCTCCGGCGTCGCCGGGCCGTGGGCGCGCAGGTACGCCGGTATCACCACGGCGGCGGCCTCGTCCGGCTCGGGTATGCCGCGCCAGCCCGGCACCCACGAACGAGGTGCCGCGAACGTCACCTTCTGGCCCCGCGTCGGCCCCTGGCACAGCCGTCCGGTCCACGCCAGCGGCTTGAGCACGGCGCCCCAGCCGGAGGACAACTGCCCGGCCAGGCCGGCGAATCCGGCGCGGGACAAGAGGGCGTCCGTGAGCTCCTGCCGGGTGAGCACCCGGTCGTCCAGCACCTCGTCCACGGCCTCGCCCATGGCCGCCATCTGGGCCGCACTCACCCCGAACGCCTTCTGCCAGGCGGGTTTCTCCCATGTCCGTGCCGCGCCGAGCAGGGAGAGGTACGCACCCATGTGAGCGGGCGTCAGCCAGTGCAGCGTCCCGCGCATGGCCCACGTCTTGACGATCGAACGAGCGTCCAGCGCCTGGGACACCGCGTCCGGTGACGGGCTCACCTGCCGTGACGCGACCGCCAGTTGCGCCGACGAGGCCACCTGCGCCTGCACCCCGGCCAGCCGCTCCACGACCTCCGGCACCGACGCGTCGGTGCGCGGAGCCAGGCCCTGCCGCCGCAGCCGCCAGGCGAGCACCTGCGCGTGGGTCACCGTCACTTTCCCGTTCATGCGCCCATTCCACACCCGACCACTGACAACGCCCCTGACCAGTGGAAACGTCGTACACCCGAGGCGTCGGCACGCTCACGCGGCTCGTCCGCCGACGCGTCGACGCGTCGGCTCCGCCGCACGGCCCGTCCACGCGCCCGGGGCGCCGGAAACCTGCACGCCCTACCCGCGGATCCGATGCACCGGACGTCCCACGCGGCCTACCCAGGCACCCGTCGACGACCGGACAATGCACCTGCCGCCCGCCGAACAGCTCACGACGCACCAGACGACCACCTCCCACCCCGCCGCTTTGCACCCTGGCGCTTTCCACACCAGCGCTTTCCATCCCGGCCGTCCCCGCACCGGGCGGTCACTCATGACAACGCGGGTGATCGCCTCCCCCCGCCGTTCCCGAATCCGTCCGCCTGAGCGACCACCGGCCCCGCACCGTCCCACAGAGCACACCGCACCATCCCGCAGAGCACACCGCGCCGATCCCGCCCCACCGCCCCGATCCCGCCCCACCGCCCGGATCCCCCCGCACCACCCCGATCCCCCCGCACCGCGCCTCACCCAAGGAGCCGCCCCATGGCCATCGCCCACCGCACCCTCGGAACGGGACCTCGGCACGTCCTCGTCCTCCACGACTGGTTCCTGACCTCGGCCCATTGGGGCGCGTTCCTCGACTACCTGGACCAGGACGCCTTCACGTACGTGTTCATGGACTACCGCGGCTACGGCGACCGCAAGTACGTCACCGGGCGCTACGACCTCGCCGAGATCGCCGACGACGCGCTGACCCTGGTGGACCAGCTCGGCTGGGAGCGGTTCGCGCTGGTCGGTCACTCCATGGGCGGCAAGGCCGTTCAGCAGGTCCTGATCCGCGCGCCGCAGCGGGTGGAGCGCATGGTGGCCCTCACGCCGCTCCCCGCGGGCCCGTATCCCATGGACGAGCAGGCCCGGGACCTGTTCTTCGGGTCCTCGTCCGATCCGTCGAAGCGCCGCGCCATCATCGACCTGGCGACCGGCCACCGCGCGGGCGGCGTCTGGCTGGACCGCGTGGTCCGGCGCTCCCTGGACGCCTCACGCCAGGAGGCGCACGCCGGTTATCTGGCGGACTGGCAATCGAGCGACCTCTCGGACGCGGTCGCCGCAGTGACCAAGGAGCGAGCCGTGCCCGTGCGCGTCGTCGTCGGGGCGTACGACGTGGCGCTGACGGCCGAGCTCATGCGGGCGACCTGGGGGCTCTGGTACCCCGGCGCGGAGATCGTCACCCTGCCGGGCTCCGGCCACTACCCGATGCTGGAGGCGCCGGTGGCCCTGGCCACCACGATGGAGCAGTTCCTCGGGGCCTGATCCACCGTGCCTGGGGGCGGGCGCCTGTCCGCGGGCTCATGGGCCTGCCGGCGCCTGTGCCCGCTCCCGCACGGGCGGGCGTGGGCCAGGCCCAAGCCTGTTGATCTCCGTCTGTCAGTGGCCGCCGCCCGGCTCCTCTGGCGACCTGGCCCAGGAGCGACAAAATAGAACGAGAGGGATGAATGGGGAGGGTGTGCGAAGCGAGGGTGAGGTGTGGCGATGCGGGTGGCGCTGGCGCAAACGGACTGCGTGCTGGGCGACGTGGAACACAACATCGCCCTCGCCCGGGAACAGGTCGAGGAGGCGGCGTCCCAAGGGGCAGGCGTCGTCGTCTTCCCGGAACTGAGCCTGCACGGCTACCACTTGGGTGGCCTCGACCAGGACATGTCCATCGAGTCGGGCGACCCCCGGTTGCTCGAACTGAGCGGGCTCGGCTCCGACGTCCTGGTCGGGTTCCACGAGCACACCAGCCTGCGCGCGTACAACACGGCGGCCTACTACGCGGACGGCGCCCTGGTGCACGCCCACCGCAAGCTCTACCTCCCGAACTACCTGGCCTGGGAGGAACGCAAGCACGTCAGTCCCGGCCAGACGCTGCGAGCCTTCGACCTGGCCAAATCCCCCAGCGGTGGCCGCGGCGCCACCTTGGTGTGCAACGACGCCTGGCAGCCCGTACTGCCGTGGCTGGCGGTCCAGGACGGGGCGGAGGTCCTGTTCGTGCCGACCAACAGCGCGGCCAGCCTGGACCCGGAGGCCATGGACACGGTCTCCTACTGGGAGACGCTGCTCTCCTATACGGCGCGGATGCTCCAGTGCTGGCTGGTCTTCGTCAATCGGGTGGGCAATGAGAACGGCGCGTCCTTCTGGGGCGGCTCCCGGGTGATCGACCCGCGCGGCGCGGTGGTCGCCCAGGCGCCCAGATGGGAGACGGCCCTGGTCACCATCGACATCGACCTCTCCGAGGCCCGCCGCCAGCGCCGCGCCGTCCCCCTGGTGGCCGAAGCGCGCCTCGGCCTGATCGGCCGCGAGGTACGGAGGCTGATCGACGAGGGCGGCGACAGTTAGCGAAGAGGGGGCCGGCGGGCCTTCCCTCAAACCCGTCGCGGCTTTCCCGATCGGGTGGCAATTGAGCCGTACGAGCACGATCGGCTCGCACAGGCTGCCACGGCCGCTCCGCACGAAGGAGGCCCACCATGGCGCCGACGGCCCCGGAACGGGAAGCGGGCAGGGCCTTGGAGGAGAGCAGCATGGCCTGCCTCGGCCAGTGGACGCCTCTCAGGAGGCGCTGCGGGTGGCGCACCGGGGCGGTATGGACGCCCCCTCTGGCGGCTCAGGTGCCTCGAATGGTCGCCGGGCTTCCTCAGTGAGACGTGATGGGTGCCCGCTCCGGCTGCTGGGACTCGGTCTCGCCCCGGTAGCCCTCCTTGGCGCCGTCCCGCACGTCGTCCTTCATGGCCTTCGCCTCGGCCTTCAGGATGCGCATCGACTTCCCCAGGCCCCGGGCCATGTCGGGCAGCTTCTTCGAACCGAAGAGCAGGACGAGGACCAGGACGACCAGGATCAGGTGCCAGGGCTCAAGGGCGTTGCGGAGCATAGGGGACTTCTCGCTCTCGTCTCTCGTGGCGGGCGCGGGGAGCGCGGGGCGCGTATGCGCGTTACGTCCAGTATTACGCCCTCGTGCCGATTGCCCTCGGCCGGGTCTGATCGGTCCTGACTGGGCCCGGCCGAGGGGGGCGCCGGATGGGCCGGTCTTGGGTCTGAGGACTCGGTGAAGGACAGCCCCACCAGCGGCCCCCGACGCCCCGGAGGCCCGGCCCACCAGCGACCCCCGGCACCCCCGACGCCCCGGAGGCCACCAGCGGCCCCCGACACCCTCGACGCCCCCTCCGCCCCAGCACCCCCCTACGACCCGACGACGCCTCCGGCCGGCGTCCCTACCAGCTGGATTTCCGTACCCCCGGCAGGTACCCCGCGTGGGCCTGTTCGCGCAGGCGGACGCGGGAGAGCCCGAAGGCGCGGAAGTAGCCCCGGGGGCGGCCGTCCACGCTGTCGCGGTTGCGGACGCGGGTCGGGCTGGCGTCCCGGGGCTGCCGGTTCAGCTCCCGGCGGGCGGCCGAGCGCTCGTCCTCCGGGGCCGCCGGATCGCGGATGACGGCCTTCAGGAGGGCCCGCCGGGCCGCGTAGCGGGCGACCGTCGCCCGGCGCTGCTCGTTCTTCGCGATCTTGCTCTTCTTCGCCATCAGACGCGCTCCCCTCGGGCGCGGATGCGCGCGACCGCGGCCTCGATCCCGATGGCGTCCACGGTCTTGATGGCCTTGGCGCTGAGGGTGAGCCGGACGGTGCGGTTCTCGCTGGGCAGCCAGTAGCGCTTGCGCTGGATGTTCGGGTCGAACCGCCGGGACGTGCGTCGGTGGGAGTGGGAGACGGCGTTGCCGAAGCCGGGCTTGCGGCCGGTCAGCTGGCAGTGGGACGACAAGGCTCGTACCTCCTAATGAAAATGGGAACCATTTCTGTATAATAGCCGCATGGCCCGCAACGAACTCCGACCCGTGATCAAACTCCGGTCCACCGCCGGCACCGGCTACACCTACGTGACCCGCAAGAACCGCCGTAACGACCCCGACCGGCTCGAACTGCGCAAGTACGACCCGGTCGCCGGTCGCCACGTCACCTTCCGAGAGGAGCGCTGACCCCGATGAAGCCTGGAATCCACCCCGCCTACGGGCCGGTCGTCTTCCGCGACCGGGCCGCCGGGTTCGCCTTCCTCACCCGTTCGACGGCCACCAGCGACAAGACCGTGGAGTGGGAGGACGGCAACACCTACCCCGTCATCGACGTGGAGATCTCGTCGGCGAGCCACCCCTTCTACACGGGGACGGCGCGCGTCCTGGACACCGCGGGGCGCGTCGAGCGCTTCGAGCGGCGGTACGGGAAGCGCGAGGCCCGCTGAGGGGGCCGCCGCCGTCCGCGGGGATCGCCCCCCCGCGGGCCCCGGGCCCCGGGCCGCAGGCAACGAGCCCGGACCCCCGCGCGCCGAACCCCAAAGCGCACCCCTCAAACGAACGGACAGACAAGGAGCCACCCGCCATGCCCCGTCGTCACACCCCGCGCCGTACACCGGCCCGTCGGGCCAATCCGCTGGATGCGGCGAACATCACGTACATCGACTACAAGGACACCGACCTGCTGCGGAAGTTCATTTCCGATCGCGGCAAGATCCGCAGTCGGCGGGTGACGCGGGTGTCGGCGCGGCAGCAGCGGCAGCTGGCCCGTGCGATCAAGAACGCCCGGGAGATGGCGCTGCTGCCCTACGTGTCACGGTGACGACGGGAAGGAGGGGGCGACGGGACGAAGGGGGTGAAGGGATACAGGGGAGGACGACGGGGATGGCGTCAGGTCGTGGCGGAAGCCGAGAAAGCGGGGCGCCGCGCGGATGGTGATGGGGCGTACGCCTCGGGGTGGGGTGCTCACGGACGGTGGTGCGCCGCCCGTGCCTGACTGTCCCACCGTGATCGCGCAGGTACAGGGCGTCGTGCACGTGCATATGCTCATGCATCGGCACGTGAACGGCGTTATGATCCCGGTCAGTTGTCTTGCGCTCGACCTGGGAGAGTCCTGTGCCCCACGCGTACAACGGCATGGCCGCGACGGACCTTCACGGAGTCGCCTGGCAGAAAAGCCGGCACAGCAATTCGCAGGGATCGTGTGTGGAGTTCGCGAAACTGCCCGGGGGTGAGGTCGCGGTGCGCAACTCGCGGTTTCCCGACGGGCCCGCGCTCATCTACACCCCGGCGGAGGTCGAGGCGATGATCCTCGGCGTCAAGGACGGCGAGTTCGATCACTTGATGGGCAATTGACGCTTGTCGGTGGCGTGATTGACGATGTATGTCGGTCGAAAGGCGGCCGGAAAAGCACAGAATCGGAGCCGGTCTCTCACACCGACCGGGGCGTGCCCGTCACGCCGACCGGGACGTGCGGCCCTCACGCCGACCGGTGCGGGCCGACCCGTCTTACGGCACCCGGAAAAGCGCCCACACGATCTTGCCGTGCGGGGCGCCGGCCAGCGGGTGCCAGCCCCAGCTGTCGCTGAAGGACTCGACGAGGTGGAGCCCGCGCCCCGATTCGGCGCCCTCGTCCGCCTCGCCGGACACCGGGGACGCGTCGCTGGAGTCGCGCACGGCGCAGATGAGGCGGGAGGACCAGCGCATCAGGTGCAGCTGGGCGGGGTCGGCCTCGTCGAGCGCCGAGCCGGAGGGGGGCGACGCCGGGCCGGGCGTCGACGAAGGGCCGGGGGCCGACGAAGGGTCGGGGACCGACGCGGGCCCCGGGGCCGGGACCAGGCCGACGCCGAGACCGGCCCCGGCGTTCGGCGCGGCAGCCGCCGCCACGGCCTCGTCCGGTGTCAGGACGGCGTGCCGCAGGGCGTTGGTGACGAGTTCGGAGACGACCAGCGCGACTCCGTCGAACAGGTCGTCCAATTCCCAGCGGCTCAGGGTCTCGCGGGTGAACTGGCGGGCACCCCGGACCGATTCGTAACGCGGCTGGAGCGGACAGGAGACGGAGCTGGAGCCGGGTAGGGGATCGACGGACGGTAGGCCCCGCCACAACGGCTCTAGCGCGGTCAAAACCCTGGTCCCCATGCGAGGCACTCCTGGCGTTCGCGGACGTCATGATCCGGACCGGTCGGACGGTACCGGGGGATCTTTCACGAGCGTGCATGCGTGCGTCGCCCATCGTTCCGAATGCGTACGCCAGATGCAAGGGCAGATGCACGTGCACGCGCCGCGTTTGCGTATGGCCGTGGCCTTTAGCGCCTATTTCTTCTTACGGGAACCAGTGGTTTCCCCCTACGCACAGGGGTGGACAGATGACCGGTCCGCACATATCAGTAACCGGATGAGCACTCAATGAAGCCTGAACGTGGCAGACTGCGGCCCATTGTTGGACGGGGAGGTCCACAGGAGGGTCGGAAGGTGTCCGCAAGTGAGTCGAGCGGGTCTGTGGTGCGGCGCATCCTGCTGGGATCGCAGCTCCGGCGGCTGCGTGAGTCCCGCGGGATAACCCGTGAGGCGGCCGGCTACTCGATCCGTGCGTCCGAATCAAAGATCAGCCGCATGGAGTTGGGCCGGGTGAGCTTCAAAGCGCGGGATGTGGAAGACCTGCTCACGCTGTACGGCGTGAACGACGCACGGGAGCGTGACGCGCTGCTCGCGCTGGCCCGCGAGGCCAACGTGGCGGGGTGGTGGCACAGCTACGGCGACGTTCTGCCGGGGTGGTTCCAGACCTACGTCGGCCTGGAGAGCGCCGCCTCCTTGATCCGTACGTACGAGGTCCAGTTCGTGCACGGCCTGCTGCAGACCGAGGCGTACGCGCACGCCGTCGTCAGCCGGGGGATGCCGGGCGCCCCGGCCGCCGACGTCGAGCGGCGGGTGGCGCTGCGCCAGGAGCGGCAGAAGCTGCTGGTCGCCGAGCGCGCGCCGGAGCTGCACTGCGTCCTGGACGAGGCCGCGCTGCGCCGCCCGTACGGGGACCGGGCCGTCATGCGGGGCCAGCTCCAGCACCTCATCGACATGTCGGAGCGGCCGAACGTCCGGCTCCAGGTCATGCCGTTCCACTTCGGTGGTCACGCGGGCGAGAGCGGCGCCTTCACGATGCTGCGGTTCCCCGAGTCCGACCTCTCCGACCTCGTCTATCTGGAGCAGCTCACCAGCGCGCTCTATCTGGACAAGCCCGACGAGGTCGCGCAGTACGAGCGCGTCATGGGGTGCTTGCAGGCGGACAGCCCCAGTCCCGAGGACAGCCGCGACCTTCTGCGGGGACTTCTCCAACTCAATTAGCACACGGGTACGATGGCGCCGAGGTGGCAACTGCCGCCTCGGCGCACGCGTTTCACCCCGTTCCGTCCGCCGTGTTTCCGCAACTCCGCATAAGCCGTACAGATTCACGATCGATACAGATTCACGGGCTGTGCAGATCCACGATCCGTACAGATTCACGATCGGTGCCGATTCACGAGCCGTACAGAGTAGGAATGCCATGTCCTTCTTCGCCGAGCTGGCCTACCAGTACATCGACGGTGCGTGGCGGGTCGGCGGCGGATCCTGGGACATCATCGATTTCAATCCCTACGACCAGGAGAAGCTGGCGTCCATCACCGTCGCCGGCGTCGGCGAGGTGGACCTGGCCTACCGCGCCGCCGAGCGCGCCCAGCGCGCGTGGGCCGAGGCCGGGCCGTACCACCGGCGGGGCATCCTGGAGAACGTGGTCCGGCTCATCGGCGAGCGCGAGGCCGACATCGTCGAGGCGATGGTGGTCGAGCTGGGCGCCACCCGCGCGAAGGCCGCGTACGAGGTGATGCTCGCCAAGGAATTCGTCCGCGAGGCGATCCAGGGGACCGTCCGCGAGGAGGGGCGCATCCTGCCCTCGCCGGTGGACGGCCGGGAGAACCGCGTGTACCGGCTCCCGGTCGGCGTGGTGGGCGTCATCAGCCCGTTCAACTTCCCGTTCCTGGTGGCGATCAAGTCCGTGGCGCCGGCGCTGGCGCTCGGCAACGCGGTCGTCCTCAAGCCGAACCAGAACGCGCCGATCGTCGGCGGCGGGCTGATCGCCAAGATCTTCGAGGACGCCGGGCTGCCGGCGGGCCTGCTGAACGTCCTGATCACCGACATCGCCGAGATAGGCGACGCGCTGATCGAGCACCCCGTGCCGAAGGTGATCTCCTTCGCCGGCTCCGACAAGGTGGGCCGGCATGTCGCCGCCGTCGGCGCGGGGCACTTCAAGCGCGTGATCCTCGAACTGAGCGGGAACAGCGCGCTGATCGTCATGGACGACGCGGACGTCGACTATGCCGTCGAGGCGGCCGTGTTCAGCCGCTTCGTCTATCAGGGGCAGGTCTGCATGGCGGCGAACCGCGTCCTGGTGGACCGTTCCGTGGAGCGGGAGTTCACCGAGAAGTTCGTCGCCCGGGTGCGGGCCCTGCGGGCGGGGGACCCTCGGGAGGACGGGATCCAGATCGGGCCGCTGATCAACACCCTGCAGGCCGACGCCCTGGCCGCGCTGGTCGAGCGCGCCCTGAAGGAAGGCGCGACCGCGCTCGTCAGGGGACGCACGATCGGCAGCCTCGTGGAGCCCACCGTCCTGGCCGGGCTCCCCCGGACCTCCGGCATCAACGACCAGGAGATCTTCGGGCCCGTGGTGCTGCTGACCTCCTTCGACGGCGAGGAGGAGGCCGTCCGCATCGCCAACGAGAGCCCCTACGGACTCAGCGGCGCGGTGCACACCCGGGACGTGGAGCGCGGCGTGCGGATCGCCCGGCGCATCGAGACCGGCATGATCCACGTCAACGACGCCACGGTGCACGACGAGCCCCTGGTGGCGTTCGGCGGGGAGAAGTTCTCCGGGGTGGGGCGGCTGAACGGGGAATCGGCGGTCGAGGCGTTCACGACGCAGAAGTGGGTGTCGGTGCAGCACGGGCGGCGCCGGCTTCCGCTGTGAGGGTTCCGGGCCGTTGTGAGGGTTCCGGACGGTCGTGAGGGTTCCGGACGGTTGTAAGGGTTGCGGACCGTCGTGATGATTTCGGACTGTCGTGAGGGTCCCAGTCCGTCCCAGTTCGTCCCTTGTGGGGGCGTGGCTGATCACGGCATGGAGGCCGACTGCTCCTCAATCGTCGTCGGCCGCCGAGTAGAGGACAGAACCTGACCGCTACTGGCCGTAGGTTCGTAACTGTTCGCAACGCGGACGGCCATCGATCTACCGACCCAGGAAAGGCGGCTCCCATGCCCACCCACGTCTCCGCAGAAGCCCACGGTGACGAGCTCGGCGCGCTTCTGGCCTTCCTGGAGGCGCAGCGCGGCGGCATCCGCCGCTCGCTCCTCGGCCTGACCGACGAGCAGGCCGCCCAGCGGCCGAGCGCCAGCGAGCTGTCCCTCTCCGGCCTGCTCAAGCACGTGGTGGAGGTCGAGCAGAACTGGCTCGACATCGCGGAGCAGGTTCCCCCGACCGTCCAGCGGACTCCGGAGACCTGGAACGAGAGCTTCCGGCTGGTGGGGGACGAGACGGTGGCCGGGATGCTGGCGCACTGGGAGCGGGTGGCCCGGCGCACCGAGGAGTTCCTCCGGTCCGTGCCCGACCTCAACCAGACGTTCCCGCTGCCGGAGGCCCCCTGGTTCCCGCCCAAGGCCGAGCAGTCGATGCGCTGGCTGCTGCTGCACCTCATCGAGGAGGTGGCCCGGCACGCCGGTCACGCGGACATCATCCGCGAGTCGCTGGACGGGCAGACCGCCTTCGCCCTCGTGGACGCGGAGCGCGCGGCGCAGGAGGCGACAGCGGGCGGGGAGTGACGGGGCGGTCGTGGGCGGTCTCGGTGCGGCACTGGACAAGGAGTGACGGGGCGGCGCTGGGCGGTCTCCGTGCGACAGCGGACGGGGACTGACGAGACGGCCGTGGGCGGTCTCGGTGCAGTGGCGGGCGCGGGGTGGCGGGAACGCCGTGGGCTCCCGCCGCCCGGCCCGCCCGCCCGCTACCCCGTCCCCGGAGCCACGGCCAGCGACAAGCGCGGCAGCTCCCGCCCCGGTATGGACCCCGAAGGCGCCGTCCCGACCTGTACGGCGCCCATGGCGAGGTAGAAGGGCAGGGCGTTCGGGTCCGCGTCGATGCTCAGCCGGTCGAAGCCGAGCCGCCGCGCCTGGGAGCGGGCGTGCTCCATCAGCCGCCGGCCGATCCCCTGCCCTATGGCGGACGGTTCGACGAAGCACATCCCCAGGACGCCTTCGGGCGGCTCGCCCTCCAGGGTGACGAGGCCCAGCAGCCGCCCGTCTCGCTCGTAGACGTGGGTGCGGCACGGCTCGACGTCCGCCTCGCGCAGGGTGAGCTCCTCCCCGCACGCCTCCATGAAGGCGGGGTCGTAGCCCCAGTACGCCTTGGAGCGCAGGGCCAGCTCGGTCAGCCGCTCCGCCTCGTCCGGCCGGGCCGCTCTGATGGGCATCGTCGTCCTCCCGGTCACTTCGCGCGGGGACCGCTCCCCGCCGCGGTGCGCCGTCCGCGTCACCTGTCCCGCGTTCCTCCGGACGAGCCTGTGGACGGGCCCGGCGCGCGACCCGGCCGATCCTACGTACGAGTCCGGCGCCCCGGCCCGGCATTTTCGGGAGGGGGCGTGGCCAGGCACACCGGTGGCCCGTCAAGGAGGCTCGCCGTCGGCGAGTGATCCCGGCGTCTAGGCTTGCCTCTGTAGGAGTGGTGAGAGGCGAGGTCACGATGTCGGCGATCCGGCTGCTGGTTCTGGGAGCCGTGCGGCAGCACGGGCGGGCACACGGGTACCAGGTGCGCAACGACCTCGAATTCTGGGGCGCCCACGAGTGGTCCAACGCCAAACCCGGCTCGATCTACCACGCGCTCAAGCAGATGGCCAAGCAAGGGCTGATGCTCGCGCACGACATCGCGCCCAGCACGGTCGGCGGTCCGCCGCGCACCGAGTACGAGCTGACCGAGGCGGGCGAGGAGGAGTACTTCACCCTGCTCCGCCAGGCGCTGTCGCAGCACGATCAGAAGGTGGACGAGCTGAGCGCGGGCGTCGGCTTCATGGTGGACCTGCCGCGGTCCGAGGTGGTGGCCCTCCTCAAGGAACGGGTGCGGGCCCTGGAGGGCTGGCAGTCCACGGTCACCGAGCACTACATCCCCGAGGACACGCCGGAGCCACTCGGCCACATCGGCGAGATCATGAACATGTGGATCAACTCGGCGGACGCCTGGGCCTCGTGGACCCGGGGCCTGATCGAGCGGATCGAGGGCGGGGCGTACGTCTTTGCGGGCGAGGGGGAGCCGTTCGTGGGCGTTCTGCCGGAGGGCGTCGAGAATCCGTACGCGACGGGGGACCCGGAGCCTGGGGCTGGGTGACGGAGCTTGGCACGGGGTGACGGAGCCGGGGACGGGGGATCCGGAGTCGGGGACGCAGTGACGGGTCCGGCCTGACCGGTCAGGGGCCGGTCTGATGCCCAAACGTCACGTCCTGGGAAGAGGGCGGGCTCGCACCCCGTCCGTTCCCATCGCCCCCGGGGTGGGGGAGTGGGGACGCAGGCGCCCGTTCGCACATCCGTCTTGTTATCCTCCCCGCATACCGCATCGCATGGCGGCTCCCCGCACTCGTCACTCGTGCCCAGGAGGCCCGTCATGCCTGCCCCGTTCCCGTCCGCCGCGCCCGGTGCGCCGGAAGTGCGCCCCTTCCGCCGGGGCGACCGCGAACAACTCACCGAACTGGTCAACGACCACGTCGCCGCCGTCATCCCCGGCGTGTCGGTGTCGGTGAACACCGTGCTGAGCCAACTCCAGCGGCAGCCGGACGAGTTCATCGTCGATCCGTGGGTGGCCGAGCGCGTCACGCTCGTCGCCGAGCAGCGCCGGTACGTCGTCGCCGCCGCCCACCTGCTGCGCTACCGCGACGATCCGGACGTGGGGGAGGACTACCGGGGCGTGGGCGAGATCGCCTGGTTCCTGTGCCGGCCGGGCGCCTCGTTCTGGCCGGACGCCGAGGATGCGGGCGAGTTGCTGATGGCGGCCTGCCTGGCCCGGCTGGGGCGGTGGCGGGTCTCCGTCCGGCGCGCGGACGGCGCGCTCCCCGCGCCCGGCGTCTACGGCCTGCCGGAGCCCTGGCCGCACGTCCGGGCCGCCTACGAACGGGCGGGCTTCGCGCACACCGGGGACACGGAGGTCCTGCTGATCGCGGAGGTGGCCGCGCTGTCCGCGCCCGGCGCGTTGGCGCCTCCGCTCGCCCAGGCCGGGCCGGAGCTGCGCCGGACGCTCGGCGAGTGCGGCACGCGGTTCTCGGCCCATCTGGACGGTGAGGTGATCGGCTACATCGAGGTCGACACCGTCCTGGACCGCGCCGAGCGGTACGCCCGTAGCGGTGGCCTCGCGGATGTCGGCAACCTGCACGTCGCGGACGCGTACCGGGACACCGGCCTGGCCCGGTGGCTCCTGGGCCACGCCGCCCGCTGGCTGCGGCTGGCCGGCGCGGACCGGCTGCTGGCGTACGCGTCGGCGGACGAGCCGGAGGAGCTGCGGGAGTTGGCGGACCTCGGCTTCGAGGAACTGACCCGGACGGCGCGGGGATGGGAGCACCGTTCTTGAGGGGGCTTCGCGTGGGCCGGGGGATGGCCTTGTGCGGGCCGACGTCCCGCTACGCAGACGCGACCACGCCGGGACCACGCGGATGCGTCCGCGGGTGCGCGTAAGGGCCCAACGGCCCACGAAGAGGCCCGCTGAGCCCACGCGCGCCCTCTACCGGGCGTGAGTGAATGGTGGTGAGGGCGAGGTGAAGGGCCGCAGGGCCTGGCCGTTCACCTCGACCGGGGCCGGGCGGGTGTCTCCCTCCGCGGTTCGGGCGGGTCCGCCCGGTCCGGCGGGCGGCCCGGCCCCGGAGTCACCCCCTCCGCCCGGCGCCGCACCGCCGGGCGCCGTCCCTCCGTCCGCGTCAACGCTCCCGGTGCACCTTGGTGTTGGACGCCTGGGCGCGCGGCCGGACGACCAGCAGGTCGACGTTGACGTGGGAGGGCCGGGTCACCACCCACTCGATGGTGTCGGCCACGTCGTCGGCGGTCAGCGGCTCGGCCACGCCCTCGTACACCTTGGCGGCCTTCTCCGCGTCCCCGCGGAACCGGGTGGTGGCGAACTCCTCCGTCTTGACCATGCCGGGCGCGATCTCGATGACGCGGACGGGCTGCCCGCACAGCTCCAGGCGCAGCGTCTCGGCGAGGACGTGCGCGCCGTGCTTGGCCGCGACGTACCCGCCGCCGCCCTCGTAGGTTCCGTGGCCCGCGGTGGAGGACAGCACGACGACCGTTCCGTCACCGGACGCGGTCAGGGCGGGCAACAGCGCCTGGGTCACGTTGAGCACGCCCAGCACGTTGACCTCGTACATCGCGCGCCAGTCGGCCGGATCGCCGGTCGCGACCGGGTCGGCGCCGAGCGCGCCACCGGCGTTGTTGACCAGCACCCGGACGGAGGGCAGGGAGGCGGCAAAGGCGTCCACGGCCGCCCGGTCGGTCACGTCCAGCGGGTACGCCCGCGCGCCCGGCAGTTCGTCGGCCAGCGCCTGAATACGCTCCGCCCGCCGCGCCGTCAGAACGACACGGAACCCGGCCGCCGCCAGCCGCCGCGCGGTGGCGGCCCCGATGCCACTGCTGGCACCGGTGATGACAGCGATGGGGGCCTCCTCGGACACGGGGACGGGGGAGTGGGCGGCATCGGTCATGAAGCGTCTCCTCGGGGCGGTGTTCGGGCACGTTCCGGTACGGAACGGAGGCCGATGGTACGTGGGGGTGGGGTGGGGGAGGGGGACGGGGATGTCCCATGCCTCGGTGCGGGACGTGGCCGGGCTGGGGCATCGGCCGGGAGCCGGGGGCGTCAGTCGGACGCGAGGAAGTCCTCCCCGGGGAAGTCCTCCGCGAGGAAGTCCTCCAGCGCCGCGCGCAGCCAGTCGTCGAAGGTGGCGAACTCGGCCCGGTTTTCCCGGCCGGGCGTGGTGAAGTCGTGGATGACGCGCACGGTTCCGCTGTCGAGGTCCCAGCAGGCGACGTCGTCGTTGTCTTCCCTACGGGAGAACGGCACCAGCCGACGCCGCGGGAACCGCTCGCGAAGGCCCCTCGCCCGGGCCCGCAGGTGTTCCGCCTCCAGGAGCCACCACGGTTCGAGCCCGGCCAGCCCGGAGCCGACCGCGCGCAGGAAGGTGGCGGGGTAACGGAATCCGTCCGGGAGTTCCTCGCCGGACAGGAGATCGGCCCGGTCGGTCATGGCTGATGACTGCTCCGTCCCGTGCGTCGGTCGGTGGCCGCTGCCGGAAGCCGACGTGGCGCCATAGACACAGCCTATGGCGCTGCCTCTCACGCCCCTGAGAACGCGTGGAGCTTCGACACGGCGGCTTGCTGATCACCGCGACGCCGATCCCTTCTCGGGGCTCATCACTCATGCGGCGTGGCCGGGCCGCATGGACCACGCCACCTAGCCTTGGTCCCATGCTGATCGCCCGTTCCGTGCTTCTCTTTCTCCTCTCCGCCGTCTTCGAGATCGGCGGGGCCTGGCTCGTGTGGCAGGGGGTTCGGGAGCACCGGGGCTGGATCTGGATCGGGGCCGGTGTCATCGCCCTGGGGGCGTACGGGTTCGTCGCCACGCTGCAACCGGACGCCGCTTTCGGGCGGGTGCTGGCCGCGTACGGGGGCGTGTTCGTGGCCGGTTCGCTGGCTTGGGGCATGGTGGCGGACGGCTATCGGCCCGACCGTTGGGACGTGGCCGGTGCCCTGCTCTGCCTCGTCGGCATGGCCCTGATCATGTACGCGCCCCGGGGGCGGTGAGCCAGGAGGCACCGACCGGCGGGCGGTGTCCGCCGAGGTCGCGGGCCGGTGGGCGGACGCCACACGAGAACGCGGACGCGGCCAGTGGGCGGATGCCGTCCGAAAACGCGGGCCGGTGGGCGGATGCCGTCCGAGAAGGCGGCCCGGTGGGCGGCCCGCCCCCGTGCGAGCCGCCCACCGATGCTCATCGATGGTTCTGCCGGTCTGCCGCCGCCGGCTTTCCGGACGGACGCCTCAGCGCACCACCCCCGTGGCCGCTCCCGCCGCCTCGCCGGCCCGGTCGCTGCCGGTCCACCGGATGAGTGCCGCGCGCAGCCCGGCAGCGCGTTCCGCCGGGTCCGTGGCGTCGGTGGCCCAGGCGATGTAGCCGTCGGGGCGGATCAGGAGGGCGGTGCGCCGGTCGCCGGCCCAGGAGACGCGGGTGACGGACACCAGGGGCCGTTCCGTCACGTCGCCGCCCCCTCCCGTTCCGTTCGCAGCGCCCGTCCCGTTCGCAGCGCCCGTCCCGTTCGAAGTGCCCGCCCCGTTCACAGCGCCCGTCCCGCCATCCGCCGCCGTCTCGTCCGCCGGGCGGACCAGGACGAATCCACCACCGCGCAGGGCCTCGTACAGCCGTCCGCCGCCCGCCAGCCGGAGGTCCGGGGCGCGGGTGCCGGTCAGCGGGTGGGCGCCGCGCTCGGCGCCGTACGCGACGCCGAGGCCGGTGACCTGGAGCGCGGCGCGGCGGGCGAGCGGCCGGATGTGTGAGAAGACCTGGCCCGCCACCGCGCGGAGCGCGCGCTGCGGCGCCGTGCGCATCAGCGCGAGGCGGATGAGGGCGCCGCTGCTGCGCAGCACCGTCTTGCCGACCGGGTGGCGTTCGTCGTGGTAGGTGTCCAGCAGCCGGTCCGGCGCGGCGCCGTGCAGGACGGCGGCCAGCTTCCAGCCGAGGTTGGCCGCGTCCTGGAGTCCGGTGTTCATGCCCTGGCCGCCGGCGGGGGAGTGGACGTGCGCCGCGTCGCCGGCCAGGAAGACGCGGCCGACGCGGTACCGGGGCACCTGCCGCTCGTCGCTGTGGAAGCGGGAGGCCCATTGGACGTCGTGCACGCCGTAGTCGTCGCCGAGGGCCAGCCGCATGAACTCGCGGATCTCCTCCAGGGTGACCGGCGTGTCCTCGTCGGCCGGACGGCGCCAGTTCCGGCCGATGACGCGGTACAGGTCGCCACCGAAGGGGCCGATGAAGGCGAAGGCGTCCCGGGTGGCCTGCGCGGTGATGCGGTCCGCCGGCGCCTTGGTGAGCCGGGCGTCGGCCAGGACGACGGACTGGATGACCGGCCGCCCCGGGAACGGCAGCCTCAGGGCCTTGCGGACGACGCTGCGCACGCCGTCCGTGCCGACGAGGTAGCTCGCGCGGTGGCGGCCGGACGCGCCGTCCGGTTCGCGGACGAGGACGTTCACGCCGTCGGCGTCCTGCTCCAGGCCGCGCACCTCGGTGTCGTACCGGAAGGTGACGCCCACCTCCCGGGCCCGCCGCTCCAAGAGGCGCTCCACCTCGTACTGCGGGGTGATCAGGACGAACGGGAAGCGGGTCGGCAGTTCGGACGCGCCGATCCGGGTCCCGCCGAAGACCTGGATGCCGCTGATGGGGTTGCCGCCCGCGATGAGTTCGTCGGCGAGCCCGCGGGCGTCGAGCTGTTCGAGCGTGCGGGCGTGGACGGCGAGCGAGCGGGTGAGGTTGCTGACCTCCGGGCCGCGCCGCTCCATGAGGGTGACGTTCAGACCGGCCGCGGCGAGGTCGCCCGCCAGCAGCAGGCCGGTCGGTCCGGCGCCCACGACGATGACGTCGGAACGGGAGCCGGGGGTGAGTGCGTGGAGGGCGCCGGCGACATCGGTGGCGGCGTCGGCGGCGTCGAAGTCGTGGAGGCCGGTGGAGAGGGACCGGTTGGTGTTGTCGGTTCCGTTCGCGCGGGTTTCGCGGTGCATGACCGTCTCCTCGCGGCCCACATTCGTGGGTCGGCACATATAGGTCAACAGTTGTTGGTCAACGCTTGTTGGCAACGGTAGGGCGCGCGGTGATGGCGTGTCAACAGCCGTTGGCCTACAGTCGTTTGCATGGTCGACCATGTGCCCCCGGGGGCCTCTGGAGCCTCCGGAACCCCTGCCGTTTCCGATCCCGCCGCCGACGCCGGGCTCGACGCCGTTCCGTCGTCTTCCGGCTCGGCACCTGCCGGTCCGTCGCCTGACGGTTCGTCGTCTGCCGGTCCACCGGCTGCCGGGGGGCCGTCCGGGGCTTCGTTCGGAGCTGCCGCCGGGAGACCGGACGGGACGTCCGCCGGAGCCTCCGCCGACCAGCCGCTCACCGCGTCCCGTCCCCGGCGCTCCGACGCCACCCGCGCCGCGATCCTCACCGCCGCCCGCGAGCGCTTCGCCGCCGACGGGTACGAGCGGGCCACGATCCGGGCCATCGCCAAAGAGGCGGGCATCGACCCCTCGATGGTGATGCGCTACTTCGGGAACAAGGAGGGGCTGTTCGTGGCCGCCTCCGCGATCGACCTGCGCGTCCCGGACCTGACCACCGTTCCCCTGGAGGAGGTCGGCGCCCGCCTCGTGCGCCACTTCGTCGAGCGCTGGGAGAGGGACAAGATCCTGACGGGGATGCTGCGGGTCGGCGTCACCAACGAGGCCGGTTCGGAACGGATGCGCGCCATCTTCGCCGAGCAGATCCGGCCGGTGCTCACCGCCGTCTGCCCGGTCCCCGAGGAGGCGCGCACCCGTTCCGCGCTGGTCGCCTCGCAGATCCTCGGCATGGCCCTGTGCCGCTACATCCTGTGTCTCCCGCCGGCGGTCGAGATGTCCCGCGACGAACTCGTGGCCTGGCTGGCGCCCACGGTCCAGCGGTACTTGACGAACCGGCAGCCGTGACAAGAGGCGGCGCGTGGGCGTAAATGGGCGGGTGGTGCGGGCCGCCATGAGGCCGTCCGCGTCACCACCTGCCGACGACGGGAAGGAAGGCAACGCCATGCACCGCGACGCCCCCACACCCGAAGCGCTCGCCGCCTTCTACGGCCTGCGCCCGCTGCCCCGCGAAGGCGGGCGCTTCAAGGAGACCTGGGCCGGGCCGCCGCGCCCGGACGGGCGGCCGGAGGGCACCGCGATCGTCATGCTGCTGACGTCCGACCCCGACGACTTCTCCGCCCTGCACCGGCTGCCCACCGACGAGATCTGGCACTACCACCTCGGCGACCCGCTCACCCTCCTCCTGCTCGCTCCGGACGGCACGTCCCGCACGGCCGTCCTCGGCCCGGACGTCCTGGGCGGGCAGCACGTGCAGATCACCGTGCCCGCCGGCACCTGGATGGGCGCCCGGGTCGCCGAGGGCGGTGCCTGGACGCTGTTCGGCTGCACCATGGCCCCGGGGTTCACGTATGACGGGTACGAACACGGGAACGCCGACGAACTGGCCGCGCGCTATCCCCAGGAAGCGGACCGTATCGCAAGCCTCAGCCGACCCTGAGCCCTCGGCCGGACGACCGATGCCGTCGGCCCGACGGCCGACCCCGATGCCCGTCGCCGTCAGCCCGCCGCCGGACGACCGATGCCCGATGCCGTCGGCCCGACGCCCGACCCCGCCGCCCCGACGCTGGCCCCGAACCGCCGTCCGCAGCACCCCAGGAGAAAGCCCCCCGCCCCGCCCGCGACCCCCAGGAGCCCCCTCCATGCCCCAGCCCGACCGCCCCACCACCACTCCCGACGCTCCTGACGCTCCCGATCAAGGAACTGGCCCCTCCCTCCCCTCCCTCACCGGTCACGTCGTCCTCGTGACCGGTGCGAGCGGGACCGTCGGGCAGGGCATCGCCCAGCGGTTCGCCGACGCGGGCGCCGCCGTCGTCGTCCACCACCGCTCGCGTGCCGACGCCGCCCGGGAACTCGTCACCCGCATCGAGAAGCGCGGCGGCAGCGCGCTCGCGCTCGGCGGCGACCTGTCCACCGAGGACGGGTGCCACCGCGTGGTCCAGGAGGCGGCGGCCTGGCGGGGGCGGCTGACCGCGGTGGTGAACAACGCGGGCGTGCAGCCCACTCAGGAGCTGCCGGGCATGACCCTCGCCGACTGGCGCGCGGTCGTGGACACCAACCTGACCAGCGTCTTCGCCTGCACCCAGGCCGCCGCGGCCGTGATGCGCGGCGCCGGCGGCGGAACGATCACCCACATCGCCTCCATCGAGGCCGGCCAGGCGGCTCCCGCCCACGCCCATTACTGCGCGTCCAAGGCCGCGATCGTCATGCACGCCCGCTCGGCGGCCCTGGAGTACGGCCCGTACGGCATCCGGGTCAACACCGTCTCGCCCGGGCTGATCGGTCACGACGGGCTGGAACGGGAGTGGCCCGAGGGCGTGCGCCGCTGGGAGCGGGCCGTACCCACCGGCCGGCTCGGACGCCCCGAGGACATCGGGGACGCCTGCGTCTTCCTCGCCTCGCCGATGGCCTCCTGGATCACGGGACACGACCTGGTCGTCGACGGGGGTGTGGGAGCCCGCCCGACCTGGTAGCGGCGGAATCAAGCCCGTCCGGCCAATCCAAGCCGGTCCGGCCAATCCGAGCCCGTTTGGCCAATCCGAGCCGGTCCGGCCAATCCGAGCCGGTCCGGCCAATCCAAGCCCGTCCGGCCAAACCAAGCCGGTCCCGCCAAATCAAGCCCGTCCGGCGATTGAGGACAACGCCCCCGGCGTTCACCGGTGCTCAATGATCACGCGCCACCTGCCACCCGCCGCAAGCCCGCACCCGCACCCGCGCTCGCCGGGATGTCCTCGAACGCCGGACGGGCTCGAACGCCGGACGGGCCGGAACGGGCGCCCCCGGCCCGGACATCACAGGCCCCGACGCCATCGAACGAGTGCGACACGTCGTCGGTCCCGAAAGGGAAGGGCCGCGCCGGGTTATGACCTCATCAGGGCGATACGGAACTACCGGCCGAACCCGGACCGTGCGGGCCTCACGGCCACACCAGGCAGTACGCCTGATGCCCCGCCTCGTGCAGCCGATGGGAGAAGTCCTGCCATTCGTGCAGGAGCCGGTAGACGGCGTAGGCGTCGCGCGGGCCGCCGCGGTCGGGGACGGTGGACCAGATGAAGGCGGCGGCGCCGACGGATTCCTCGCCGATGTCGCGCAGCGGGTCGATGACGGTCATGGGGAGTTTGACGACGGCGTAGTCGGGGTGGAGGACGACCAGTTCCAGCGGGGGCACCCGGTGCAGGGGTATGCCCTCTATGCCGGTGAGCACCATGGCGGCCATCGTCTCCGGCTTGATCTTGGTGAACATGCCGCCCATGCCGAGCTCGTCACCGCCCAGCTCCTCCGGCCGCATGGTGATCGGGACGCGGGCCGCGGTCGCGCCGTTGGGCGCGCCGAAGTACTTGTACGTCACTCCCATACGGCCGCCCCTAGGTTCCCCACCCCTGGGCTCCTCGCGCCGGTGACGCCCTCGCTGGGCGCGCTCGGGGCCTCGGTCCTCGGTCCCCTCGCCCACTTCGCCACCGCGATGCATATCTCCACCCGACCACTCGCAGCCCCAGCCGCGCAAACCCGATCATCGTCCCAGAGACCTCCCCCGTCACCGGCGTGTGAAACGCCCGGCCGCGCGCCTGCGTGCACGCCTCTGAGACCATTGCTTGCGTGACTTACTCGTACGATGCCCCAGTTTCGCAGACGCTGTTCGACCGTGCGGCCGTTGTGACGCCCGGCGGCGTGAACTCCCCGGTGCGAGCGTTCCGCGCCGTGGGCGGTACGCCCCGGTTCATGGTGTCCGGTACCGGTCCCTACCTCACCGACGCCGATGGGCGTGAGTACGTCGACCTGGTGTGTTCGTGGGGTCCGATGATCCTCGGGCACGCGCACCCGGCCGTCACCGAGGCCGTGCAGGCCGCCGTCGCCCGCGGGACGTCCTTCGGGACCCCCGGTGCGGGCGAGGTGGAGCTGGCCGAGGAGATCGTGGCCCGGATCGAGCCCGTCGAGCAGGTCCGCCTGGTGTCCTCCGGCACGGAGGCGACGATGTCGGCGATCCGGCTCGCCCGCGGCTTCACCGGCCGGGCCAAGGTCGTGAAGTTCGCCGGCTGCTACCACGGCCACGTGGACGCGCTGCTGGCCGCCGCCGGTTCGGGCGTGGCGACCTTCGGTCTGCCCGACACGCCGGGCGTCACGGGCGCGCAGGCCGGCGACACCCTCGTCCTCCCCTACAACGACCTTGAGGCCGTGCGGGCCGCCTTCGCGGCGCACCCCGGCCAGATCGCCTGCGTGATCACCGAGGCGTCCCCCGGCAACATGGGCGTGGTCCCGCCGCTGCCCGGCTTCAACCAGGGGCTCAAGGACCTCTGCGCGGAGAACGGCGCGCTCTACATCTCCGACGAGGTCATGACGGGCTTCCGCGTCAGCAAGGCCGGCTGGTACGGCATCGACGGGGTGCGGCCCGACCTGATGACGTTCGGCAAGGTCATGGGCGGCGGGTTCCCGGCCGCCGCGTTCGGTGGCCGCGCCGACGTGATGGCGCACCTCGCCCCGGCCGGCCCGGTCTACCAGGCGGGCACCCTCTCCGGTAACCCGGTCGCCACCGCCGCCGGCCTCGCGCAGCTCCGTCTGCTGGACGACGCCGCGTACGCGAAGGTGGACGCGGTCTCCGCCGAGCTGCGCGCGCTGATCGGCGACGCGCTGACCAAGGAGGGCGTGGCGCACCGCCTCCAGGTGGCGGGCAACATGTTCTCGGTCTTCTTCACCGACCGGGACGTCACCGACTACGACGGCGCCAAGGGCCAGGAGGCGTTCCGCTTCACGGCCTTCTTCCACTCGATGCTCTCGCAGGGCGTGTACCTGCCGCCGTCCGCCTTCGAGTCGTGGTTCGTCTCGACGGCGCACGACGAGCGGGCGCTGGAGCGCGTCGCCGCCGCGCTGCCGGCCGCCGCCCGCGCCGCCGCCGAAGCGACGGAGTGAGGACGGGCCCCGGCCGCCCGCGGCCGTGGCCGGCCGGGCCGGACGAGAACGGTTTCCCACCGGCTCCCTTCCCGTCCGGGACGCGTGCCGTCCCGGACGGGAACGGCCGCGTCATGGGGGCCGGTGGGGCCCGGCGATTCGGACCGAGTGAATGATGGATGGCATGAGCAGCGAAGACATCACCGTCGTACATCTCATGCGGCACGGTGAGGTGCACAACCCGGACGGCGTGCTGTACGGCCGCCGGCCCGGCTACCACCTGTCCGAACTGGGCCGGCAGATGGCCGACCGGGTCGCCGAGCACCTGGCCGGGCGGGACATCACCCACGTCGTCGCCTCGCCCCTGGAGCGGGCGCAGGAGACGGCGACGCCGGTCGCCAAGGCGCACGGCCTGGACCTGGCCACCGACGAGCGGCTGATCGAGGCGGCGAATGTCTTCGAGGGCAAGACGTTCGGGGTCGGCGACGGCGCGCTGAAGAAGCCCGCGAACTGGAAGCACCTGACCAACCCGTTCCGGCCCTCCTGGGGCGAGCCGTACATCGAGCAGGTCGTCCGGATGATGGGCGCGCTCGGGGCGGCGCGGGACGCGGCCCGGGGGCACGAGGCCGTGGCGGTCAGCCACCAGCTCCCGATCTGGATCGTCCGCAGCTTCGCCGAGCGGCGCCGGCTGTGGCACGACCCGCGCAAGCGGCAGTGCACGCTGGCCTCGCTGACCTCGTTCACCTTCCGCGGCGACAAGATCGTCTCGATCGGGTACAGCGAGCCCGCTCTGGACCTGGTGCCGGTCCACCTGCGCGCGGGCGCCAAGCCGACGAAGGGCAAGGCGGCGCAGGGGACGAGCCAGGGGAAGGCGTTCGGGGCCTGAGCGTTCGGGGCCTGAGCGTTCGGGGCGAAGGGTGTTGGCAGCCGTCCGGAGGGGCGTAGCAGCCGTCCGGAGGGTGCCGGGTCTGCCGGGCTCCGGGTGAGAGGCACGAGACAGATGGGGCGGTAGTGGTTCCTGGGGAACCGCCACCGCCCCTTGCCACGTCCCCGCAACGGGAAGGGGCGAGGGCGCGCCACCCACCGCTGGGAAGGGCTCGCGCCGGGGTTGCCGCACCACCCGCCACGGAGCCCAAAGCCGGGCTCGTCACAGGTCCGCGACGCCGGGCTCGTCGCGGACCCGCTCCACCGGACCCGCTCCACCGGGCTCGTCGCAGACCCGAGGAACGGCCGGGAACCCGTATCAATCCCCGTGAACGCGGCTCGCCGTGACTGATGCGGACGAATCCCCTACTAACCGTCACATCTTCAATAATCAGAAAAATTAGATAATCGCGCCATTAAAGCGGAACCCATCTGTCCCTCCCGTCCCTCCTACCTCATGTCCACTACACGGACATGGCGTTGGTGAGCAGCAAGCAGGGATGGGAACGGTATGCGCGCGATCAGTCGGCGGAACCTGCTGGGGATGGGAGTGGGCGCGGTCGCGGCGCTCGGCGTCGCGGGCTGTGCCACCGGTTCCGGCTCCGGGGGCGGCGGGGACAACAAGAAGGTGCAGGCGCGGGCCAAGCCGATAGGCGACGGCTCGACCGCCGACTCCGGCCCGCAGCCGAACCAGCCCGGCAAGCCGGAGCGACTGGAGCCGGGGCAGACCCCGCCGCAGTTCGTGATCTTCTCGTGGGACGGCGCGGGCGAGGTCGGCAACGGTCTCTTCCCCCGCTTCCGCAGGCTCGCGAAGGACCACGGCGCGGCGATGACCTTCTTCCTCTCCGGGCTGTACTGCCTGCCGGAGTCGAAGCAGAACCTCTACCGCCCGCCGAACAACAAGGTCGGCGCCTCCGACATCGGCTACCTCACCGACGACCACATCCGCGAGACGCTGAAGAACGTCCGCGCGGCGTGGCTGGAGGGCCACGAGATCGGCACCCACTTCAACGGCCACTTCTGCGCCGGCTCGGGCTCGGTCGCCCACTGGACCCCGAAGCAGTGGCGGTCGGAGATCGACCAGGCCGTGGACTTCGTGACGACCTGGCGGACGAACACCGGTTTCACGGACCTGGAGCCGCTGCCCTTCGACTACCGCAAGGAGCTGGTGGGCGGCCGTACGCCGTGCCTGCTCGGGCAGGACAACCTGCTGCCGACCGCGAAGGAACTGGGCTGGCGGTACGACGCCAGCTCGCCGGGCGGCCGGCAGATGTGGCCGACCAAGAAGCTGGGCATCTGGGACTTCCCGCTCCAGCAGATACCTTTCCCCGGCCACTCGTTCGAAGTCCTCTCGATGGACTACAACATCCTCGCCAACCAGTCGAAGAACTCCACCAAGGCCCCGCCGGCCAACTACCCGGGCTGGCGCAAGCAGGCGACCGAGTCCTACATCAAGGGCTTCCAGCGCGCCTACGAGACCAACCGGGCCCCCTTCTTCGTCGGCAACCACTTCGAGCAGTGGAACGGCGGCATCTACATGGACGCCGTCGAGGAAGCGCTCAAGCACATCGCCGACGAGAAGCACAAGGACGTCCGGCTGGTGTCCTTCCGCCAGTTCACCGACTGGCTGGACGCGCAGGACCCGAAGGTGATCGCCAAGCTCCAGAAGCTCCAGGTCGGCCAGCAGCCGGCCGGGGGCTGGAAGGCGTACATGACGGGGGCGTGAGCCCCGGGGCCGGGCGCGCCGCACGCGGACGACGCACGCGGCGCGCCCGAGTCCGCCGTTCACCGGGGGCCCCGGTCGCCGGGCGCGCGACACGCGGGCCGTACGCGGCACGCGGGCCCCGTACGCGTCACACTCGGCCCGCCCCCACCCGCCGACCCCGGGCTTGCGCCAGGCGGACCCCGCGGGCGGCGCACCAGGCCCGCCCCGCCGACCAGGCCCGCCCCCATCCCAGCCCCACCGCCCCCCGGCCGAACCATCCCGACATGCCGGGCGCAACGGCCGAGGGGGGTGCGGAAGATCCGCAAAAGGCCCATGCGAAACTTTTCACATGAGTGCCTGCCGCGCCTTGAGCCGACTGACCGGTCGCCGCCGCACCGCCGTGATCGCCACGGGCATCGCCCTGGGAGCGCTGACGCTGAGCGCCTGCGGGGACGGTACTTCGGGTGGTTCCTCGCAGACGAAGTTCGTGCAGGGCAAGGACGGCGTGGACACGGTCCCGGTGGCGGACCGCCGGCCGGCCCCCGACATCTCCGGCGACACCCTCCAGGGCAAGCCGCTGAAGATCGCGGACTACAAGGGCAAGGTCGTCATCCTCAACGTCTGGGGATCGTGGTGCGGCCCCTGCATCGCGGAGGCGGCGAACTTCTCCAAGGTCGCCAAGGAGACCGAGGGCAAGGGCGTCCAGTTCGTCGGGATCAACACCCGGGACACCGAGAAGACGCAGGCCACCGTGTTCGAGGAACAGCACAAGGTGCCGTACCCGAGCCTGTACGACCCGGCGGGCAAGCTGATGCTGCGCTTCCCCAAGGGCAGCGTGAACCCGCAGTCGATTCCTTCCACCATCGCCGTGGACCGGAAGGGCCGGATCGCGGCCCGGTCGATCGGTCCGATGACCGAGGACGAGCTGCGCAAGATGGTCACTCCGCTGATCGCCGAGAAGTGACCATGATCCTTCTCGCCGCCGGGCAGAACCAGACCGTCATGACGGGCGCGCTGCTGGCCGCCGTGCCCCTCGCGCTCCTGGCCGGACTGGTCTCCTTCTTCTCCCCCTGTGTCCTGCCGCTCGTTCCCGGCTACATGTCCTACGTCACCGGCTTGACCGGCACGGACCTGGCCGCGGCCAAGCGCGGCCGGATGCTCTCCGGGGCGCTGCTGTTCGTCCTCGGCTTCAGCGCGGTGTTCATCTCCACCGGAACGCTCTTCGGCCAGTTCGGCAACACGCTCCAGCTCTACAAGGACATCCTGAGCCGGATACTCGGCGGGCTGCTGATCCTGCTGGGTCTGGCGTTCGCGGGTGTGCTCAAACGCTTCGGCCAGCGGGAGCTGCGCTTCCACCGGAAGCCCACCATGGGGCTGGCGGGCGCGCCGTTGCTCGGCGTGCTCTTCGGCGTCGGCTGGACCCCGTGCCTGGGCCCCACGCTCACCGCCGTGACCACCCTCTCCATGAACCAGGCGACCGCGGCCCGCGGCGCCCTGCTGGGCGTCGTCTACTGCCTGGGCCTGGGCCTGCCCTTCATCTTCACGGCCCTGGCCTTCCGCAAGGCGATGGGCGCGTTCGGCTGGGTCAAGCGCCACTATGTGTGGGTGCTGCGGATCGGCGGCGGAATGATGGTCGTGCTCGGCGTCCTGCTCCTCACCGGAGCCTGGGACTACTTGATGTCCGGCCTGCAGAACTGGTCGAGCAGATACTTCGTTGGGATCTGAACCGATGTCCACCAAGACCGACACCCCCACCGAGCCCGACCTGGGCAAGGCCGGGGCCCAGCTCTCCACCGCGCCGAAGGAGGACGTCTCCCTCCCCTCCCTCGGCCCGATCGGCTGGGCGCGCTGGTTCTGGCGGCAGCTGACCTCCATGCGGGTCGCGCTGATCCTGCTGTTCCTGCTGTCGCTCGGAGCGATCCCCGGATCGCTGATCCCGCAGGTCTCCATCGATCCGGTCAAGGTCGACGAGTTCCGCGCGAAGCACGACGTCCTGGGCTCGGTCTACGACAAGCTCGGGATGTTCCACGTCTACAGCTCGGTGTGGTTCTCCGCGATCTACCTGCTGCTGTTCATCTCCCTGATCGGCTGCATCGTCCCGCGCGCCTGGCAGTTCGTGGGCCAGCTCCGGGGCCGCCCGCCGGCCGCCCCGCGCCGGATGACCCGGCTGCCCGCGTACGCGACCTGGCGGACGACGGCGGAGCCGGACGAGGTGCTGGACGCGGCCCGGCGGGTGCTCAAGAGGCGCCGGTTCCGCACGGATGCCTCCGGCAGCGCGGTCGCCGCCGAGAAGGGCTACCTGCGCGAGGCCGGGAACCTCGTCTTCCACATCGCGCTGATCGTCATGCTGGTCGCCTTCGCGGTCGGCAGCCTGTGGAAGTCCGAGGGCGGCAAGCTCCTCACCGAGGGCGACGGGTTCGCGAACAGCCGCACGCAGTACGACGACATCACCTCGGGCCCGTTCTTCGACACCGACAGCATGGAGCCCTTCGGCTTCACCCTGAAGCGCTTCGACGCGACGTACGAGCGCTCGGGGCCGCAGCTCGGCACCCCGCGCACGTTCCGCGCCGATGTGACGTACTTCGAGGGCGCGGACGGCAAGGAGCACCACACCTCCATCGAGGTGAACCATCCGCTGGACATCGCGGGCTCCAAGGTCTACCTGCTCTCGCACGGGTACGCCCCGGTGATCAGCGTCAAGGACGGCCGCGGCAAGACGGTCTACGAGGGCGCCGTCCCCTTCCTGCCCACCGACCCCAAGAACCTCACCTCCACCGGCGTGGTGAAGGTGCCGGGCGCCCAGAACAAGGACGGCAAGCGCAACCAGCTCGGCGTCCAGGGCCTCTTCGTCCCCACCTACGGGGGCAAGGACTCCGGCACGATGTTCTCGCAGTTCCCGGCGCTGGACTTCCCGGTGCTGGCGGTCACCGCGTACCACGGCGACCTCGGCCTGGACTCCGGCCTGCCGCAGAACGTCTACCAGCTCGAAACCAAGCGCCTGAAGCAGTACAAGGACGACAAGGGCAACATCCTCAAGAAGGCGCTCCGCCCCAAGGAGCTGGTGCAGCGCGAGGACCCCAAGGCCTCCGCGCAGAAGCTCGCCGACCAGTCCACCCTGGAGCTGCCGAACGGCGAGGGCTCGATCACCTTCGAGGGCGTCAAGAGCTGGGCCAGCTTCAAGATCAGCCACCAGCCCGGCAACGGCCTGGCCCTCGCGGGCGCGGGCGCGGCGCTGGTCGGCCTGGCCGCCTCGCTGTTCATACAGCGCCGCCGGGTATGGGTCCGGGCCGAGCGGGGCGCCGACGGCGTCACCGTCGTCGAGCTCGCCGGCCTCGGCCGCAGCGAGTCCGCCAAGCTCCCGGAGGAGCTGGCCGAGCTGGCCGCGGCGCTGGAGGCGGACGCGCCGGTGAGCGCGGAGCCGGAGCCGGAAAGCGCCCCGGAGCCGGCCACCGGCGACGGCCGGGCGCGGACCGAGGGCGCGAAGGACGAGGACGAGCCCGAGGGTGACCGGAAGCCCGAGGACGGGGCCGAGCCCGATGGCGACCGGAAGCCCGAGGGCGACCGCAAGCCCGAAGCCGCCCCGAAGTCCACGGCCGCCGAAGCCACCAGCCCCAACCCTGGCGCCCCCGCCGACACCCCCTCCGCTCCCGATGCCCCCGTGGAGTCCCCCGGCTCCGCCGGTCCTGCTGAACCTTCCGAAGGAGCGCGCGCGTGAACCTCGCTGCCGCAGCCAACGAGAACATGGCACATACCAGCAATGTGCTGATCTATTCGGCGATGGCCGTCTACACCCTCGCCTTCCTGGCGCACATGTCCGAATGGGTGTTCGGCAGCCGCAGCAAGGTCGGCCGCACCGCCGCCGCGCTGACCGCCGACGCCACCCGGACCACCGTCGCCGCCGCGGCCCCGGCGGCCCGGAAGGCCGGCGGCACCGCCGTCCTGGAGCGCCCGAAGGTCGTCACCCGGGCGGCGTCCGGCACCCGTGACGTGCCGGACGGGCCGGGCGCCGCGGGCGGCACCGAGAAGGGCGACCTCTACGGGCGGATCGCCATCTCGCTGACGGTCCTGGCCTGGGCGATCCACGTCGGCGGCGTGGTCACCCGCGCGCTGTCCGTCCAGCGTGCCCCCTGGGGCAACATGTACGAGTTCTCGACGACCTTCGCCGCGGTCGCCGTCACCGCGTACCTCGTCCTCCTGGCGATGAAGAAGCGGGTCCGCTGGCTCGGATTGCCCCTGGTCACCACGGTCCTGCTGGACCTGGGCCTGGCGATCAGCGTCCTGTACACCGCCAGCGACCAGCTCGTCCCGGCGCTGCACTCGGTTTGGCTGTGGATCCACGTCAGCTGCGCGATCATCTCCGGCGCGGTGCTGTACCTGGGTGCCGTCTCCACGATCCTGTTCCTCTTCCGGGACCGCTACGAGGCCAAGCTCGCCAACCCGGACGGCCCGCAGCCCGGCGGTTTCGCCCGCTCGGTGCTGGAGCGGCTGCCCTCGTCCGCCTCGCTGGACAAGTTCGCCTACCGCGTCAACGCCACGGTCTTCCCGCTGTGGACGTTCACGATCATCGCGGGCGCCATCTGGGCCGAGGCCGCCTGGGGCCGCTACTGGGGCTGGGACCCCAAGGAGGTCTGGACCTTCATCACCTGGGTCGCCTACGCCGCCTACCTGCACGCCCGGGCCACCGCGGGCTGGAAGGGCCGCAAGGCCGCCTGGCTGGGCCTGATCGCCTTCGCCTGCTACCTCTTCAACTACTACGGCGTGAACATCTTCGTCACCGGCCTCCACTCCTACGCCGGAGTCTGAACCGGACCGCACTCCGACGTCGGGGTCTGAACCGGACCGCACTCCGACGTCGGGGTCTGAACCGGACCGCACTCCGACGTCGGGGTCTGAACCGGACCGCTCCCCTACGCCGGAGTCCGAACCGGACCGCTCCCCTACGCGGGAGTCCGACGTCACCGGTCTCCACTCCGACGCCGGAGTCCGACCTGCCGACGGCGGTGCCGTACGGAATCGTGGGCCTCATGGAAGGCGCGAGCACTCTCCCGAGCCCGATCCCGTACGGCACCGCCGTCTCGCACGGCGACACGCACATCCTCACGTTCCAGCCGGCGTTCCCCCAGCCTGTGGAGGACGTCTGGCAGGCCGTCGCCACCCCTGAGGGCCTGCCCACCTGGCTCGCCGCCGCGGACCCCTTCGAACAGCACGAAGGCGGCGCGATCACCCTCCGCTGGCTGAACACCGACGAACAGGGCGAATCAACCGTGGCCCCCGGCCAGGTCACCGCCTGGGGCCCGAACCGGCTGGCCGAGTACACCGTCGACCTCCACGGCCGCGTCCGCTTCGACCTCTCCCCGGCCCCCGACGCCCCCGGCACCCGCCTCCACTTCACCAACGAGTTCACCGGCCCCACCCGCGAACGCCTCAGCCGCCTCGCCGGCTGGCACCACCACTTCGAATACCTCGTCGACGCCCTCGCGGGCCGCCCCGCGGACTGGTCGACGTGGAACCTGGATCGCTGGCGGACGTTGTACGGGGCTTATGAGCGGGGGGCGCGGGGCGCCTGAGGGGCCGGTGGGTCAGGCGTACGCCGAGAGCAGTTCGTCCAGCGTCCAGACGGTCGCCGTGATGCCGGAGGTCCGGGCGAGATACCGATCCCGCTCGATCAAGATGTTCAGGTCTCCGCAGCCGAGTCGGTTGCAGGCGTGCTCGACGAGGCTGCTGCCCGTACTGCCGCCCGCGATCAACGTGCTGAGGTGGGCCGCGTCCCATTCGACCTCATTGAGCGCCCAGGGTGCCTTACCCTCCACCACCATGCGCAGGACGGCGGCGAACTTCTCCGCGGATGTCCGGCGCTGGTACCCGTCCGCGAGCTGTGCGATGTGATTGCCCGTCTCGATGACGGCCGTCACGGGCAGCAGGAGGTCACAGTCACGGACCTCTCGCTTCCGGCGCAGTTCCTGGAGCACTTTCTCGCGGTCCTGGCACTTTCCGGGTACTTCAAGCAAATTGCACAGAATCGACGTATCAACGAACTCCACCCTCCGCGCCACGCCTCACCCGATTCCCAGCAGCCGGTCGAATTCGGTGTAGTCGCGATCGCGTCGGTCCCGCACGTCCAGTCGGCCTTGGGCGACCACATCGCCCAGCGGTCCGGCGGCCATGGCGGCCGGGTACCCGTCGAGATCGGTGAGCCTGGTCAGCCGACTGCTGCCGTTCCCGCGATCGCGTCGGCAGACCATGACGCCCTCGTGATCAGCGCTGTCGAGCGCGGACAGGAGCGCCGGGCTGTGCGTGGTGATCAGGACGCGCGTGCCGTTCCTCGCGCCGGATCGCCGGACGAGCTGGAGCACTTTGTTCGCCTGGGAGGGGTGCAGCCCGTTCTCCAGTTCCTCCACCACGAGCGCGAGAGCCCGCTCCGCGCCCGGTGCGCCGGGCGCGGGCGACGTACCGAGATCGAGACCGTCTCCTCCGGTGAGCAGGGACGTGGCGATGGCGAGGAAGCGGAGCATCCCGTCGCTCATCTCCCTGGCGGGGGTGAGGCCCAGCGCACCTTCGTCCAGAGCGAGCATGACGTCGCCGAGCTCGGACCTGGTGACGGTGAGCTTCCTGATGTCGTGGTCCGCGAGCTCCCGCAGCAGCTGGACAAGGTGGTCGAACAATGCGTGATCGGTGCGCTGGAGGTTGCCGATCGACGCGGAGAGGTTCTCGGCGGTCCGTCGGAGATGGCTGTCGCGGGCCGGGACGTACTGCCGCATCAGATGCGGCACCGGATCGAGGTGGAAGACGCCGACCAGCGCGGACAACATGGTCTCGGCGCACCAGGCGCTGTCCCGCTCACCTGGCGTCTCGCCCCCGAGGCGCAACGGAAGTTGCGAGGTCAGCAGTCTGGAGGTGCGGAAGGGGCCGTGGCGGTCCGGCGACTGCCCGCCTCTGTGCCAACTGGCGTGCAGGTCGGCGCCGTACGGGCCGGGCTCGGCGGTGACCAGAATGTCCCGGTGCCCTTCACCGGTCGGTCCGGACAGGCGTTCCCGCACGATCCGGACCTCGGGTTCCACCTCCACGGTCACGTCGAGGTGGATGGGTCCGCGCTCCGTACGCACCGTGCAGCCGAGCGAGAATCTGTCGGATCCGTGGGGAACGCAGCCGGTCAACCCGCCGCGCACCGGACCGGCCGCACTGCGGCGGCTTTCCAGCGCCTCGGTGATGTCCTCCCCGCGAGCCAACCGGGAGAGCACTTCCAGGCCGTCCAGCGCGTTCGACTTTCCGCTGCTGTTCCGGCCGATGAGCACGGTGAGCGGGGCGATCCGGAGCGTCTCACCGCGGAAACTCTTGAAGGCGGTGAGGCGGACCTCGTCGATGGCCGGGGCGTTCACACCGGCCACGCTACCGCAGGCGATGGCTGGCGCACGGGGAACGGGGACCGGTGACCAACCGGTCTCGGCACCGGGTCTCGCGATGTCCGGACACGGCCGTGTGGTGGGCCGCACGCGAGGTACGAACGGGGGCGCGGGGCGCCCCGTAGACTCGCCGCGGCGCCGACGGGGAGGGGTGGGCGATGGCCACCGGAGCGGGCTCCACGGCACTGGACGCGATGTTCGCGCTCATCGAGGACATGAACGTGCCGGCGGGCTATCGGGCAGAGATCATCGAGGGCCGGATCGTCCTCAACCCGCACAGCCGGACGCACTCCACGATCATCCGGATGCTGACGCGTTCCATCGAGGACGCCCGGGGGCTCGCCACCGCCAAGGTGCTGTGGGACGTCCGCATGGATTTTCCGGGATCGCTCAACGGCTTCGCGCCGGACGTGGCGCTGGTCGCGGACGCCGCGGAGCACATGGACAACGGGGACTACCACTACAGCGACGCGGAACTGGTCGCCGAGGTCGTCTCCCCGAGCAGCCACCGGGACGACTACGACACCAAACTGAAGACGTACGCGGCGGCGGAGGTCCCCACGTACGTCATCGCCGACCCGAAGACCGGCTGTGTGCACGTCCACCACGACCCGAAGGACGGCGAATACCAAGACGTGTCCACATACGCGTTCGGGATGACCTTCACGCTGCCGTTCCCCGACATCACCATCGACACGACCCTCTGGCCCCGGGACTGATCCCGGCTCCGGCCCTGCGTCAGCCCGTCAGCCCGTCAGCCCCGGCGTCCCCTCCGGCGCCGGATACGGCCGTTCCGCCGGCAGCAGGCGCGTCGCGGCCTCCGTGTCGCCGCGGGTGACCAGTGCGTGGATCTCGCGAGCCAACGGCGTGACGTCCCTGATCGAGACCGTCCACTCGTCGGCGTAACGCCGGGACGCCTCGCCCGCCAGGCCGAGCTGGAGGGAGCGGTGGGGGAGGGGGCGGAGGTGGAGGTCGCGTTCGGGGTCCCACTGGATGCGGGCGGGGGAGGTGCGCAGGCGCTGCTTCCAGGTGTCGTGGTCGGGGTGGACGGTGCGGTCGTAGTGGGACAGGCAGGCGTTCTGGAGGGCCCAGTCGAAGCCCGCGCGGTCGATCTCGATGGCCAGGACGCATTCCTGGTCGGGCTTGGCGGCCCAGCCGCAGCGGTACATCATCCACAGGAACGAGGGCTTGATCCACGTCATGCGGTCCCGTTTCCAGGCCGCCGGGAACCGCCCGTCGCGGGCGGCCGGGACGCCGAGGCCGGGGCGGTACGCCTGGTAGACGGTGATGGTGGTGTCGGTGTGGAGGGCCCGCACCTGGCGGTCGCGGAGGACCCGCACCTGCCGGTCGGACGGTGGGGCGGACGCGGGGGCGTCGGTGTGCCGGGCCGGGTGGCTGGGGAGCGCGTCCCGCCGTATGGGGTCGTCGTGGGTGGTCATGGCGGTCAAGCCTGACCTCGTGGTGGGGCGGGGGCCAGCGAATTTGTACGGGCGGGGCCTCAGCGCCCGCCGATCAGGTGCAGGTGGGCGGCGGCCGATTCGGAGAAGCTGGTCAGCAGGGCTTTGCCCTTGGCCGCGGTGGCCAGTGAAGGCCGGCCGATGATTCCGTTCGGGGTGTAGGCGGCCATGCCCAGCGTGAGGAGGTGCGAGCGGGAGGAAGCGGTGTGGTCGTCCTCGTCGATCCCTTCGCGGACTACGTGGGGCGCCCCGTGAAGCAGCAGCGACACCTCGAATTCGCCGCCGTGCATGTCCTCGTCGGCGCTGCTGTCGAGCCCGGCCTCGGTACGCGCCCGTTCCCGGTCCTCACGGGTGGGGAACAAGGACACACGCGGACCGTTGACGTTCAGCTCCTGGACGAGGTTGGAGAGGACGTAATTGCCGCCGTGGCCGTTGACGATGAGCAAGCCGGGGGTCCCGGACGCGTCGAGGGACCGCCAGGTGTCGTGGACCACGGCGTACAGCGTCGGGGCGCTGATGCTGACCGTGCCGGGCATCGTCGCGTGTTCGTGGGAGCAGGAGAGCGTGAGGGGCGGCAGCAGGAAGAGGCCGTGATCCGTTGCGATCCGGTGGGCGATCAAGCAGGCGACGAGGGTGTCGGTGACGAGGGGGAGGTGCTTGCCGTGCTGCTCGAAGCTCCCGATGGGCAGGACCGCCACCACCGCTCCTCTGCGGTGCTCGTCGTCGGATGTGGCCTGGGTGATCAGATCGTCCATCTGTCGCTACCCCCGGGATTCATGGCCGATGGGCCACGGAGCGTGACCGCACGGCGTGGAATTGCTCGATGAAGTGCATGACGGCGGGCACGTCCCGTCGCGGCAGCATGGTTGCCGCCGCTGCTTCCAGCGCGGTGAGAATTCTGGCGGATCCGGTATGGGCCGCGATCGTGGTGGCTTCGACCGCTGCCTGAGCGCCCTGTTCGGGATCGCCGGTTTCCGCGAGGGCGAGGGCCAATTGAGCGAGGTAGACACCGCGGTCGTTGCGATAGACCGGTGGGAGCGCTTCGATCTCCCGCTCGTAAATCTGTACGGCACGATGAGGCTCGCCAAGGGTGAGCCAGCACTTGGCCCGCTGGAGCTCGATATAGCCGGGGGTGCAGTACGTCGTGTCGACCGCGCTTTTCGAAGCCTCGGACGGAGTCGGAAACGTGGAAATCTCTGTGGCGGAATGATGAGCCAGCTCGTGGGCGTCATCGAACCTTTGGAGTGCGGCCTTCGGGTTGCGCTGAAGTGCGTACCCGGTGGCCTCTTGTTGGGTTGCCAACGCGGTGAGCCGCGATGGAACGCCTGGCGTACGTTGCGCGGCCCGTGCGAGCCCGATGGTTTTTTCGGGGACGTTCTGGGCGGCGGCCTGATGGCTCTTGCGGAAGAGTACGTACGCCTGCATGGGGTCGTCGGCGGCTTCCTGCGCCCACTCCATCGACCGGTCCGACCAATACCCCGCAGTGCGGAAATCCCCGAGATCCTGGTGCAGCCATCCGACGAACTCCGCTGTTCTGCTGGCCACGCCGAGCACCCGGTGCCGGACCGCTCCGCCGCTCGCCCGTAGCAGTAGGCACACCGTGCGCACCTGCTGCATGGCGGAAGCCAGGGAAGGCCGGGGCCCGAAATAGTTGGCGCTCGGGTATGCGTGGAGTAATTGTCGTTCGATGAGTGTCGTCGCGAATTCGGGGTCCATCAGGTGGCGGTCAGGTGTTGCGTGCGCTCCGTCTGCTGAGAACAGTGACTCGTGTGGGAGCTCCGCAGGACCGATTGCGGATGGCCGGATGTCGCTTTCCCAGGGACGGGGTGCGAGGCCGAGCAAATGCCCTGGGATGTGGAGACCATCAGCCGCTCGTTCGACGACGACTATGTCTCTGATGACGCGCCGCCCCGACATGACCTCTCCGACACGACTCGGTGTGAGATCGCATCGGCGGGCGATGAGGGCGGGGTAGATTCCGGCTCGTTTGAGAAGCCGGAAGATCGTGGCGAAGTCGCGTTCCCGGCACGCCTCGACCATGAGCGGGTCATTCAGGAGAAGTGCCGGCAGTTCGTGTGACGGCTCGGATTTGGGCATGAGCGACACTCCGGTGGACGGGACCGTACATACCGCTGTGTGCTGCCGGTGATGCTACCCACGGTGGGTAACCACGCGGATGTCGTGCCGAAGGTCCGTGACGCGGAGCCTGGTTTCCATGCGAGTGAATGAGGCAGTGGGCAACCGTGGTCGGCGGGTCCGTCGCTGGCCGCGCCATGCGGCCAGTGTGGGCAAGGCGCGAAGTGAGCTGCGTGCGGCGTTGAACGATTGGGGTTTGGGCGCGCTGGAGGACACTGCGCTGGTGGTGGTGTCCGAACTCGTCACCAACGCGGTGCGGCACGCCCGGACATCACCGGGCCGGGAGATCGAGACCCGGTACGTCCGTGACCAGGGCGCGGTTCGGATCGAGGTGCACGATGCGGGGAAGGCGCGGCCGACGCTCCGTGCACCCGGAGGAACCGACACGGCCGGCCGGGGCCTGATCCTGGTCGCCGCTCTGGCGACGAGCTGGGGTGTGGACGAGCGCACGGGGCCGGGAAAGTGTGTGTGGGCGGTGGTGCGGGATTCACCTGAGGGAGCGGATGAGGCATAGGGGTGAGGCGTCCGTCCCTCCGGACGAAACCCCCGCACCCCGGGTGAACGTTTCCCCGCCCCGTCCCTCAGTTCTTCCCCGGCGGCGTGTCCTCCGGCTCGTTGCCGGCGCGGTCGGCGCGGTCGCGGGGCGGGGTGTCGGTGGGGCCGTCGGGCGGGGTGGTGGGGTTTTCCTTGCGGCGGAGTTCGTCCTCGCGGCGGCGGAGGTCGGCTTCCCAGCTCTTGAGGAGTTGTTCGTCGCGCTTGTTCTCGTCCTTGAGGGACTGGAGGAAGGCGGGGTTGTCGTCGGGGGCGACCCAGCGTTCGCGGTGGTTGCGGTGCCACTGGGAGGGGGTGCTGCCGCCGGCCGGGGCCTGGCGGACCTTGCCGGCGACGAGCCAGGCGATGGGGCCGATCAGGACCTCGCCGAAGAGCAGGACGATGAAGACCCAGGCCACCTTGGGCAGGCCCTTGACCCGGTCCTCGGGGGTGTTGAGGCAGTCGATGAACGCGTAGATCCACAGTGCCAGCACCAGGACGAACGGCAGGTATCTGAGCAAGCCCATTGCGGAACGGCCCCCTGTGGTCGGCTGCGGGCCGCCTATGGGGCCCGGTGACCCGTTAAGGGTAGTCCGTACCGGATACTGGAACGCATGGCTTATGACGATCTTCGCTCGTTTCTGCGCGCGCTGGACCGCGAGGGCGACCTCAAGCGCATCAAGGCCGAGGTCGACCCTCATCTGGAGGTCGGGGAGATCGTGGACCGGGTGCAGAAGGCCGGTGGCCCCGCGCTGCTCTTCGAGAACGTGAAGGGGTCCTCGCTGCCCCTGGCGATGAACGTGTTCGGGACGGACCGCCGGCTGCTCAAGGCGCTCGGCCTGGCGTCGTACGGGGAGATCAGCGACAAGATCGGCGGGCTGCTGAAGCCCGAGCTGCCTCACGGCTTCGTCGGCGTCCGCGAGGCGTTCGGCAAGCTCGCGAACATGGCGCACGTGCCGCCGAGGAAGGTGAAGGGCGAGAGCGCCCCCGTCCAGGAGGTCGTGCTCACCGGCGACGACGTGGACCTGGACGCGCTGCCCGCGCTGTTCACCTGGCCCGAGGACGGCGGCTCGTTCTTCAATCTCGGCCTGACGCACACCAAGCACCCCGAGACCGGTGTGCGGAACCTGGGGCTGTACCGCCTCCAGCGCCACGACCGCCGCACCATCGGCATGCACTGGCAGATCCACAAGGACAGCCGCAACCACTACCAGGTCGCCGCCAAGCGCGGCGAGCGGCTGCCGGTGGCCATCGCCTTCGGGTGTCCGCCGGCCGTCACCTACGCCTCGACCGCGCCGCTGCCGGGGGACATCGACGAGTACCTGTTCGCCGGGTTCCTGCAGGGCAAGCGGGTCGAGATGGTGGACTGCAAGACCGTGCCGCTCCAGGTCCCGGCGCACGCCGAGGTGGTCCTGGAGGGCTGGCTGGAGCCCGGGAAGATGCTGCCGGAGGGTCCCTTCGGCGACCACACCGGCTTCTACACGCCGCAGGAGGACTT
Organism: Streptomyces sp. NPDC003077; assembly: GCF_040611095.1. Lineage (NCBI taxonomy): Bacteria > Bacillati > Actinomycetota > Actinomycetes > Kitasatosporales > Streptomycetaceae > Streptomyces > Streptomyces sp. NPDC003077. The sequence continues at coordinate 69,287 of NZ_JBEXNM010000006.1, read as the reverse complement.
CCCGGCGCTGACCATCGACTGCGTGACGATGCGCCGCCGCCCGGTGTTCCAGTCGATCGTGGTGGGCCGGCCGCCGACGGAGGACGGGCCGCTGGGACGGGCCACCGAGCGGTTCTTCCTGCCGCTGCTGAAGATCATCGTGCCCGACATCGTGGACTACCACCTGCCGGAATCGGGCGGATTCCACAACTGCGCGATCGTCTCGATCGACAAGAAGTACCCGAAGCACGCACAGAAGGTCATGCACGCCATCTGGGGCGCGCACATGATGTCGCTGACCAAGCTGATCATCGTGGTGGACGCCGACTGCGACGTGCACAACCTGCACGAGGTGTCCTGGCGGGCCCTCGGCAACACCGACTACGCCCGCGACCTGACCGTCGTCGAAGGACCCGTGGATCACCTCGACCACGCCTCCTACCAGCAGTTCTGGGGCGGCAAGGCGGGCATCGACGCGACCGCGAAGTGGCCCGAGGAGGGCTACACCCGCAACGGCGGCTGGCCCGCCATGGTCGAATCCGACCCCGCCACGGCCGAGCGGGTGACCCGACGATGGAAGGAGTACGGGCTGTGAAGCGCAGGCCGAGCAGGTATGACGGCGGCGCGGAGCCGGTTCTCCCGCGCGCGGACGCGGTGGTGCCCGCATGAGCGCCGACTCCGCGACCCCGGATCTCTTCGGGCCGCAGCCGGCCCCACCCGGCAAGATAAAGGCGTTCCTGCGCCTGGTGATGATCGAGCACTCGGTCTTCGCGCTGCCCTTCGCCTACATCGGCGCCCTGACGGCGATGTACCAGCGGGACCGGAGCATCCACTGGCTCGAACTGCTGCTGGTCACGCTCGCCATGGTGGGCCTGCGCACGTTCGCGATGGCCGCCAACCGCATCATCGACCGCGAGATCGACGCCCGTAACCCGCGCACCGCGACCCGCGAGCTGGTGACCGGCGCGATGTCGGTGCGCTCGGCGTGGACCGGCGCGCTGATCGCCGTCGTCGTCTTCCTCGGGGCGGCGGCGGCGCTCAACCCGCTGTGCCTGGCGCTGGCGCCGGTCGCCGTCGTCCCGATGGTGGTCTATCCGTACGGGAAGCGGTTCACGAACTTCCCGCACGCCATCCTGGGGCTGGCCCAGGCGATCGGGCCGGTCGGCGCCTGGCTGGCGGTCACCGGCACCTGGTCCTGGGACGCGGTCATCCTCGGCCTGGCGGTCGGCGTCTGGATCGGCGGCTTCGACCTGATCTTCGCCTGCCAGGACGTCCAGGCCGACCGGGCGCACGGCGTGAAGTCCGTGCCCGCCCGCTTCGGCATCCCGGCCGCGCTGTACGGCGCCCGCGGCAGCCACGTCGTCACCACGGCCCTGCTGGTCTGGTACGCGCTGGCCACCGGCGCCGGGGCGTTCTTCTGGATCGGGCTCGTGATCGTCATCGCCGCGTTCCTGTACGAGCACAGCATCGTGCGACCGCACGACCTCTCGCGCCTGAACCGCGCGTTCTTCACGGTGAACGGGTTCATCGGGATAGCGCTGTTCGTCTGCGCGCTGCTGGATCTGCTGGTGCGGGGGCTGACGGTGTGACGGGGCTCCGGGGCGTTCGTCCTCGTCGGATGTCCTTCACCAGACGGTGAGCCGGGAGACGGGGAAGGGGCGGTGTCCGCCGCGGCCTGGGGCCGCGGGGCGCCGCCCTTGGCGTTCCCCGGGGTGCGTCAGCACCGGTAGCTCAGCCCTTGCTGAAGCGCCAGGCCAGTGCCTTCGGGTAGGACCACATCTGGCCCTGGCTCGCCTTGATGAGGCCGATGACGGCGAAGACCATGCACGTCACGCCGTAGGCGCCGATGATCGCGATCACGGTCAGCATGGGTATCGCCAGGCCTGAGCTGGCGCGCTGCTCCTCGTCGGCCGCGAGGCCGAAGGCGAAGAAGGTGCCGAAGTAGAAGACGATCGACACGACCGTCATGATCGCCTGGGTGATGCCGAAGTTCAGGGCCTGGGTGCCGTGGTGGCGGATGAACGGGTCGTGCCGGTGGCGTTCGCTGTTGCGGATGGAGAGGGGCACGATCCAGCCGAGCACCGCCCCGAGGCAGCACAGGGCCGTGCCCGCCGTGATCGTCAGGAGGGCGCCGAGGTGCGTCCACATGGCGGTGGTGGTGGAGGGGCGTCCGCCGTGGGGGTGCGGGTAGCCGTAGCCGGACGGGTCGTAGCCGGGGGGCTGCTGGGGGGCCTGGCCGTAGCCGTACCCGTAGCCGGGGCCCGGAGCGGCGCCGGGGCCGTGCGGCGGCTGGGGCGGCGGGCCGCCGTATCCGGGCGGGGTGCCGTATCCGGATCCGGACGAGCCGTCGTATCCGGATGCGGACGAGCCGTCGTATCCGGATGCTCCGTATCCGTGCTGGTCGTAGGACATGGCCCGATCACCCCGTCGTTTCCGCGTCGATCGCGCGGCGCTTCCGCGTCGATCCCGCGTGGTTCCTGTCGAGGGAGGCGGGCCGGCTGCCGGGTGAGCCGGGCCGGTCCGTCCGCCCCGTCGACGTTCTTGCACACGCCGCCGCGAACGGTCCCGTACCGCCGGCCGGCGAGGTGCGCGGACGCGGGCGGGGGAGCCCGGCGCGGCCGTCGCCGCTGCTCAGCGGTGCCGTCGATCGTTCGGACGACGTGATCAGAGACTACGGGACGGGTCTGACAACGCCCCGGCCGTCGCCCGGCGCGGGCCCCGGTGGCGGAAGACGAAGGCGGCCAGCACGCCGCCGACCAGCCCGAAGAGGTGGCCCTGCCAGCTGATCCCGCTGTCGGTCGGCAGCGCGCCCCACACGATCGACCCGTACGCGGCGCCGACCAGCACGCCCAAGGCGATGTCCAGCGCCTTGCGCTCGATGAAGCCGCGCACGAGGAGGTAGCCGAAGAGGCCGAAGACGACGCCGGAGGCGCCCGCGGTGTTGCTGTGGGGGGCCGCGGTGAGCCACACGCCCAGCCCGCTGGTCACCACGATCAGCAGCGTCACCCCGAGGAAGCGCGCGATCCCGCTGCGCAGCGCGGCCAGGAAGCCCAGCACCAGCAGCGGCAGCGTGTTGGCGGCGAGGTGGTCGAAGCCGAAGTGGATGAAGGCGGCCGGGAGGATGTCGGGCAGCTCGCCGAGGGTGCGCGGCTGGATGCCGAAGGAGTCCAGGGCGTGCCCCGAGGCCTGGTCCACGCCCTCCAGCAGCCACAGCAGGGCCACCCAGCCCAGCATCAGGAACAGGGCCGGTCCGACCCGTGCCCTCGTCCCCGCGTCGGCTCGTGTCTTCGTCATGCGGCGGCCCTCCCGGCATCCTCGCGGACGTCGTGCGGCCCTCCCGACGTCCTCACTCGCTGGAACGGCTGTGACGGTGACTTCGGTTCCGCCGGATAGGCTCGACGGCGTGGAGCCGCCGCACAACGAGACGCACGACAAGCCCTTCGGGGCGCCGCACGGCAGAACGTCCAGCGAGCCGAACGACCGGCCACCGGACGGTCTGTCCCCGCAGCCGTCCGGCGATGAGCCCCGGGAAAGCGACGGGCCCCGGGAAAGCGACGGGCCGCGCCGCCCGTGGGTGGTGGGGGTGTCCGGCGCGTCCGGCACGCCGTACGCCGCGTCCGTCCTGCGCGGGCTGCTGGAGGCGGGCGAGGCGGTGGACCTGGTGGTCAGCCGGGCGTCGCGGCTGACGCTGCTGGACGAGACCGGGATCGCCTTCCGGGACGCCCACTGGCGCGAGGACCTGCGGACCTGGCTGGCGCGGGGGGCGGACGGCAAGCCCGAGACGTTCCCGGTGAGCGAGGCGGACCTCGCGGGCGTGCGGTACTGGCCGGCCGGGGACCTGGCGGCCGGGCCGTCGTCGGGCTCGTACCCGGCCAAGGGGATGCTGATCGTCCCGGCCAGCACGGCGAGCGTGGCGGGGGTGGCGCTGGGCCTGTCCAAGGACCTGCTGCAGCGGGTGGCGAGCGTGACGCTCAAGGAACGGCGCCGACTGGTGGTCGCGGTGCGGGAGACCCCGCTGAACGGGCAGACCCTCAAGCACCTGGTCGCGCTGGACGAGGCGGGCGCGGTGGTGCTGCCCGCCTCACCGGCGTTCTACGCGGGGGCGACGCACATCCAGGACCTGGTGGACTTCGTCGCCGGCCGGGTGCTCGACGCGGCAGGGGTGCCGCACGGGCTGTACCGGCGGTGGGAAGGGGAGCTGGGCGGTGGCTTCACAGGGGAGAGCCAGAGGCCGTCGGGCGGCTCCCGGGTGGGCAGACCGTAGGTCCGGGGACGGCGGACTCGCGGTCAAGCGGGGTCAGCGGCGCTTCTTGGCGGCGGCGCGGGCGTCGTCGCGGTCGGTGACGGACGCCCGGCGGGCAGTCGTGGTACGGGAGGCGCGAGAGCGGTTGGCCCGGTCCTGCAGCTCGCGCATGCGAACGTAGGCCATCTCCAGCGAGTACACGGTGACAACTCCTGTGAAAGATCGTCTTTGATCATCGAGCGGACTGGTTCGAGCACTTTCGCTCTACCAGGGTTGCAGGGTCTGGAGCCCTGTATACCTTAGATTCTACATGCAAAAGCCGGGATTCCGGAATGATTGGAAGGTCAGGGACGCATGGACGCGGTGGATAGGCAGCTCATCCAGGCGCTGCGGGAGAACGGCAGGGCCTCGTACGCGGAACTCGGCCGGCTCGTCGGTCTCTCCGGCCCCAGCGTCACGGACCGGATCAACCGGCTGGAGGCCGCCGGAGTGATCACCGGCTACCGCGCGACGGTCGACGCCGCCACGCTCGGCCTCGGGGTGACCGCCCTGGTGGGCATCTCGCTCTCGGACGCCGCCGACCACGAGGACGTCGCGCGGCGGCTGCGCGACCTCGCCGAGATCGAGGACTGCTGGTTCATCGCGGGCGACGACTCGTACATGCTCAAGGTCCGGGTCAGCGACGTGGACGGGCTGGAGCGCACCATCCGCCGCCTCTCGGGGACGAAGGGCGTCTCCCGTACGCGGACCACCATCGTGCTCTCCACCAAGTGGGAGAACCGGGTGGGGGAGCTGCCGGAGGACTGAGATCGGTCGGCGGGCCGAGCCGGGGCGGCGGGCTGCTGGCGGGCTGGGCCTCGTCGGCGTGCGGCCGGGGTCGAGGCCGGTCGGTGGTCGGTGACGAGCCCGGTCGGCGGTCGGGGCCGAGCCCGGCCGGTGGGTCGGTCCCGGAGTCAGGTACCGAAGGGTGAAAGGGCGTCTCCTCGGGTGGAGGCGCCCTTTCCCTTTGGCGCAGGCCGGTCCCCGGCGCGTCGGCAAACCCGGAGGACGCGTCGGCAAACCCGGAGGCCGGGGGGTCAATCCCGGCGAAAAGGGGGTGGCGTACGCTCGACGAGGCCCGATTGGCGAAGACATGGGAGGCGACCGGATGGACGCGGGGCTCAAGCGCGAGCTGGAGGAGAAGGTCCACGCCGGGGAGCGGCTGACCCGTGAGGACGGCATCGCCCTCTACGAGTCCGACGACCTGGCCTGGCTGGGCGGACTGGCGCACCAGGTGCGCACCCGTAAGAACGGTGACGTCGTCCACTTCAACGTCAACCGCCACCTCAACATGACGAACGTGTGCACCGCCTCGTGCGCGTACTGCTCGTTCCAGCGCAAGCCGGGCGAGAAGGACGCGTACACGATGCGCATCGAGGAGGCCGTCCGGCTCGCCAAGGCGATGGAGGGCGAGAACCTCACCGAACTGCACATCGTCAACGGCCTGCACCCCACGCTGCCCTGGCGCTACTACCCGCGCTCGCTGCGCGCCCTGAAGGAGGCCCTCCCGCAGGTCTCCCTGAAGGCGTTCACCGCCACCGAGATCCACCACTTCGAGAAGATCTCCGGGCTGTCCGCCTCCGACATCCTGGACGAGCTGATCGACGCCGGGCTGGAGTCGCTGACCGGCGGCGGCGCCGAGATCTTCGACTGGGAGGTCCGGCAGCACATCGTCGACCACGACACCCACTGGGAGGACTGGTCGCGCATCCACCGCCTGGCGCACGAGAAGGGCCTCAAGACCCCGTGCACCATGCTGTACGGGCACATCGAGGAGCCCCGCCACCGGGTGGACCACGTCCTGCGGCTGCGTGAGCTCCAGGACGAGACCGGCGGCTTCCAGGTCTTCATTCCGCTGCGCTACCAGCACGACTTCGTGGACATGAAGGACGGCAAGGTCCGCAACCGCCTTCAGGCGCGCACCACCATGGCGACGGGCGCCGAGGCGCTGAAGACCTTCGCCGTCTCCCGGCTGCTGTTCGACAACGTGCCGCACGTCAAGGTCTTCTGGGTCATGCACGGCGTGCAGACCGCGCAGCTCGCGCTCCAGCACGGCGCCGACGACATGGACGGCTCGGTCGTCGAGTACAAGATCACGCACGACGCCGACAACTACGGCACGCCGAACAAGCTCACCCGCGACGACCTGCTGGACCTGATCCGCGACGCCGGTTTCCGCCCGGTGGAGCGCAACACCCGGTACGAGATCATCCGCGAGTACCCGGGCCCGGACGCGGACCGCCGCGAGGCGCCGCAGCCGATGCGGGTGTGAGGTCGGGCCTCTTCGATTCTGTAAGGGGCGGCTGAGTGCGGGAGGGCGTGTCGCGGCCGGTGGCCGGGGCGCGCCCTTCGTGTGTGAGGGGACGGGGACGGGCGCTCGGCTGATCGTCGCCGGTGGCGGCGGCAAACCGGAGGCGTTGATCATGGCGACTCCGGGCAGGGGCCTGGAAGATCACGGGGGTGCCTGTGCTTGACTGGTGGGTGACCCTTTCGGTTGCCGTTGTGAAGAAGGTCCGTCCGTGAGTAGCCAGAAGCACGCCACACTCCGCTACACCGCAATGCGCCTGGGCATCTTCGTCGTCTGCCTGGCGGTCGTCTGGGCGCTGGCGTTTTTCCGGATCATTCCGCTCGGGGTGGGCAGCTCCAACGCTGTCTGGCTGCTGCTGCTCGCCGTCGTCATCTCGGCCCCGCTCAGCTTCGTCCTGCTGCGCAAGCAGCGGGACGCGATGTCCGAGCAGATCGTGGACAAGGTGGAGCGCCAGAAGCAGCGCCTGGCCGCCAACCGCAGCCAGGAGGACGGGCTTCTTTAAGGGGCTGCGGTTTCAAGGGGCTGCGGTCCTCCCTCTTCTGTTGCCTCGGCCCGCGAGGCCGGGGTCCGGGGTGGGCCGTGGGTTCGTGCCTGCCCGGACGCGCCCCTTCCGCCGGTCGTAAGACGCCTCACACCACACTCGACACCGCATTCGTCGCCCCGCCGTGGAGCTCAGCTCCAGAGCGGGGCTTCTGTCATATCTGACTGTTCCCCGCGCGCAAGTCTGAGGTCACCCCAAAGAAACCCTTTGGGTTACTCAAAGCAGAAGTGTTAATGTGATTGGTGTGAAGAGAGCAGTCGCGCACCCGTTCCCCATGAGCGTTCCGCTCGTGGTGCGTCTGCATGTCGATCTTTGCCGCTGCATGTCCGCGGCCTGTCGCTGCCGCTGACGTTTTCGTTCCAGCGGCCGGAGATCCCTCCTGACCCTCCGGGCGGGAGGTGCCACTCGCGACCGCCTCGCGGTCGCCCGACCTCCTGTCGCTCTTCGCCATGTCCCCGACGTTCCGCCCCCGGAGTGTGTCCGTTGTCCACGTCCCCCAAGGCTTCCGGAGCCGCGCCGGCTCCCACCGCCGCCAAGACGTCCCGAATACCCAAGTTCCCTTTCTGGGCGCAGATCCTGCTCGGCCTCGTGCTGGGCGCGGTGCTCGGCTGGGTCGCCAAGAGCGGCGACGTCAGCTGGCTCGCCAGCACCCTGGAGCAGATCGGTGACCTCTTCGTCCAGCTTCTGAAGCTGGCGGTCGCCCCGCTCGTCTTCTTCGCCATCCTGGTGTCGATCACCAACCTGCGGCAGGTCAACAACGCCGCCAGGCTCGCCGTCCGCACCCTGATGTGGTTCATGATCACGTCGCTGATCGCGGTGGCCATCGGCCTGGCGATCGGCCTGCTGACCAACCCCGGCTCGGGCACCGGCCTCACGCCCAAGGACGGCATGCTCCCGAAGCACACCGGCTCCTGGATCGACTTCCTGACCGGCATCGTGCCGAAGGACGTCATCACGCCGTTCACCGACCTGGAAGTGCTCCAGATCGTCTTCATGGCGGCGGTCGCCGGTATCGCGGCCCTCCAGCTCGGCGAGAAGGCCGAGCCGGTGCTCAAGTTCAGCCGCTCCATCCTGGAGCTGCTCCAGAAGGCGCTGTGGTGGGTCATCCGCCTCGCCCCGATCGGCACCGTCGGCCTGATCGGCCACGCCATCGCCAAGTACGGCTGGGACCTGATCGGCAAGTACGCGACCTTCACCGCCGACATCTACGTCGGTTGCGCGCTGGTCCTGTTCGTCGTCTACCCGGTGCTGCTGTCGGCGGTCGGCAAGCTCAACCCGCTGCACTTCTTCAAGGGCGCCTGGCCCGCGATCCAGCTCGCGTTCGTCTCCCGCTCCTCGGTGGGCACCATGCCGGTGACCCAGCGGGTGACCGAGCGGCTGGGCGTGCCCAAGGAGTACGCGTCCTTCGCGGTGCCGTTCGGCTCGACGACCAAGATGGACGGCTGCGCCTCGATCTACCCGGCGATCGCCGCGATCTTCATCGCGCAGATCTTCGACGTTCCGCTGAACGTCGGTGACTACCTGCTGATCGCCTTCGTGTCGGTCATCGGCTCCGCGGCCACCGCGGGCCTGACGGGCGCCACCGTCATGCTGACGCTGACGCTCTCGACGCTGGGCCTCCCGCTGGAGGGCGTCGGCCTCCTGATGGCCATCGACCCGATCCTGGACATGATGCGTACGGCGACGAACGTGGCCGGACAGGTCGTCGTCCCGGTCCTGGTCTCGGCCAAGGAGAAGATCCTGGACCGTGCGGCGTACGCCCGCGGTGACGGCATCGGGGCGACTCCCGGTGAGGCCGGGCAGGCCGATGCCGAGCAGAAGGCGGCCGTGGCGGCTGCGGCCTGATTTTTCCGGCCTGGTCCCTCCGGCCGACCGCCCCGGTCCATCGGGTCGGCCGCCGGGCAGCCGGAAGCGCTGCGGCGGCGCCCCCGAAGCACGAACTTCGGGGGCGCCGCCGTTTTGTTGTGTGGGTGACGTTTGCGTTGTTCACGTCGTTCGGGACATTCGGGTGTCCGGGGTGCCGGGGACATCGGGCGTCCGGGGTGCCCGGGACATCCGGGTCATCCGGGTCATGGACAAGGGGGCAGTCCGATCGGGTGTGGTGCGGTGGGGGCGGGTGGTTTTTGGGTCCGGTGAACGCCGGGGGCGTTGTCCTCAATCGCCGGACGGGCTTGAATTTGCCGGGCCCGTCATCCGGTTCATCCGGGTCGGTGTACGGGGTGGGGCACGGTGGAGGGGCGGGTGGTGTGGGAGTGGGGAAGGGTAAGCGGATGCCGCGGGCGGTGCGGGAGCGGCAGATGCTGGACGCGGCCGTGGTGACGTTCGCGCGGCGCGGTTACCGGGCCGCTTCGATGGACGAGATCGCTGAGGCCGCCGGGGTCTCCAAGCCGCTGGTGTACCTGTATCTGCACTCCAAGGAAGAGCTGTTCAGCGCCGTCATCCGGCGTGAGGCCGAGGCACTGGTGGCGGCCGTGCGGGCCGCGGTGGAACCGGGGGCGGCGGCCGACCGGCAGTTGTGGAGCGGGCTGAAGGGCTTCTTCGCGCACACCGCCGAGCACCCGGACGGGTGGGCGGTGCTGCACCAGCAGGCGCGGACGCAGGGCGAACCGTTCGCGCGGGAGGTCGCGGCGATGCGGGCGGAGATCGTGGAGTTCGTGACGGGGCTGATCGGCGAGGCGGCCAAGGAGGCGGGCTGCGACCGGGAACCGGCCGCGCGGGAAGTGGCGGGTCTGGCGCACGCGCTGGTGGGCGCGGCCGAGTCGCTGGCCGAGTGGGCGAACGTCCGGCCGGGGATCGGCGGTGTGACTGCCCCTGCCGGGAGGGCGTCGGGGAGCGGTGGTGGGTCCGTGCCTGCCGGGAGGGCGTCGGGGAGTGGTGGTGGGTCCGTGTCCGTCGGGAGGGCGCCGGGCGGTGCCGTGGGGCCGGGTGGGGCTGCGGACGTCGGCGCTGACGCGGACCTGTACGAGGTCCGGGAAGCGGCGGCCAAGGAGACGGCGATGACGCTGATGAACTTCGTCTGGGTCGGGCTCGGACGGCTGATGGGCGGCGAGCGCTGGACCCCCGGCGCCTGACGATTTCCTGCCGCGCACGGGGCTCCCCCGGCAATTTACTTCGCAGTAAGGTTACTTCCGGGTCGGGGCCGGTCGTTCGTCGTTCCCTTCACCGCCCGTGCCCTTGCCCCGCCTTGCTTCGTCCGCTGCCACTGCCGCTTTCGTACGGAGCCCGCATCACACCCCTTACGCGGCTCCGTACGCGCCACGCGTCCGCTCAGTCCGCCGACCCGGCCCCGCAACGACCCGGTGCGTCACAACTCTGGGCACCCCGCACCCCCGCGTCACCCCCCGCATCGCCCATGCGCCGCCCCGCACCCCCGCGTCACCCCCCGCATCGCCCATGCGCCGCCCCGCACCCCCGCGCCACCCGCGTACCTCCGCACCGCGCCACCCGTGTCCCCCCACCGCGCCGCCCGCGGTCTTCCCGACGGTCGTCGGCTCCATTGGAGCCGGGTCCGGTTCCCCCACGGCCAGGTCCTCCGGCGTCCGTCACCGGGCCGTACGCCGCGGCGCCCGACCGGAGATGAGGAGCCGCTCGTGTTCCGTCAGGAAGACCAGAACCGGCAGGAGCCCCAAGGCCGGCGACGCCCGGCCCGCCCCAGCCGCCAGGCACCGACCACCCCCGCCCCGGCCGAGCCGGAGAAGCTGATCGAGAACGGCACCGTCCGGGAGGTCTCCGTCCCGCCGCTGGTGCCGGCCGTCCGCGAGGGCGCGCTCGCAGACATCCCCTTCGACAACGCCGCCGAGGCCCCGGACGAGATCGTGCTCTCCCGCAGGGGGCCGGACGGCCGGTGGCGGGACGTGACCGCGGCCGAGTTCGCCGCCGAGGTCAGGGCGGTGGCGAAGGGCCTGGTGGCGCACGGGCTGCGGCCCGGCGACCGGTTCGCGATCATGGCGCGGACGACGTACGAGTGGACGTTGCTGGACTTCGCGGCCTGGGCGGCCGGGCTGATCACCGTCCCCGTCTACCCCACCTCGTCCGCCCTCCAGACGCGCTGGATCCTGCACGACGCGGGGGCGGCGGCCTGTGTCGTGGAGGGCGTCGAGCAGACCCGGCTGGTCAGCGGCGTGCGGGCCGGGCTGCCGGGGCTGCGGCACCTGTGGCAGCTGGACGCCGGGGCCGTCGGGCAGATCGTCTCGGCGGGGCGGGAGCTGCCGGACGCGCTGATCTCCGAGCGGCGCGCGGAAAGCGGCCCGCAGGACGTCGCCACCCTCATCTACACCTCCGGGACCACCGGCCGCCCCAAAGGCTGCGTGCTCACCCACGGCAACTTCTTCGCCGAGGTGGACAACGCGATCGAGCTCCTGCACCCGGTCTTCCGGTCCGTCAGCAAGGAGCCCGCCGCCACGCTGCTGTTCCTCCCCCTGGCGCACGTCTTCGGCCGGATGGTCGCCGTCGGCTGCCTGCGGGCCCGCGTGCGCCTGGGGCACGCGCCCAGCATCAGGACCGAGGACCTCCTCGCCGACCTGGCGGGCTTCGCGCCGACCTTCCTGCTCACCATCCCGTACGTGCTGGAGAAGGTCTACAACACCGGCCGGGCCACCGCCGAGCGGATGGGCCGGGCCGCCTCCTTCGACCGCGCGGCGCACGTCGCGCGCCGGTACGGCGAGGCGGTCGAGGCCCGGCAGCACGGCACGGGGCCCGGTCCCGGGCTCGGCCTGCGGGCCGCCCGCGCGCTGTACGACCCGCTGGTCTACCGCCGCATCCGGGCCGCACTCGGCGGCAAGGTGCGCTACGCGATCTGCGGCGGCTCGCCGCTGGGCCACCGGCTCGCGGCCTTCTACGCGGGCGCGGGCATCGAGGTCTTCGAGGGGTACGGCCTGACGGAGACCACCGGCGCGGCCACCGTCACCCCGCCGCTCAGACCCCGGATGGGCACGGTGGGCCGGCCGCTGCCGGGCACCGGCGTGCGGATCGCGCAGGACGGGGAGGTGCTGCTGCGCGGCGGGCAGGTGTTCGCCGGGTACTGGGACGGGGAGCGCGGGACGGTGACCCCGGCGACGGTGACGCCGGCGACGGTCACGGGGAACGGTGCGCGGCGCGCCGAATGGTTCCCCACCGGGGACATCGGCGCCCTGGACGAGGACGGCTACCTGACCATCACCGGCCGCAAGAAGGAGATCATCGTGACCTCGGGCGGCAAGAACGTCGCCCCCGCCCCACTGGAGGACCGGCTGCGGGCGCACCCTCTGGTGGACCAGTGCATGGTGCTCGGCGACAACCGGCCGTACATCACCGCGCTCCTCACCCTGGAGCCGGACGGGCTGGCGCACTGGCGCCTGATGACGAAGAAGCGGGACGTGCCGATCGGCGAGCTGATCCGTGACGAGCGGCTGCTGGCGGACCTACAGCGTGCCGTGGACGATGCCAACGCCCTGGTGTCACGGGCCGAATCGATCCGCCGGTTCCGGGTGCTGCCGGTGGAGTTCACCGAGGAGTCGGGGCACCTGACGCCCTCCCTGAAGCTGCGCCGGGCCGCCGTGCTGCGGGACTTCGCCAAGGAGGTGGAGGAGTTGTACGAGCGGGAGTGACATGGTGGGAGGGGGCGCGGTGGGCTCCGCCCGGGGCGGGACGAGCGGAATCCGCAGTATCCGCAGTATCCACGGGGTGCGCGGTATCCGCAGGATGCACGGGATGCGCGGGATCCGTACGAAGCCCACCGCGCCGGTCGGTCCGTCGTCAGGAGCAGTCGCCGTCCGTCGGGCGGCCCGCGAACCGGTCGGACAGCCAGTTCGCGGCGGGCAGCGCGCCCGCGACGGCGCCGACGACGTGCTCGGCGAGCGGGATGGTGGCCCACTGGACCGTGCCGCCCTTGCCGCACCAGTCGGCGCGCAACTGCCTGCCGACCCCGTACGGGATCAGCTCGTCCAGCAGCCCGTGGTAGAGGAGCACCGGCGCGCCCGGCTTGCCGGTGCCCAGTTCCGACGCGCGCAGGCGCTGCTGCCAGTCCGGTTCGTAGAGCGGGTTGCGCACCGTCACGTCGGAGATCCTCTTGAAGAGGCCCGCGACGGTGTTGATGGCCACGCAGTTCCGCTTGGCGAAGTCGGCGTAGAAGCGGCCCTTGGCGTTGAGGTACTTCGGCAGGTCGAGTTCGGGGTAGGCGGCGTCGTGGCCGATCGCGGCCATCAGGACCATCCCGGCCCCGATGCCGCCGTTGTTGAAGTCGGCGACCTTCAGGAGGTCGGCCGGGACGCCGCCGGCCGCGGTGCCCTTGACGTTCAGTTCGGGGGCGTAGGAGCCCTGGAGTTCGGCGGCCCAGCCGGCCGCCTGGCCGCCCTGGGAGTAGCCCATGATGCCGACCGGGGAGCGTTCGGTGAGGCCCGCGGCGGCGGCGCCGGGCAGCCGCAGCGCGGCGCGGGCGGCGTCCAGGACGGCGTGGCCCTCGGCGCGGCCGACGGTGTAGGTGTGCTCGCCCGGGGTGCCCAGGCCCTCGTAGTCGGTGACCGCGACCGCCCACCCGCGGGCCGTGAGCAGCTGGATCAGGTTGGCCTCCACGGTGGTGCCGCGCGGGAAACCGGCCGAGGGCGCGCAGAAGTCGGCCATGCCGACCGTGCCGACGGCGTAGGTGACCAGCGGGCGCGGCCCCTGCTTGCCGTCGTCGGGGACGATCACCGTCCCCGAGACGACGTTCGGGGCGCCCCGCGCGGTGGTGGAGCGGTACTCGACGTGCCAGGCCCGGGTGCGGGTGGGCTGGCCGGGGAGCGGGTGGAAGGAGGTGGGCGCGGATCTGACGAGGTCGCCGGGGCGGTCGGCGGAGGCCGTTACCTGGGTGGTGGTCTTGGTGCCGGGGTGGTCGGCGGAGACCGCCACACGGGTGGTGACCTTGGGGCCGGAGCCTGCCGCGTGGGTGGTGACCTTGGTCCCGAGGCGTTCGGCGGGGCCCGCCACACGGGCGTCGTCTCCGGTCGCGGGGCGCGGCGCCGTGGTGGCGCCGGCCGGGCCCGCGCCCACGAGGCCGAGGGTGAGGGCGAGGGCGGCGAGGGGTACGGCGGCGGTGCGAGCTGTGCTGCGTATGCGCATGCGGCTCTCCCAATGGGCCGTAGCTGAGGGTGTGGTGCGCCGACGGTAATGAGCGGCGGGGGGAGTCCGCGCTGACCGGGACGCTCAGCTTGGCTGACCCGGCGTTCCAGGGGGTGGAGCGGGCGGTGGGTGTGGCGTCGCCGTGTTGCTTGGGGGAGCGGGGGCCGCGTGCTCGTCCGGGGGCGTCCTGTTCCTGGCGGGGCATTCGGTGTGGGCCACCCGGGGGCTTTCGGTGCGGGCCGCCACGGAGCTCACGGCGCGGATCGCCGCAGGGCTCACGGCACGGATGGTCACCGGGCTTTCAGTGTGGGCCGCCACCGGACCCTCGGCGCGGTGCGCCACCGGGCCCTCGGCACGTCCCGCCACCCGCGCCTGGTGCAGCCGGTAGGCGCCGGGCGTGGTGCCCGTCCACCGGCGGAACGCCCGATGGAACGCGGTGTCCTCGGAGAAACCGAGCCGGACCGCCAGCTCCGCGATCGGCTCCCGGCCCGCCACCAGCGAGGTGATCGCCGCGTCGCGGCGCACCGCGTCCTTCAGCCGCCGGTAGGACGTGCCCTCCTCGTGCAGGCGGCGGCGCAGGGTGGCCGGGCTCACCGCCAGCCGGGCCGCGAGCTCGACGGCCTCCGGGAGCCGCGCGGGACCGGTCGCCCGGAGCGCGGCGCCGAGCGCGTACCGGACCCGCTCGGCGACCGACGCGCCGTGCGCCGGGGCGCTCAGCAGGTCCGCGGGCGCCCGCCGCAGCATCGCCGCGAGCGCGGCCTCGTCCCGGACGACGGGCGCGGCCAGCCAGCGGGCGTCCCACCCCGCGCCGGTGCGCGGCGCGCCGAAGCGCACCGGGCAGCCGAACAGGAGGTCGTACTCCTCGGCGTGCGGCGGCGCCGGGTAGGCGAACCGGACCCAGCGCAAGGGGATGCGCTGCCCGATCAGCCAGCTGGAGAGACGGTGCCAGATGATCAGCAGGCATTCGGACAGGAAGCGGTCCTCGTCGTACGGGGTCAGCTCGCCCGCGATGGAGAAGGTGGCCTCGGAGGTTTCGGAACCGCTCCCGACCGCCAACCGGGGCACGCCGGGGAAGAGCCCGTAGAAGCGCACCGCCCGGTCCAGCGCCGTACCGAGGTCGCGGCAGCCCAGGGTCACCTGGCACATCATCGCGAAGGTGCCGCGGCGGCTGGGCACCGGTCCCAGCCCCAGGAACTCGTCGTCCGTCGCCCGGCGCAGCGCCCTGATCAGCTGGGCGAACTGCTCGGAGGTGACGCGCGCCCGGTCGTCCCCGAGCAGGGACGGCGGGATGCGCGCGGCCTGGAGCAGCGGCACGGTGTCCAGGCCCAGCCGCCGCGCACCGCCCAGCGCGGCCCGTACGTGGTGCGCCGCGATGGTCGGCCGGGTCATGACGCGGCACGGATTCCGGGAATCGTCATGCTCATGAACAGTAGCCCGAATGGACGGTCGGGTCAGGAGTGGTGAACCGGCACGACCGTGGACGAGGTGTGGGCGAGATGGCCCAAGCGGTGTGCCCGTGTGGCGGATGTGTTCCGTGTGACGGCTGAGAATCTGAAAATGGGGTGGAGGTATGAACGAAATCAGGGTAGGGCGATTCCCGAATTCCCGTCCCGGTGGTGACGTGCGATCCGGATAAAAGGACGTTCTCTACCCGTCCGTCAATGTCTTCATGCCTGAATCGCGGAAAAGGCGGCAGAAGTCGACAGAGGTCACGCGAAAGCGGCGCGGAGATGATGTGAAGGCTGCGCAAAGGCGGCACGAAGTCAACGGGAAAGACGCGTGAAGGCGTCATGAATCCGTAAGGAATCCCCTGGCAAAACCGAGCCGGCACGTCGGCGGGATCACTGGGGAACCGTTCCGGAAGCGCCTCGCGACGCCGACGGGAACGCTCCGGAGACCCGTCGGAGCGGAGGGGGTGTGCGGCGGGCGACCCTAGGGAGGAGGGGGGCCGGGGGGAGGGGGAAGCGGCCGGGCGCCGGCCCCGTGCCGTACGGCTTGACCAGCGGCGGACGGTGCGGGGAGGCCGGAGGCAAGGCAGGAGCCCCGCTCCCCACCGAAGGTGGAGGAAGCGAGGCTCCTTGGGTACTGCTGTGTCGACCGCGATCGGTCGATCCGGCTGACTCAGGCCGGGGTGACGTTCTCCGCCTGGGGACCCTTGGGGCCCTGGGTGACGTCGAAGGTAACCTGCTGGTTCTCCTCAAGGGAGCGGAAGCCAGAGGCGTTGATCGCGGAGTAGTGGACGAAGACATCCGGGCCGCCGCCGTCCTGGGCGATGAAGCCGAAGCCCTTTTCAGCGTTGAACCACTTGACGGTTCCGGTAGCCATAAGCCCTCCTTGGGCCAAAGGGTTGCCCTGCTCCAGAACCTGCAAGAAGTCTGAAAACTACAAAAGCCTGCGGCGTCACATGCTCCGCAGGCTCTGTACTGCAAGGGAAACCAAACTGCAACTTGCGCTGAGCCTAGCACGGTGCGTTGGGGAGGCGAAAGAGCTAAAGATCACGTTTACCGAGTGCGCCGACCGGTCATAGGCACCCAGGCATGACGGGCCGGCCACGGCCCGGTGAGCGGGCGAACCCCCGCCGGGCCGAGACGTACGCAACGGGTTTAGCCTCCGCATGTGGACAATTCAACCGTTGGAGACGCACCCGCCGAAGACGCACCCGAGGGAAGCGCGGCCCACCACCGCCGCAGCCGGCCGCGGGTGGGCCACATCCAGTTCCTGAACTGCATGCCCCTGTATTGGGGCCTCGCGCGGACGGGCGCGCTGCTCGATCTGGACCTCACCAAGGACACGCCGGAGAAGCTCAGCGAACAGCTGGTGCGCGGCGACCTGGACATCGGTCCCGTCACGCTCGTGGAGTACCTCCGCGCCGCCGACGACCTGGTGGCCTTCCCGAACCTGGCCGTCGGCTGCGACGGCCCCGTCATGTCCTGCGTCATCGTCACGCAGAAGCCGCTGGAGGAGCTGGACGGCGCCCGCGTCGCGCTCGGCTCGACCTCGCGCACCTCCGTGCGCCTGGCCCAGCTCCTGCTGGCCGAGAAGATCGGCGTCACGCCGGACTACTACACCTGCCCGCCGGATCTCGGCGTGATGATGCAGGAGGCGGACGCCGCCGTCCTCATCGGTGACGCGGCGCTGCGCGCCAACCTGCACGACGGCCCCCGGCTCGGCCTCCAGGTGCACGACCTCGGCCAGATGTGGAAGGACTGGACGGGGCTGCCGTTCGTCTTCGCGGTCTGGGCCACCCGCCGCGAGTACCTGGAACGCGAGCCCGAGCTCGTGCACAAGGTGCACCAGGCGTTCCTCGCCTCCCGCGACCTCTCGCTGGAGGAGGTCGACAAGGTCGCCGAGCAGGCGGCGCGCTGGGAGGCCTTCGACCAGGAGGTCCTGGCCCGGTACTTCACCACGCTGGACTTCCGCTTCGGCCCCGACCAGCTGCGCGGGGTCACCGAGTTCGCCCGCCACACCGGGCCGACGACGGGCTACCCGGCGGACGTGAAGGTGGAACTGCTCGGCGGGTGAGCCGGTGCCCGGGGCGGGGCGGGGCGGTTTCGGCGGCGTGCGACGGGTCGCGGGAGGAGGGGTCCCCCGGCCCGGGAAAACCACGGGCGTTCACGGGCGGGGTGTGGGAGCGCTCCCCGCCCCCGCCCGGCCCCCGGAGTCGGTGTCAGACCCCTGGCGTAGTCTGGTTCGGTCGTTATGCCCGCCTGTGAAAGGGACGCCCGGTGACCGAGAACGCCGACCTCCAGTCCGTACTCGACCGCGCCGCGGACGGCGGGCGGATCACGCCCGAAGAGGCGCTCGACCTGTACCGCTCCGCGCCGCTGCACGCGCTGGGAGCCGCCGCCGACGCCGTGCGCCGCCGCCGTTACGCGGGCACCGAGCACATCGCGACGTACATCATCGAGCGCAACATCAACTACACCAACGTCTGCGTGACGGCCTGCAAGTTCTGCGCCTTCTACGCCGCCCCCAAGGACACCGCCAAGGGCTGGACGCGGGATCTGGACGACATCCTGCGCCGCTGCGCGGAGACCGTCGAGCTGGGCGGCACGCAGATCATGTTCCAGGGCGGCCACCACCCGGACTACGGCGTCGAGTACTACGAAGAGCACTTCTCCGCCATCAAGAAGGCCTTCCCCCAGCTCGTCATCCACTCCCTCGGCGCCTCCGAGGTCGAGCACATGGCCCGGATCTCCGGCGTCTCCGTGGAGGAGGCGATCCGCCGCATCCACGCCGCGGGCCTGGACTCCTTCGCCGGCGCGGGCGCCGAGCTGCTGCCCGAGCGGCCCCGCAAGGCCATCGCGCCGCTGAAGGAGTCCGGCGAGCGCTGGCTGGAGATCATGGAGACCGCGCACCGCCTGGGCGTCGAGTCCACGTCCACGATGCTCATGGGCACCGGCGAGACCAACGCCGAGCGCATCGAGCACCTGCGCATGATCCGCGACGTCCAGGACCGCACGGGCGGCTTCCGCGCCTTCATCCCGTACACCTACCAGCCGGAGAACAACCACCTGAAGGGCCGCACGCAGGCCACCCTCTTCGAGTACCTGCGCATGATCGCCATCGCGCGGCTCTTCCTGGACAACGTCGCCCACATCCAGGGCTCCTGGCTGACCACCGGCAAGGAGGTCGGCCAGCTCTCGCTGCACTACGGCGCGGACGACCTCGGCTCGGTCATGCTGGAGGAGAACGTCGTCTCCTCGGCCGGTGCCAAGCACCGCTCCAACCGCCTGGAGCTGATCGACCTCATCCGCAAGGCGGGCCGCGTCCCGGCGCAGCGCGCCACGACGTACGAGCACCTGGTGGTGCACGACGACCCCGCCAACGACCCGGTCGACGACCGCGTCGTCTCCCACCTCTCCTCGACGGCCATCGAGGGCGGCACCGCCCACCCCGAGCTGAAGCTCGTCGACGCCGGCTGAACCGGCCGCCGTGCTGACGATCCATCGGGTGCGGGGGGTGCGGGTCGCCGTAGGGGCCGGAGAGGACGGGCTCGCGGCAACTGGTCCGGAGCCCTCGGCTGCCGGTCCGGCGCCCACCGCCGTCGCGTCCGCGCACGCCGTGGACGAGCCCGCGCACGCCGTTGCCGAGTCCTCCGCTGCCGCCGACCCCGCGCGCGCCGTGGACGAGCCCGCGCCCACCGCCGTCGCGTCCGCGCGCGCCGTGGACGAGCCCGCGCACGCCGTTGCCGAGTCCTCCGCTGCCGCCGACCCCGCGCACGCCGTGGACGAGCCCGCGTCCCCCGTCGTCGACCTCGCGGACGCCGTTGTCGTCGACGGTGCCCGCCTCGCCGCCATCGGGCCGTACGACGAACTGGCCGCGACGTACGGCGCGCGGGCCCGCGTCCGCGCGTGGGACGGCGTGCTGACGCCGGGCGGGTACGAGCCCGACGGCGCCGCCTACCTGGAGGCGACCTACCACCCCGACCCGCGCGAGGCCGACGCGCTCGGCAGCGAGCCGCTGACCGGGCGGGCGCTGGCCGCCCTGGACATGCCCGACACCCGGTGGGGCGCCAGCGCCCGGCGCGGCCTCCAGCGGCTGCTGGCGGCGGGCACGACGGCCGTCACCGGCCCGTTCACCCGGCCCGCCGTCCGTACGGCCGTCCAGCGCTCCGGCCTCCGCGTGCTTCCCGGACCCGGCCCTGAACCCCGTCCCCGCGCCCTGGCCGTCGGCGGACCGGCCGACTTCGCGGTCTTCGGCGCGGACGGCGCCTGCCTGGTCACCGTGCTGGACGGGCGGCTGGTCTTCCGGAGGCGGTGACGACGCCGGGGCCCGGCAGGGGGAGCGTCGTCGGGGGACCCGTGCCCCGGACGGGGACGAAGTGCCGTGCGGTGGACAATGGGCCTGTGACCCGAGCATCCCTGGACAAGCAGCCGCACGAAGTCGCCGAGATGTTCGACGGCGTGGCGGCACGGTACGACCTCACCAACGACGTGCTGTCCCTGGGGCAGGCGCGGCTGTGGCGCAAGGAGGTGGACCGGGCGGTCGCCGCGCGGCCCGCCGAACGCGTGCTCGACCTCGCGGCCGGCACCGGCACGTCCTCGCTGCCGTTCACCCGCTCCGGTGCGTACGTCGTCCCGTGCGACTTCTCGGTCGGCATGCTGCGCGAGGGCAAGAAGCGGAACCCGTGGCTGCCCTTCACGGCCGGCGACGGCACCCGTCTCCCCTTCGCGGACGACGTGTTCGACGCCGTCACGATCTCCTTCGGCCTGCGCAACGTGCAGGACACGGACGCCGCCCTGAAGGAGCTGTACCGGGTCACCAAGCCCGGCGGCCGGGTCGTCATCTGCGAGTTCAGCGAACCCACCTGGGCGCCCTTCCGCACCGTCTACACCGAGTACCTGATGCGCGCCCTGCCGCCCGTCGCCCGCGCGGTCAGCAGCAACCCGGACGCGTACGTCTACCTCGCCGAGTCCATCCGCACCTGGCCCAACCAGCCCGCACTGGCCGCCCGCCTCCAGGGAGTGGGCTGGCAGAAGGTGGCCTGGCGCAATCTGACGGGCGGCATCGTGGCGATGCACCGGGGATACAAGCCGATTGAGGGCTGAGGGCTGAGGGCTGACGGGTGTGGGGCGGGTGCGGCCGGGTTCCGGCGGCCGTGCCCTCCCGGATCGTCGGCTACCGCTCACGTAGTCATCACAGCCATCACGGCCATCACAGCCATCGCAGTCATATGCCCGTGTAACCATGGGGCGTGACGGCTTGTCATGGACGCGCGTGTGTCGGCCGGAAGGGGGTCGTTCGCGTGCGTGGGGCAGGGGCCCGTGGCCGGGAACCGCCTGTGTGACGGCTGTGTCTGTACGTACGTCCAGGGGGAGGCGCAGGCCCTGCCCCGCGATGCCCGGAGCCTCTCATGCCAGCCTTCTGTCCGGATTGTGGCGCGTCTTCACCAGGGGAGGCGCGCTTCTGTATGGGGTGCGGGCGGGAAATACGCCCCGAGGGGACGGCACCGTCCAAGGCCCCGGGCGGAAAGCCGACGGCTGACGAGTCCCCGGACGCGAAGGCGCCGGCCACGGACGCGACAAGCCCCAAGCCGACGGGCGAGGACCCGGCGGTCTCCAAGCCGGTGGAAGCGGACGCGCCGGTCTCCAAGCCGACGGGCACGGACGCGACGGTCTCCAAACCGACGGACGCCAACGCACCGAGCCCCAACCCGGCGCCAGCCGAGGCCACCCCCTCCGCGGCACCCACCGCCCCCGACCACCCCCCGCTGCCGAGCACCCCGCCCCCTCCCACGCACCGCCCCACCACCCCACCGGCCGCGCCACCGACCGCCCCGCCCCCGCCCGGCGTCCCGCCGTACGCCGCCGCTCATGGGCCGATGGTCGCCACCCAAGGGCCCGCACCGGCCGCCCCGTTCGCGGCCTTCCTCTCCCGCACGGTGAAGAGCGGTGGCCGCGCCTGGGGAGCCGCCGCGCGGATCGCCGTCTGGCCGAACGCGCTGTTCCTCGTCCTCGCGTGCGCCCTGGCCGCCTTCGTCCCCACGGGCGACGAGGACCGTTCGGAGCGTACGGACGGGGCCCCGCCGGGCTGGCTGGACATCGCCCGCGCCCTGCTCGCGCTGCTGCTGCAAGGCGTCGGCGGCGGCTTCGAGATCTCCGGGGACGGAGGTCCGGCCCCAGGCTCGTCCGACACCCGGATCACCGGGCAGGCGACGCTCTCCTTGGTGCCGCTGCTGGCGACGCTCCTGTGGGCGCTCGCGCTGGCGGTCGCCGCCCGCCGGGCCCGGCGCGTCCACCAGACGGCGGCACCACTGGGTGCACCGGGCGGTACCGAGACGCTGGAGACGACGCTGCGGGTCGCCGCGCTCAGTGCCCTGGGCGCCTTCGTTCTGGCGCTGTTCGCCCAGCCCTCGTACGGCGGTGCGGAGATATCGTCCGCGCCGTTCGCGTCCCTGCTGTGGTCCTTCCTGCTGTCCGCCGTCATCGCCGGGACCGTGCTGACGCGCCCGGACCGCGACCGGTGGCTGTCCGGCCGCCCGGCGCTGCGCACGGCCGTCGGCGCGCTGCGCACGGCCCTGTGCGCCCTGGCGGCCGTGGTCGGCCTCGTGTCCGCCGTCGTCCTCGTCCTGACCCTCGTCCAGGGGAAGGACATCAACGCGGGCGGAGTGGTCGGCCTCCTCGTGCTGCTGCCCAATCTGGGCGCGATGGCGCTCGGGTTCTCCTGGGGCGCGCCGCTGGACGCCCAGTGGTCGATACCGGGCCTGCCGTTCTTCGGGCGGGGCGACATGTCCTGGGGCTACCCCGACCTCGCCCACGGCCCCGGTGGCGGCACGGTCGCCGGAACGGTGGCGCTCGGCGTGGTCTGCGCGCTGATCCTCGGCGTCCTGGCCGCGCGGTGGTCGGTGGGCCAGGGCGAACGACTGCTCGCCGCCGGGTTCTTCGTCGCCGGGTTGCTGCTGCTCCTGTGGATCGCGGGCTTCGGGATGGAGTTCAACCTCCGCGAGGTGAGCGCGGGCACGGGGCTTGACGGGGGCCTGTTCTCCGGTGACGAGGACTACGGCACCGGGCTCGAAGCCGCCGGCAGCGGTGACGGCCTGGTCGCCCATGGCTCGCTCACGGTGGGCGGCGCCGAGGCGCTGCTGTTCGGGCTGCTCTGGTCCTTCGCCGCCGTCCTCCTCGTCCCGTACGCCCTGAAGGCCCTCGGCCTCGCCGTTCCCCGCGCGGCCGTGCCGGCCACCCCGTACGCGCCTGCCGCTCCGTACGGGCAGACCACTCCGCCCGCTCCGTACGCGCCGTCCGCACCGCACGGAAACCCCGCACCGTACGGACAGACCGCCCCGTCCGCATCAGCCGCCCCTACGGCACCGCCCACCGCACCGCCCACCGCGCCACCCGCCGCCCACGCCACGCCCGGCACCGCTCCGGCCGCCGCGCCGTCCCCCGCCCCTTCCGCCACCTCGTCACCGCAGGCCCCGCCGCTCCCGCGCCGTCGGCCCGGGAAGGGGATCGCCCTCGCCACTGCGGCGTTCGTCGTCGGCGGCGCGGCCACCGCCGGAACCCTGTACGCCCTCAACAAGGACGGCGACGCTCCCGCCAAGCCCCGCGCGGCGGCCGAATCCGACCGGCCCACCCCGGCGTCCCCGACCCCGTCGGCCACCACCGCCGAGCCCGGCGCCGCCCCCGCGACCGCCACCCCCGAGGGAACGCCGGAGGGCACCCCGGAGGCCACCGCCTCCGCCCTCACCGACCTCCCCCCGAACTTCGTCCGCACCACCGACCCCCGGGGCTTCTCCCTCGCCGTGATGGACGGGTGGCACCGTACGGAGAAGGGCACCCAGATCGACTACGAGGCCCCGACCGGAGGCTCGTACCTGCGCATCGGCGTCATCCACGACGCCCCGGTGAGCTCGTACGACAACTTCCGCACCCTGGAGGAGGGCGCCCGCAAGCGCCAGGACTACGAGCGGGTGGAGATGCGGGAGAACACCTTCCAGGGCCGCCCCGGCGCCCGCTGGGAGTTCACCTACACCTCGGACGACTCCGGCCGGACCATCCACGCCATCGACCAGGCGTACGTCGCCGACGACGGGACCGAATACAGCATCTACTACGAGTGCCGGGCCGACCTGTGGGACCCGGAGCAGGACATCGTCTTCAGCACCGCCCTGAAGACCTGGTCCGAGGAGACCGACATCGACTGACCCGGCGGCACGGCCGTCCTGAAACGGCCGATCAGCCACAAGGGGAGCCGTTCCCGAACGGCTCCCCCTTGAACGTTCGCGAACGGCCCCGGCCCTCAGGACGCGCGGTCGAACCGCCGGCCGGACGCGAAGCCCTCCAGGAACCCGGCAGGGACCGCTCCAGGAACCCGGCAGGGCCCCTTCCAGAAACCCGGCAGGGACCCGACAAAGACCCTCCAGGCACCCTCCAGGAACCCGACACGAGGCACCCTCCAGGGACCCGCCCAAGGCCCACCGGAAAGCCCACCGCCCGACCCTGGCCGGAGTGGCCCGTTCCCGGACGAACCCTTCAGGTTCTGATCACATACGCCCCCATAGACTGCAGGTGCCCAGTGCCGGTCGGCACCCAGATTTCGAGTTCCGGGAGGCCCCGTCGTGACCGAGCCCGCGTCCGAGCCCGTTTCCGAGTCCGCCACGGAGTCCTCGCCCGCGTCCGCGCCAGCCGCCGCCTCCGTCCCGGACGGCGGCGCCGACCGCCGCGCGGACGTCATCGTCGTCGGAGCCGGCCCGGCGGGCTCGTCCACCGCCTACTACCTGGCCAAGGCCGGGCTGGACGTGCTCCTCCTGGAGAAGACCGCCTTCCCCCGCGAGAAGGTCTGCGGCGACGGCCTGACGCCGCGCGCCACCAAGCAGCTCGTGGCCATGGGCATCGACATCTCCGAAGAGGCGGGCTGGCTGCGCAACAAGGGTCTGCGCATCATCGGCGGCGGCTCCCGCCTCCAGCTCGACTGGCCCGAACTGGCCTCGTACCCGGATTACGGGCTGGTCCGCAAGCGCGACGACTTCGACGAGCAGCTCGCCCGCCAGGCCCAGAAGGCGGGCGCCCGGCTGTACGAGCGCTGCAACGTGGGCGAGCCGATCATCAACGACCTGACCGGCCGCATCGAGGGCGTGCACGCCAAGCTCGGCGAGGAGAGGACCCCGGTCACCTTCCACGCCCCGCTCGTCGTCGCCGCCGACGGCAACTCCACGCGCCTGTCCCTGGCCATGGGCCTGCACCGGCGCGAGGACCGCCCCATGGGCGTCGCCGTGCGCACGTACTTCACCTCGCCCCGGCACGACGACGACTACCTCGAATCGTGGCTGGAGCTGTGGGACCGGCGCGGCGGCCAGGAGCGCCTGCTCCCCGGCTACGGCTGGATCTTCGGCATGGGCGACGGCACGTCCAACGTGGGCCTGGGCGTCCTGAACACCTCGGCCGCCTTCAAGGAGCTGGACTGGCGCGAGGTCCTCAAGGCGTGGTGCGCCTCCATGCCGGCGGACTGGGGCTACACCCCGGAGAACATGACCGGCCCGATCCGCGGCGCCGCCCTCCCCATGGCCTTCAACCGCCAGCCGCACTACACGCGCGGGCTGCTGCTCGTCGGTGACGCGGCCGGCATGGTCAACCCGTTCAACGGCGAGGGCATCGCGTACGCCATGGAGTCCGGCGCCATCGCCGCCGACGTCATCGTCCAGGCCCACGCCCGCCAGACCTACGCCCAGCGCGAGCTGGCCCTCCAGCGCTACCCGAAGATCCTCAAGGACACCTACGGCGGCTACTACTCCCTCGGCCGCGCCTTCGTGAAGCTCATCGGCAACCCGAAGGTCATGAAGCTCGCCACCCAGCGCGGCCTGACCCACCCCGTCCTGATGCGCTTCACCCTCAAGATGCTCGCCAACCTGACGGACCCCACCGGCGGCGACGCCATGGACCGCATCATCAACGGCCTCTCGAAGGTGGCCCCCAGCTCCTGAGGACCGGATCGGCGGGGCGGCGGGCGTGACGGGGCCGGGAATACGCGGTCCGCAGAGGAGCCATGGCCCGGCCCCATGGGCGCGCCGACGCCCCGGCCCCGGCACCGGGGAGCGCGCCCGCCTCCACCCGGGCGCGCCGAAGCCGCCACCCCCTCCCAACGGAGGAAGTGGCGGCTTCGTCGTACATCCAGGCCGGCCCCACGGCGCGGCCGGGCAACACCGCGCCGCCGAGACCCGTCAGACGCGTCCTCAGCTCACCGAGCCCCCGGACGCTTCAGACGCCTCTCCAGCCCCTCAGAGCACCCGCACCGCACCCGTCGGCTGGCTGTAGCTCAGCGGGCGTTCCACGATGCCCGTGCTGGGGTTCTGGGCGCCGATGAAGTTGCCGTTGCCGACGTAGACGGCGACGTGGTACGCGCTGCCCGCGCCGCCCCAGTACAGGATGTCCCCGACCTGAAGGTTGCCCAGGCCGACCTGGGTGCCGAAGGTGGACTGCTGCTGGGAGGTGCGCGGCAGGTCGATGCCGAGCTGGCGGTAGGCGGCCTGGACGAGGCCGGAGCAGTCGTACGCGGAGGGACCGGTGGCGCCCATGACGTAGGACTTGCCGAGCTGCGCCTGGAGGAAGCCGACGAGCGAGGAGCTGCTGCCGGTCCCGGTGGAGCGGGGGGTGGACGCGGTGGCGTCGGTGGAGACCCCGGTGGAGGCGGCGCGGGTGGTCAGCGTGGTCCGCTCGGTGGAACGCGAGGCGCGCTCCTGGGCCTTGGCCTCCTCGGCCTGGCGGGCCTCTTCGGCCTTCTGCTCGGCCTCGGCCTTGCGCTCCGCCTCGGCCTTGGCCTTGGCGGCGGCCTTGGCTGCGGCGGCGGTGGAGCTGTCCTGCGCGGCCTGGCGCTCGTACTCAAGGGCGGCCTGCTCGGCGGCGTCGGCGCTCTTGGCGAGGGTGGTCACCAGGTCGGCGGTGACGGTGGGCATTTCGAGGGTCTCGGCGACGGGCTTTTCGGCCGCGTTCGCCGGGAGGGCCGCACCGGTGACCGCGAGGGTCAGGATGCCGCCGGTGACCCCTGCGCGCAGCGCCCGCGAAGACGCGGAACGACGGGGCTTCCGGTGGCTGGGTATGACTGCGTTCGGGGACATGGCACCACGGCTATCAGGAGCCACAGGTTGCTGCCAACAAACGTGTTGTGCGCCACACTTGACGCGTACGCGATGAACAAAACGGACTTTTGGTCGGGCCTTGATCGCGCCGGGCGCCGGACGAATTTCGTGATCATGTTCCTACGCATGGCATTTGCTGCCGAGAGCATGATCCGCGGGCGCTTATCACTTTTACAGCCGCCGCGCCAAGGTTTCCCCGTCGCGGCGATTCCAAAGCAGAGGGACGCGTGGGGTACGTCACTCGGAGGTGCCCGTTATGTGCCTGTGATGCGGTCGTGATGAGCCGTGATGTGAGTGGCCGTGAGGGAGCGGCGTGCGCGCGGTGGCTGATGCGATGTGAGGGGCGGGGGAGGGGTGGCCGGTTTCGGAGGGCCGGTGGCCGTCCCGGGGGTGGGGCGGTGCGCATCGCCGGGTCGCGCGTCCGGCGTATCCGGTGTGCGCCGCCGCCGTCCGTCCGGCGTCCCCCGCTCGCCGTCGGCGTCGGTCCGCGCGGTGTCGCGGGGCGTCCGGTGCTCCGTACGACATTCCCGGCCGCTCGTGAACCGGCGCGCGTAGCGGCGGTCAGGCGGCCGCCCCCGTCGGCCGACCGAACGGGCGTCCCATTTCGTCGCCCATGCCCAGGGGCTCACGGTCCGTCACGATGGCGGGGCTCTCCTCGCTGCCCGGCTCGCGCCCCGGGAGGCCTCGGGCGGCCCTCCGGGCGCGTTCGAAGCGGACGCATTATCAGGTGATCGGCGGTAACACCAATTTGCGTGTACCTGGCACACCTTGATAAAGCCAATCTCTTCCTGACCAGCGGTAACCCCGTTTGTGATCACTCTTGGTGATCATTTGAGCGCTTGATGTACGAAGATCATCGAGTTTGCCGCCCCATGATCCATCGTCAGGTGGTGGAGATCACAAAGGCGTTGTCGTACCCCGTGTCGCAGATCACAGACCGTCGGGCTTAAGATGCAGGCGGTTCGGGCTTGTGAACTGCCTCACATATGCACGATCTTCGCGGGGCGGCGACGGGACCCGGACGGACCGCCAACCAGTCATCGTCGACTGAAGGGAGCGAGGACGGTGAACGCTTATGCGCCCATCCTCGTACTGGGAGCCCTCGGAGCAGGCTTTGCGATCTTCTCCGTCGTCATGGCCACGCTCGTCGGACCCAGGCGCTACAACCGGGCCAAGCTCGAAGCGTACGAGTGCGGAATCGAGCCGACCCCGCAGCCCTCAGGCGGCGGTCGCTTCCCGATCAAGTACTACCTGACGGCGATGCTCTTCATCGTCTTCGACATCGAAATCGTCTTCCTCTACCCCTGGGCCGTCACATTCGACGCGCTGGGGGTGTTCGGGCTCGTGGAGATGCTCCTCTTCGCGCTCACCGTCTTCGTCGCCTACGCCTACGTCTGGCGCCGCGGCGGCCTGGAATGGGACTAGGGGCCACCAATGGGACTTGAAGAGAAGCTGCCCAGCGGCTTTCTGCTGAGCACCGTCGAACAGGCCGCGGGGTGGGTCCGCAAGTCGTCGGTCTTCCCCGCGACCTTCGGGCTCGCCTGCTGCGCCATCGAGATGATGACCACCGGGGCCGGGCGCTACGACCTGGCCCGCTTCGGCATGGAGGTCTTCCGGGGCTCGCCACGGCAGGCCGACCTGATGATCGTGGCCGGCCGGGTGAGCCAGAAGATGGCGCCCGTATTGCGGCAGGTCTACGACCAGATGCCGAACCCGAAATGGGTGATCTCGATGGGGGTGTGCGCCTCGTCGGGCGGGATGTTCAACAACTACGCGATCGTGCAGGGCGTGGACCACATCGTGCCGGTCGACATCTACCTGCCGGGCTGCCCGCCGCGCCCCGAGATGCTCATGGACGCCATCCTCAAGCTGCACCAGAAGATCCAGGGCACCAAGCTCGGGGTCAACCAGCGCGAGGCGGCCCGCGAGGCGGAGCAGGCGGCGCTCACGGCGCTGCCGCTCATCGAGATGA
This sequence comes from Streptomyces sp. NPDC003077, assembly GCF_040611095.1. Taxonomy (NCBI): domain Bacteria; kingdom Bacillati; phylum Actinomycetota; class Actinomycetes; order Kitasatosporales; family Streptomycetaceae; genus Streptomyces; species Streptomyces sp. NPDC003077. The sequence goes on along the minus strand of NZ_JBEXNM010000006.1, from coordinate 40,557 downwards.
AGGGGCTGCTGCGGTGAGCGGGCACAACGGATCGGAGGTCCCCGCCCAGCGGGACGACTCCGGCGAGGTCATCGGCGTCCGGCGCGGCATGTTCGGCGCCGCCGCCGGCGGCGACACCTCCGGGTACGGCGGCCTGGTGCGGACCGTGCGGCTGCCCGGCGCGAGCGCGCGGCCGTACGGGGGGTGGTTCGACGAGGTCGCCGACGAGCTCGAAGGGGCGCTGGAGGAGCAGGGACTCGTCCCGGAGAACGTCATCGGCAAGACGGTGGTGGACCGCGGCGAGCTGACCTTCCACATCGAGCGGGAGTACCTGCCGGTGGTGGCGCGGACGCTGCGGGACGACCCGGCGCTCCGCTTCGAGCTGTGCACGGGGGTGAGCGGCGTGCACTTCCCCGGCGACAAGGGCCGTGAGCTGCACGCCGTCTACCACCTGCGCTCGATCACCCACAACCGGCTGATCCGGCTGGAGGTCTCCGCGCCCGACGCGGACCCGCACGTCCCCTCGATCGTGGACGTCTACCCGACCAACGACTGGCACGAGCGCGAGACGTACGACTTCTTCGGTCTCGTCTTCGACGGCCATCCGGCGCTGACGCGGATCATGATGCCCGACGACTGGCAGGGGTTCCCGCAGCGCAAGGACTACCCGCTCGGCGGCATCCCCGTCGAGTACAAGGGCGCGCAGATCCCGGCACCCGACCAGCGGAGGTCGTACAGCTGATGACCACGTCGCAGGCAACTCCCCGCGAGACCACCGAAGGCCGGGTCTACACCGTCACCGGCGGCGACTGGGACGAGGTCGTCGCCGCCGCCGCGCGCGCCGACGACGAGCGGATCGTCGTCAACATGGGCCCGCAGCACCCCTCCACGCACGGCGTGCTGCGGATCATCCTGGAGATCGACGGCGAGACGGTCACCGAGGCCCGCTGCGGCATCGGCTACCTGCACACCGGCATCGAGAAGAACCTCGAATACCGCACCTGGACGCAGGGCACCACCTTCGTCACGCGGATGGACTACCTCACGCCCTTCTTCAACGAGACGGCCTACTGCCTGGCCGTGGAGAAGCTGCTGGGCATCACCGAGGACATCCCCGAGCGCGCGTCGGTCATCCGCGTCCTGATGATGGAGCTCAACCGGCTCTCCTCGCACCTGGTGTGCATCGCCACCGGCGGCATGGAGCTGGGCGCCACCACGATCATGATCTACGGCTTCCGTGATCGTGAACTCGTTCTCGATCTCTACGAGTTGATCACCGGTCTGCGGATGAACCACGCCTACGTCCGGCCCGGCGGCCTCGCCCAGGACCTGCCGCCGGGCGCGGTGGACCAACTGCGCGAGTTCGTGAAGAAGATGCGCAAGAACCTGCCCGAGTACGACAAGCTCGCGACCGGAAACCCGGTCTTCAAGGCGCGCCTCCAGGACGTCGGCTACCTGGACCTGGCCGGATGCCTGGCCACCGGCGCCACCGGCCCGGTGCTGCGCTCGGCGGGCCTGCCGCACGACCTGCGCAAGACCCAGCCGTACTGCGGCTACGAGACGTACGACTTCGAGGTGCCGACCACCGACACCTGCGACGCCTACGGGCGCTTCCTGATTCGCATCGAGGAGATGCGGCAGAGCCTGCGGATCATCGAGCAGTGCCTGGACCGGCTGGCGCCCGGGCCGGTGATGGTCGCGGACAAGAAGATCGCCTGGCCCGCGCAGCTCGCGCTGGGGCCGGACGGGCTGGGCAACTCCCTGGACCACATCAAGAAGATCATGGGTACCTCGATGGAGGCCCTGATCCACCACTTCAAGCTGGTCACCGAGGGGTTCCGGGTGCCGGTCGGGCAGGCGTACACGGCCGTGGAGTCACCCAAGGGCGAGCTGGGCGTGCACGTCGTCAGCGACGGGGGCACCCGCCCCTACCGCGTGCACTTCCGCGATCCGTCCTTCACCAACCTGCAAGCCATGGCGGCGATGTGCGAGGGCGGCCAGGTGGCCGACGTCATCGTCGCCGTGGCGTCCATCGACCCCGTGATGGGAGGCGTCGACCGGTGAGTGACGTCACTCCGGCGAGCACGAACCTGGGCATCCCCCAGATGCCCGCCCCCGACTACCCGGCCGACGTGCGGGCGCGGCTGGACGCGGACGCCCGGGAGGTGATCGCCCGCTACCCCGGCGCCCGCTCGGCGCTGCTGCCGCTGCTGCACCTGGTGCAGTCCGAGGAGGGGCACGTCACGCGCACCGGCATCCGGTTCTGCGCCGAGCACCTGGGGCTGACGACGGCCGAGGTCACGGCGGTGGCGAGCTTCTACACCATGTACCGGCGGGTGCCGTCAGGCGACTACCAGGTGGGCGTGTGCACCAACACCCTGTGCGCGGTGCTGGGCGGCGACGCGATCTTCGCGGAGTTGCAGGAGCACCTGGGTGTCGGCAACGGCGGGACGACCGAGGACGGGAAGATCACCCTCGAACACATCGAGTGCAACGCGGCCTGCGACTTCGCGCCCGTGGTGATGGTCAACTGGGAGTTCTTCGACAACCAGACGCCGGACAGCGCCAAGCGGCTGGTGGACGACCTGAAGGCGGGCCGCCCGGTGGCGCCCACCCGGGGCGCGCGGCTGTGCACGTACAAGGAGACGGCCCGGGTGCTGGCGGGCTTCCCCGATCCGCGGCCGGAGGCCGTCCGCGAGGGCGGCAGCGCCGGGCCCGCCTCGCTGGCCGGGCTGCGGCTGGCCAAGGGGGAGGGGGGCGGCAGCGCGGACCACGTGGTGGCGCCGCGGCCGGGCCGTTACCCGCAGGACGAGGCGGCGCCGGGGCACCCCAGCTCCCACGACGCGCCGCTGACGACCTCGGCCGCCGACCCGGCCCACCCGTCGCCCCCCGGCGCCGCGCGCGGCGCCGACCCGCGTCCCGCCCGGCCGTCCGGACCGGCCGCCGAGGAGGGGGAGTGATGACCGTGGCCACCGAATACACCGGCGGTTCCCGGCCGGAGGCCGGCGCGGAGACCAGCCCGGAGAAGCTGCTCGCGCCCGTGCTCTCCGCCTTCTGGGACCAGCCCGACTCCTGGACGCTGGAGACCTACCTGCGGCACGACGGGTACGAGGGCCTGCGCACGGCGCTGGCCATGCCACCGGACGACGTCATCGCCTACGTCAAGGACGCCGGGCTGCGCGGGCGCGGCGGCGCCGGCTTCCCGACCGGGATGAAGTGGCAGTTCATCCCGCAGGGCGACGGCAAGCCGCACTACCTCGTCGTCAACGCGGACGAGTCCGAGCCGGGCACCTGCAAGGACATCCCGCTCCTGTACGCCAACCCGCACTCCCTGATCGAGGGCATCGTCATCGCCTGCCACGCGATCCGGGCCAAGCACGCCTTCATCTACCTGCGCGGCGAGGTCGTCCCCGTGCTGCGGCGGCTGCACGAGGCCGTGCGGGAGGCCTACGCGGCGGGCTACCTCGGCCGGGACATCCTCGGCTCCGGCCTCGACCTCGACGTCATCGTGCACGCGGGCGCGGGCGCGTACATCTGCGGCGAGGAGACCGCGCTGCTGGACTCGCTGGAAGGACGGCGCGGGCAACCCAGGCTGCGTCCCCCCTTCCCGGCCGTGGCGGGCCTGTACGCCTGCCCCACTGTCGTGAACAACGTCGAGTCCATCGCGTCGGTTCCCGCGATCCTGCACCGGGGCAAGGAGTGGTTCCGCTCGATGGGCAGCGAGAAGTCCCCGGGCTTCACGCTGTACTCGCTCAGCGGCCACGTCGCCAACCCGGGCCAGTACGAAGGCCCGTTGGGGATCACGCTGCGCCAGCTCCTGGACATGAGCGGCGGGATGCGCCCCGGCCACCGGCTGAAGTTTTGGACGCCGGGCGGCTCGTCGACGCCCATGTTCACCGACGAGCACCTGGACGTGCCGCTGGACTACGAGGGCGTGGGCGCGGCCGGTTCGATGCTGGGCACCAAGGCGCTCCAGTGCTTCGACGAGACCACCTGCGTGGTGCGGGCGGTCACCCGCTGGACGGAGTTCTACGCGCACGAGTCCTGCGGCAAGTGCACGCCCTGCCGCGAAGGCACCTACTGGCTCACCCAGTTGCTGCTGGACATCGAGGCGGGCAAGGGCCGCATGGAGGACCTCGACAAGCTCCAGGACATCGCCGACAACATCAACGGCAAGTCCTTCTGTGCCCTCGGCGACGGCGCCGCCTCGCCGATCTTCTCCTCCCTGAAGTACTTCCGCGAGGAGTACGAGCAGCACATCACCGGCCGGGGCTGCCCCTTCGACCCCGCCAAATCGACCGTCTGGGCCGACACCCCCGTGGAGGTGACCGCATGACCGTCACGACCAGCGCCTCCTCCGGCAGCGGGGAGGCGGCGGTGCCGCCGGAGGACCTGGTGACGCTGACGATCGACGGCATCGAGATCAGCGTCCCCAAGGGGACGCTGGTCATCCGGGCCGCCGAGATGCTCGGCATCGAGATCCCCCGGTTCTGCGACCATCCGCTGCTCGACCCGGCGGGCGCCTGCCGGCAGTGCATCGTGGAGGTCGAGGGCCAGCGCAAGCCGATGGCCTCGTGCACCATCACCTGCACCGACGGCATGGTGGTCCGCTCGCAGCTCACCTCGCCGGTCGCCGAGAAGGCGCAGCGCGGCGTGATGGAGCTGCTGCTGATCAACCACCCGCTGGACTGCCCGGTCTGCGACAAGGGCGGCGAGTGCCCGCTGCAGAACCAGGCCATGCAGGTCGGCGACCCCGATTCGCGTTTCACCGGCAAGAAGCGCACGTACGAGAAGCCGGTTCCGATCTCCACGCAGGTGCTGCTGGACCGCGAGCGGTGCGTGCTGTGCGCGCGCTGCACCCGCTTCTCGCAGCAGATCGCGGGCGACCCGATGATCGAGCTGATCGAGCGCGGCGCGCTCCAGCAGGTCGGCACCGGCGAGGGCGACCCCTTCGAGTCGTACTTCTCCGGCAACACCATCCAGATCTGCCCGGTCGGCGCGCTGACCTCGGCCGCGTACCGCTTCCGGTCCCGCCCCTTCGACCTCGTCTCGTCCCCGTCGGTGTGCGAGCACTGCGCGGGCGGCTGCGCGACGCGGACGGACCACCGGCGCGGCAAGGTCATGCGGCGGCTGGCGGCCGAGGACCCCGAGGTCAACGAGGAGTGGATCTGCGACAAGGGCCGGTTCGGCTTCCGTTACGCGCAGCAGCGGGACCGGATCGACACCCCGCTGGTGCGCGGTGAGGACGGCGCGCTGCACGCGGCGAGCTGGCCGGAGGCGCTGGCCGCGGCGGCGCGCGGGCTGTCCGCGGCGCGCGGGCGCGCGGGCGTGCTGACCGGCGGACGGCTGACGGTGGAGGACGCGTACGCGTACGCCAAGTTCGCCCGGATCGCGCTGGACACCCACGACATCGACTTCCGGGCGCGGGCGCACAGCGCGGAGGAGGCCGACTTCCTGGCGGCGGCGGTCGCCGGGCGGGGGCGCGACCTGGACGGCGGCGGCGTCACGTACACGGCCCTGGAACAGGCGCCCGCCGTGCTGCTCGCCGGGATAGAGGCCGAGGAGGAGGCCCCCGGCGTCTTCCTGCGGTTGCGCAAGGCGCACCGCAAGCACGGGCAGCGCGTCTACGGGCTCGCCCCGTACGCCACCCGGGGGCTGCTCAAGGCGGGCGGCACGCTGCTGCCCGCCGCGCCCGGCACGGAGACCCGCTGGCTGGACGCGCTCGCCGACGGCGCCACCCTCGGGGGCACGTCGGTGGGCGACGGGACGCCGGACGCGGGGCGGGCCGCCGCCGAGGCGCTGCGCGCGCCCGGCGCCGTCATCGTGGTCGGCGAGCGGCTGGCCGCGGTGCCCGGCGCGCCGAGCGCCGCGCTGCGGGCCGCGCGCGCCACCGGGGCCCGGCTGGTGTGGATCCCGCGCCGGGCCGGGGAGCGCGGCGCCCTGGAGGCCGGGGCGCTGCCGGGCCTGCTGCCCGGCGGGCGGCCGGCCACCGACCCGCGGGCGCGCGAGGAGGTCGCCGCCGCCTGGGGCGTCGCCGAACTGCCGCTGCGGCACGGCCGGGACACCGGCCAGATCCTGAGCGCCGCGGTGGCCGGAGAGCTGGGCGCGCTGCTGATGGCGGGCGTCGAGCCCGCCGACCTGCCGGACCCGGCGGGCGCGCTGGAGGCGCTGGACGCGGTGGGCTTCCTGGTGAGCCTGGAGCTGCGGCCCTCGGCCGTCACCGAGCGCGCGGACGTGGTGCTGCCGGTCGCGGCGGTCGCCGAGAAGGCCGGAACGTTCCTCAACTGGGAGGGCCGGGCGCGGCTGTTCGAGGCCGCGCTCAAGCCGGACCAGTTGACGCACCGGCACGCCCCGAGCGACGCCCGGGTGCTGCACATGCTCGCCGACGCGATGGACGTGCACCTGGCGCTGCCGGACGTCCGGGCGGTGCGGGCCGAGCTGGACCGGCTCGGCCCCTGGGACGGCCCGTACGCCACCGAGCCCGCCGAGACGGGCCGGCCCCCGGCCCGTCCGGAGCCGGGCCAGGCGGTGCTCGCCGGGCACCGGCTGCTGCTGGACCAGGGCCGCCTCCAGGAGGGTGACGAGGCGCTGGCCGGCACCCGGCACGCGGCGCTCGCCCGGCTGTCGGCGGCCACCGCGGCGGACACCGGCGTCAAGGACGGCGACCTGCTCGCCGTCACCGGGCCCACCGGAACGGTGCGGCTGCCGCTGGCGGTCACCGAGATGCCCGACCACGTGGTGTGGCTGCCGATGAACTCCACCGGGGGCGGCGTCACCGCCGACACCGGGGCGCGCCCCGGCGACCTGGTCACGATCTCCCCCGTCACCGGCGCCGTGGCGCCGGGCCAGGAGGTGGACGCATGATCGCGCAACTCGCCCCGGCCGGGACGCGGCTCGCGCAGGAAGACCTGTCGATGTTCGGGCGGGACCCGTGGTGGCTCATCGCGATCAAGGCGGTGTTCTGCTTCGCGTTCCTGATGCTGACGGTGCTGTTCTCCATCGTCTGGGAGCGCAAGGTCGTCGCCTGGATGCAACTGCGCATCGGCCCGAACCGGCACGGCCCCTGGGGCCTGCTCCAGTCCCTCGCAGACGGCATCAAGCTGATGCTCAAGGAGGACGTGGTCGTCAAGCGCGCCGACAAGGCGGTGTACGTGCTGGCGCCGATCGTCGCCGCGATCCCGGCCTTCATGGCGATCGCGGTGATCCCGTTCGGCCCGGCGGGCAACGAGATCTCCATCTTCGGGGTCCGCACGCCGATGCAGCTGACCGACCTGCCGATCGGCATCCTCTACATTCTGGCCACCGCGTCGGTCGGCATCTACGGGATCGTGCTGGCGGGCTGGTCGTCCGGCTCGACGTACCCGCTGCTGGGCGGCCTGCGCTCGTGCGCGCAGATGATCTCCTACGAGATCGCGATGGGCCTGGCGTTCGCGGCGGTGTTCCTGTACTCCGGGTCGATGTCGACCTCCACCATCGTGGAGGCGCAGCAGGGGACGTGGTACGCGCTGCTGCTGCCGGTGTCGTTCCTGATCTACATCGTCGCGATGGTCGGCGAGACGAACCGGGCGCCGTTCGACATGCCGGAGTCCGAGGGCGACCTGGTGGGCGGTTTCAACACCGAGTACTCGTCCATCAAGTTCGCGATGTTCATGCTCGCCGAGTACATCAACATGGTCACCGTCTCGGCGGTCGCGGTCACGCTGTTCCTGGGCGGCTGGAAGGCGCCGTACCCGATCTCCACGTTCTGGGAGGGCGCCAACCACGGCTGGTGGCCGATGCTGTGGTTCGTCATCAAGGTGCAGCTGCTGCTGTTCTTCTTCATCTGGCTGCGCGGCACGCTGCCGCGGGTGCGCTACGACCAGTTCATGAAGCTGGGGTGGAAGGTCCTCATCCCCGTCTCGCTGCTGTGGCTGATGCTCGTCGCCACGGTCCGGGCGCTGAAGAACGAGGGGTACGACTTCCAGCGCATCGTCCTGTGGGTGGCCGGCGCGGCGGTGGCGCTGCTGCTGCTCTCGCTGGTCGTGGACTTCTTCCGGCGCGGCGAGCGGGCTCCCGAGGAGGCGCCCGAGCCGGCGTTCGACCCGATGGCGGGCGGGTTCCCGGTGCCGCCGCTGCCGGGGCAGACGCTGCCGCCGGTGCCGCGGCGGCGGTCGCGGTGGGCCGAGCGCGAGCTGATTGTCAGTGGCGGCCCCGACACTGTCCGTAATGGAATGGGTGGGACCGAGGGAAAGGGGGGCGACGGTGCCTGACTTCCACAACCCGGTGGCCGGCTTCGGCGTGACCTTCAAGGCCATGTTCAAGAAGCGGCTGACCGAGCAGTACCCGGAGCAGAAGAAGCCCACCGCGCCACGCTTCCACGGCCGCCACCAGCTCAACCGGCACCCGGACGGGCTGGAGAAGTGCGTGGGCTGCGAGCTGTGCGCGTGGGCCTGCCCGGCGGACGCCATCTACGTCGAGGGCGCCGACAACACCGACGAGGAGCGCTACTCGCCGGGCGAGCGCTACGGCCGCGTCTACCAGATCAACTACCTGCGCTGCATCCTGTGCGGCCTGTGCGTGGAGGCGTGCCCCACGCGCGCGCTGACCATGACGAACGAGTACGAACTCGCCGACCGGTCCCGCGAATCGCTCATCTACACCAAGGAGGAGCTGCTCGCGGGCCTGGAGGACACGATGGTCGACACCCCGCACGCCATCTTCCCCGGCATGACGGAGAAGGACTACTACAACGGCCTGGTCACCCGGGCCGCGCCGGGCACCGAGCGGCAGACGGCCATCTCCAAGGGCGAGCGCCCGCAGGAGGCCGCCGAGACCTTCGGTCCCGAGGAACCGGCGGCGTCCGAGGTGATCCGATGACGGCCTCCCTCCACCTCGCCGCCGCGGCGTCCAGTACGTCCACCGGCGAGTCCGTGCAGTTCTGGATCCTGGGCACGGTCGCCGTCATCGGCGCGCTGTGCACGATCCTGATGAAGCGCGCCGTCCACAGCGCTCTGTCGCTGGCCGGGACGATGATCATCCTGGCGGTGTTCTACCTCGCCAACGGCGCGTACTTCCTCGGCATCGTCCAGATCGTCGTCTACACCGGCGCGATCATGATGCTGTTCCTCTTCGTCGTCATGCTGGTGGGCGTCACGGCCGCCGACTCCCTCAAGGAGACGCTCAAGGGCCAGCGGTGGCTGGCCGCCGCCTGCGGGCTGGGCTTCGGCGTCCTGCTCATCGCCGGCATCGGCAACGCCTCGCTCAAGCACTTCAACGGCCTGGGCGAGGCCAACGCCGGCGGCAACGTGCAGGGCCTGGCGGCGCTGATCTTCACCAAGTACGTGTTCGCCTTCGAGATCACCGGCGCGCTGCTCATCACGGCGGCGGTCGGCGCGATGGTGCTCACCCACCGCGAGCGCACCGAGCGCGCCAAGACCCAGCGCGAGCTGGCCGAACGGCGCGTCCGCGAGGGCGTCCAGTCCCCGTCCGGCCGCCCCGGCGGCGGCTCCGCGTGGCCGCTGCCCACCCCGGCGCCCGCCCCGGGCGTCTACGCCCGGCACAACGCCGTGGACATCCCCGGCCTGCTGCCCGACGGCACGCCCTCCGACCTCACCGTCAACCCGACGCTGCGCCAGCGCGGCCAGATCCGGGACGTCTCCGGTGAGGCGCTGGCGGAGCTGGCCGCCCTGGAGCGGCGCGCCGAGGAGCGGTTGGGGCGGGACAGCGAGCCCGAGGAGCCGCAGGCCCCGTCCGCCGCGAGGGAGGACGTCAGCAAATGAACCCGGTCAACTACCTGTATCTCGCCGCCCTGCTGTTCACCATCGGCGCGGCCGGGGTGCTGATCCGGCGGAACGCCATCGTGGTGTTCATGTGCGTGGAGCTGATGCTCAACGCCTGCAACCTCGCCTTCGTGGCCTTCTCGCGGATGCACGGGAATCTGGACGGCCAGATCATCGCCTTCTTCACGATGGTCGTCGCCGCGGCCGAGGTCGTGGTCGGCCTGGCGATCATCGTCACGATCTTCCGCACCCGCCACACGGCCTCGGTCGACGACGCCAGCCTGATGAAGCTGTAAGGGGTCGCACACTGTGGAGAACTTGATCGCGCTGCTCGTCGCGGCCCCCCTGCTCGGCGCGGCCCTGCTGCTGTGCGGCGGCCGGAGACTGGACCGCGGGGGCCACTGGATCGGTACGGGGCTGGCGGTGGTGTCCTTCGCCGTCGCCGCCGTCCTGTTCGCCCATCTCCTCGGCCGGGACGCCGGGGACCGCACGCTGCACCAGCACCTGTTCAGCTGGATCCCGGTCGGCGGCTTCCGGGCCGACGTCGCCTTCCAGCTCGACCAGCTCTCGATGACCTTCGTCCTGCTGATCACCGGGGTCGGATCGCTGATCCACCTCTACTCGGTCGGCTACATGGAGCACGACGAGCGGCGCCGCCGCTTCTTCGGCTACCTCAACCTCTTCCTCGCGGCGATGCTGCTGCTCGTCGTCGCGGACAACTACCTGCTGCTGTACGTCGGCTGGGAGGGCGTGGGCCTGGCCTCCTACCTCCTGATCGGCTTCTGGCAGCACAAGCCCAGCGCGGCCACCGCCGCCAAGAAGGCGTTCCTGGTCAACCGGGTCGGCGACATCGGCCTGTCCATCGCGATCATGCTGATGTTCACCACCTTCGGGACGTTCGCGTTCGGGCCGGTGCTGGACGCGGCCGGGCAGACCGGGGAGGGCAAGCTCACCGCGATCGGGCTGATGCTGCTGCTGGCGGCCTGCGGCAAGTCCGCGCAGGTGCCGCTGCAGTCCTGGCTGGGTGACGCGATGGAGGGCCCGACCCCGGTCTCCGCCCTGATCCACGCGGCCACCATGGTCACCGCGGGCGTCTACCTCATCACCCGCTCCGGGGCGATCTTCAACGGGGCGCCGGACGCGCAGACCGCGGTGGTCGTGGTCGGCGCGGTGACGCTGCTGTTCGGCGCGATCGTCGGTTGCGCGAAGGACGACATCAAGAAGGCGCTGGCCGGCTCGACGATGTCGCAGATCGGCTACATGATCCTGGCCGCCGGGCTGGGCCCGGTCGGGTACGCCTTCGCCATCATGCACCTGGTCACCCACGGCTTCTTCAAGGCCGGGCTGTTCCTGGGGGCCGGTTCGGTGATGCACGCGATGAACGACGAGGTGGACATGCGCCGCTACGGCGGCCTGCGCAAGTACCTCCCGGTCACGTTCGTCACCTTCGGCCTCGGCTACCTGGCGATCATCGGCTTCCCGGGGCTGTCCGGGTTCTTCTCGAAGGACAAGATCATCGAGGCGGCGTTCGCCAAGGGCGGCACCGAGGGCTGGATCCTGGGCGGCGCGGCGCTGCTGGGCGCGGCCATCACCGCGTTCTACATGACGCGGGTGATGCTCATGACGTTCTTCGGCGAGGAGCGCTGGCGCAAGGCGCCCACCCCCTCGCCCGCCGAGCCGGACGTGGAGCCCGCCGCCGAGACCCGGGGCGAGTACGCCCCGCCGCACCCGCACGAGTCGCCCCGCACGATGACGATCCCGATGATCCTGCTGGCCGTCGGATCGGTGGCCGCGGGCGGACTGTTCAGCCTCAACGACGCCTTCGTGGAGTGGCTGCGGCCCGTCACGGACTTCGAGCACGGGCACTCCCCGCTCAGCGCGACGGCCGTCACCGCCGCCACGATCGTGGTGCTGCTGCTCGGCGTCGGGCTCGCCTGGCTCCAGTACGGACGCAAGCCGGTGCCGGCCGTCGCGCCGCGCGGTTCGCTGCTGACCCGGGCCGCCCGGCGGGACCTCCTCCAGGACGACTTCAACCACGTCGTGCTGGTGCGCGGCGGCGAGCACCTGACCCGCGGCCTGGTCTACCTCGACCACTCGGTCGTGGACGGCGCGGTCAACGGCACCGCCGCCTCCATGGGCGGGCTGTCCGGGCGGCTGCGCAAGTGGCAGAGCGGCTACGCCCGCTCGTACGCCGTGCAGATGCTGGGCGGCGTGGCCGTGCTGATCGCCGCGACGCTGCTGATGAGGGGTGTGTGAGCCATGTCCTTTCCCCTTCTGACCCTCACGGCCGCGGTCCCGGCCGCCGGCGCGATCGTCACCGCGGCGGTCCCCGCCGCCCGGCGCACCGCCGCCAAGTGGGTGGCGCTCCTCTTCTCGCTGGCCACGCTGGTGCTGGCGGCGGTGGTCGCCTTCCGCTTCGACTCGGGTGCCAAGGGCCCGTACCAGCTCAGCGAGTCGTACGAGTGGATCCCCGCGTTCGGGGTGCGCTACGAACTGGGCGTGGACGGCATCGCGGTGGCGCTGATCGCGCTGACGGCGGTGCTGATCCCGTTCGTCATCCTGGCGGGCTGGCACGACGCCGACCGGCTGGAGACGGACGGGCCCGGCGAACGGCGCTCCCGGTGGCGGCCGACCCAGGGGTTCTTCGCGCTGATCCTGGCGGTCGAGGCGATGGTGGTGATCTCCTTCGAGGCCACCGACGTCTTCCTCTTCTACCTGTTCTTCGAAGCCATGCTCATCCCGATGTACTTCCTCATCGGCGGCTTCGGGGACCGCGCGGGCGAGCACGGCGAGGAGCGGGCCGCCACCCAGCGCTCGTACGCGGCCGTGAAGTTCCTGCTCTACAACCTCGCCGGCGGCCTGATCATGCTGGCCGCGGTGATCGGGCTGTACGTCGTCACCGCCGACGACCTGGGCTCCGGCACCTTCTCGCTCCAGCAGATCGTCCAGGCCCGCGACGCCGGGGACCTGGACATCGCGACGGGCACCGAGCGGTGGCTCTTCCTCGGCTTCTTCTTCGCCTTCGCCGTCAAGGCGCCGCTGTGGCCGCTGCACACCTGGCTGCCCAACGCCATGGGCGAGGCCACCGCGCCGGTCGCCGTGCTGATCACGGCGGTGGTCGACAAGGTCGGCACCTTCGCGATGCTCCGCTTCTGCCTCCAGCTCTTCCCGGAGGCCAGCTCCTGGGCGACGCCGGTGATCCTCGTCCTCGCGCTGATCAGCATCCTGTACGGGGCGCTGGTCGCGGTCGGCCAGCGGGACATCAAGCGCCTGGTGGCCTACGCCTCCATCTCGCACTTCGGCTTCATCGTCCTGGGCATCTTCGCGATGACGAGCCAGGGCCAGGGCGGGGCGACGCTCTACATGGTCAACCACGGCATCTCCACGGCGGCGCTGATGCTGGTGGCCGGGTTCCTGATCAGCCGGCGCGGCTCGCGGCTGATCGCCGACTACGGCGGGGTGCAGAAGGTGGCGCCCGTGCTGGCCGGGACGTTCCTGGTCGCCGGGCTGGCCACGCTGTCGCTGCCGGGGCTGGCGCCGTTCGTCAGCGAGTTCCTGGTGCTGGTCGGCACGTTCAGCCGGTATCCGGCGGTGGGGATCGTGGCGACGGTGGGCATCGTGCTGGCCGCGCTGTACGTCCTGGTCCTCTACCAGCGCACGATGACGGGGCCGGTCAAGGCCGAGGTGCGGGCGATGCCCGACCTGAAGGCGCGGGAGCTGGTCGTCGTGGTGCCGCTGGTCGCGCTGCTGGTCTTCCTCGGCGTGTACCCCAAGCCGTTGACGAACCTGGTCGACCCGGCGGTGCGGCACACGCTGTCCGTCGTGGACCGGCATGATCCCCAGCCGCAGCAGAAGACGGAGGCCGCCCGATGAGTTCCGTGACCGGCGTCCACAGCCTGTGGACGATGGCGGCCGAGGTACCGGGGAAGATCCCGGCGCCCCGGATCGAGTACACCCAGCTCGCGCCCACCCTGATCGTCCTCGGTGCCGCGGTGGTCGGCATCGTCCTGGAGGCGGTGCTGCCGCGCCGCACCCGCTACTACGCCCAACTGGTGCTGTCGGTGCTGGCGCTCGCGTCGGCGTTCGCGGCGGTCATCGGCCTGGCGGCGAGCGGGTTCGGCTCCGCCACCTCCGGCAAGCAGGGGATCGCCGCCATGGGCGCCATTGCCGTGGACGGCCCGGCGCTCTTCCTCCAGGGCACCATCCTGCTCGTCGCCCTGATCGCGGTGTTCACCTTCGCCGAACGGCGGCTGGACCCGGCGGCACACGGCAAGCGGGTCGACTCCTTCGCCGCGCAGGCCGCCGCCGTCCCCGGCGGCGAGGCCGAACAGGCGGCGGTGAAGGCCGGGTTCACCACGACCGAGGTGTTCCCGCTCGCCCTGTTCGCGGTCGGCGGGATGCTCGTCTTCCCGGCCGCCAACGACCTGCTGACCCTGTTCGTCGCCCTGGAGGTCTTCTCCCTCCCGCTGTACATCCTGTGCGCGCTGGCCCGGCGGCAGCGGCTGCTGTCCCAGGAGGCGGCGGTGAAGTACTTCCTGCTCGGCGCCTTCTCCTCGGCGTTCCTGCTGTTCGGCATCGCCCTGCTGTACGGGTACGCGGGCACCGTCTCCTACGCCGGGATCGCCCAGGTCGTCGGCGACGGCGCCAAGGAGATCGACCCCGCGCTGGCCGGGACGATGGGCAACGACGCGCTGCTGCTGATCGGCGGGGCGCTGCTGCTGATGGGCCTGCTGTTCAAGGTCGGCGCGGTGCCCTTCCACATGTGGACGCCGGACGTGTACCAGGGCGCGCCCACCCCCGTCACCGGCTTCATGGCCGCCGCCACCAAGGTCGCCGCCTTCGGCGCGCTGCTGCGGCTGCTGTACGTGGCGCTGCCGGGGCTGCGCTGGGACTGGCGGCCGGTGATGTGGGGCGTGGCCATCGTGACGATGCTGGTCGGCGCGGTCGTGGCGATCACGCAGACGGACGTCAAGCGGCTGCTGGCCTACTCCTCCATCGCGCACGCCGGATTCATCCTCGCCGGTGTCATCGCCCTCAGCGAGCACGGCATCTCCTCGGTGCTGTTCTACCTGGCCGCGTACTCCTTCGTGACGCTCGGCGCGTTCGCGGTGGTCACGCTGGTGCGGGACGCGGGCGGCGAGGCGACCCACCTGTCCAAGTGGGCGGGGCTGGGCCGCCGTTCGCCGCTGACGGCGGCGGTGTTCGCGGTCTTCCTGCTGGCGTTCGCGGGTATTCCGCTGACCTCCGGGTTCACGGGCAAGTTCGCGGTGTTCAAGGCGGCGGCGGAGAGCGGGGCGAGCGCGCTGGTCGTGGTGGGTGTCATCTCCTCGGCCATCGCGGCGTTCTTCTACATCCGCGTCATCGTGCTCATGTTCTTCACCGAGCCGAAGGCGGACGGGCCGACGGTGGCCGTGCCGAGCCCGCTGACGATGACGGCCATCGGGGTCGGCGTCGCGGGCACGCTGGTGCTGGGGCTGGCGCCGCAGTACTTCCTGGATCTGGCCCAGCAGGCGGGGGTGTTCGTGCGCTGAGGCGCGCCGCGCGGCAAGGCGCCTGGGGTTCGGGGGGTCGGACGCCGGGCGCCTTTGCGTGTGGAGGTGGGGGGGAAGGCGCCTGGGGTTCGGGGGATCGGAAGCCGGGCGCCTTTGCGCGTGGGGGTAGGGGGGCAGGGGCCGGGTCGCGTGCGGCTGCGGGTCAGTTGCCGGCCGGGAGCTTGGGGAGGATTTCGCTCGGGAGGCCCGTCGGGATGCTGGAGGGCAGGGTCGTCGGCACTTCGGACGGCAGGCTCGTCGGGGCGCCGCTGGGCAGCTTGATGCCACCGGCCGGGGAGCGGGTGAAGGCGTCGGTCGGGCCGTCCTTCCAGGCCACGGTGAGGGATTTGCTGTCGTTCCCCGGCTCCAGGGTGCCCGTGGTGCGGGTGGTGTCCCCGTTGCTGCACCTCACGGTGACGGTGCGGCCCTCCACGGTGCCGAGGCAGGCCGTCTTGCGGCCCACGCTCAGCGACGCGGTGCGCTCGGCGACGACGAGGATCACCTTGGTCCCGTCGGTGCCGGCCTCCCAGGCGCCCTGGAACGCCTGGTCCGCGTCCTTGCCTTCCCCGTCCCCGGACCGGCTCGCCTCGGGAGAACCGCTCGCCACCTTGCCGGTACCGGCTCCGTCACCCGTACCGCCGCAACCGCTGAGCAGCAGTGCGGCGGCGACGGCCGCCCCGGCGATCGGTGCTGCGTTGCGCACGTGTGCCTCCTCCGTTGGGGGAACAGGGAGACGCGAGGCTAGCAGTCGGGTATGGGGTAAACGTTCCCCCGAATCCGGGACAGGGGCGGCGCATGGTGGCATTCGGGATGTCCCTGCGCACTTCGCGCACCGGGCGTCCGCGCCCCGTTTCCGCCCCCGTCGCTTCCGGCGTCTTCTTCCGGGCGGACCGCCCCGTCGCTTCCGGCGCCTTCTTCCGATCGGGCCGCCCCGTTGCTTCCGGCGCCTCTTCCCGACCGGGCCGCCCGCTTCACCGCCGGGGGCTCAGCCGCCCCCGTCCCCGCCCCCTCCGCCCCCATCGCCCCCGTCCCCTCCCGAGGAGGACTTGTCCTGCTGGACCGCGCGCAGGACGGCGTGCACCGTCCACTCCTCGCGGGCGAGCCGCTTGAGCTCCCGGCGCCGACGCGCCTCGGCGCGGCCGGGCAGCAGCCGCGGGGCCAGGTCGACGGCCGCCGCCAGCGCGGCGAGCGTGCGGTACCGGGGTTCCGGGAGCCCCGCCTCCAGGGCGGCCCGGAACCGTTCCCGCACCGGCCAGGACAGCCCCGCCTGGCCGGCCGGCAGCCGCTCGTACGGGAAGATCCCCAGCAGCCGGCGGGTCTCCCGGCGCACGGCGCCCCGCTCGACCAGCCGGTTCCGGCACGCCTCCTCCACCTCCCGCGCGGCGCGGCGCACCCAGACGCGGGCCTTGGCCTGCCGACCGCCACCCTTGCCGGACGGGTGCGGCAACGTCGCCAGGGCGGCGTCCAGAACGGGGTCCTGGAGGGGGAGCGGATTCAGGACGGTGATCCGCCTCCCGTGCCCCTCGGCGACCCGGCCCGCCCACTCCAGTTCGGCGAGTGCCGCGCCGGCCAGCCCGTACCGCAGGTAGGACCGGTTGCTCCGCGTCCGGCCGGTCTCCGGGTCGAGCCCGAGGAGCAGCAGCTCCTCGGGCAGCGTCAGCCCGGTCGGGGCGGTGGGACCCGTCGGCCCGACCGGCCCGCTCGGCCCGTTCACGACGCGGGCGGAACCGCCGCGGGGTCGTCGGCGGCGGGCCCACCCGTGGACTCCGCGTGGGCGGGGGCGACGCGTCCGCGGACCTCGCCGAGGCCGATGCGCGCGCCGTCCGGCCCCGGGCACCAGGCGGTGAGGACGACCTCGTCGCCGTCCTGGAGGTAGGGTCCGCCGCCCTTGGTGAGTTCGAGCAGGCAGCCGAGCTGGTCCGGCTCGGGCCCGGAGACGGTGCCGGAGGCGAACAGGTCGCCGGTGCGCAGCGAGGCGCCGTTGACCGTCATGTGGGCGAGCTGCTGGGCCGCCGTCCAGTACATCGCGGAGAACGGCGGACGGGAGATCGTCTCGCCGTTGATGTCCACCTGGATGCGGATGTCGAAACCGCCGGGCTCCCGCCGGGCGTCGTCCAGGTAGGGCAGCAGCGGGACGTCGCGGGACGGCGGCGCGGTGCGCGCGTGGTCCAGGGCGTCCAGCGGCGTGATCCAGGCCGAGACGGAGGTGGCGAAGGACTTGCCCAGGAAGGGGCCGAGCGGCACGTACTCCCACGCCTGGAGGTCGCGGGCGGACCAGTCGTTGACCAGGCAGACGCCGAAGACGTGGTCGCGGAAGGCGTCCTGGCCGACGGGCTCGTGGAGCGCGGACGGCGTGCCGACGACGAAGCCCACCTCGGCCTCGATGTCCAGGCGGACGGAGGGGCCGAAGACCGGCGCCGGGTCGGACGGCGCCTTGCGCTGGCCGCTGGGCCGTACCACCGGTGTGCCGGTGACGACAACGGTGCCGGACCGGCCGTGGTAACCGATCGGGAGGTGCTTCCAGTTGGGGGTGAGCGCGGCGCCGTCGGGGCGGAAGATCCGGCCGACGTTGGTGGCGTGGTGCTCGCTGGCGTAGAAGTCGACGTAGTCGGCGACCTCGAACGGGAGGTGCAGGGTGACCTCGTCCAGCGGGATCAGCAGGTCCTCGGTGGTCGCGCGGTGCGCGGGGTCGGTGACGGCCGCGCGGACCGCCTCGCGCACGGCCTGCCATACGGAACGGCCCGCCGCCATCAGGGGGTTGAGCGTCGGGGCGGTGAGCAGGGCGGCGTGCGGCGACGGGGAGGTGGTGGCCAGCGCGTGCAGGTCCAGGACGTGCGCGCCGTAGCGGACGCCGATCCGGCGGTGGCCGGGCTGCTCGCGCGTGCTGAAGACGCCGTAGGGGAGGTTGTGCGGGCCGAAGGGGTCGCCTTCCGGCAGGTCGAGCGGGCTCTGCTCGGGCATGGACAGCTCCTCGCGTTCGTCGTCGCCCGGGGAGCCGAACGCCCGCGGGGGACCGGGGCGCTGCGGACGTACCTCGGGCCGCGTGTCGTACGGACCGTGGGCCGGTGGGCCCGCGATCAGATTACGGCCCGGGGGGCGGTGGGGGGATGGGGGATCGGGGGCCGGGGGCGGGCCGGGGGCTCGTCGGCGTTCGTCGTCCGCGCGCGCGACGCCGGGAGTGCCGGGAGTGCGGACCGGGGCTCGTCACGGTCCGTCGTCCTTCTCCGCTACCTCTGTACGCCTGGGGCGGAACAGGTCGCCGAACGCTCGACAGGCGAATCGGACAGGACAGTCGGGAAACACAAATGAGCCATATCGAGCAGGAGACGACGCAAAGGTGAAGAGGTGGATAGGGGGCACGGTCGCGCCAGAGGGGGCTAAAGAGTTCGTAATGTCCGGAAAGACGGTGCCGGAAGGGGTAATTCGCACCTAGCGTCCTGTGGCGGGGCAGGGGTCGGGGAGGACCGAGCCGTTGGGGGGACAGGTGGCTCGCAGCAGCACACTGTTCGGGATCGACCGGAGCGTTCCGGGTTTGATCGTAAAGATCGGTGACTATCCGCTGCACCACGGCGGAGTGGGGGCGATCCGGAGTCTGGGCCGGCTCGGCGTCCCCATGTACGCCATCACCGAGGACCGCTTCACGCCCGCCGCCACCTCCCGCTACCTGCGGGGACGTTTCGTCTGGCCGACCACCGGACGAGAGGACCCCGAGCGGCTGGTGGACGGGCTGCTGCGGATCGGACGGCGGATCGGGCGGCCCACCGTCCTGATCCCCACCGACGAGGAGGCCGCCGTCCTCATCGGCGAGCACGCCGACGTCCTCGGCGACGCCTTCCTCTTCCCGCGCACGGACCCCGCGCTGCCGCGCCGGCTGGCCAGCAAGCAGGGGCTGCACGAACTGTGCGTCGAGCACGGCGTGCCCTCCCCGGACGCCGCGTTCCCCGAGTCCTACGAGGACGTCGAACGGTTCGCGGCGCGGGCCCGGTTCCCGGTGGTGGCCAAGAACCGCGAGGCCTTCCAGCGCCGCCGCCACCCCGCCGTCCCCGGCACCACCCGCATCGCGGGGCCGGAACAGCTGCTGGACCTGGCGCGCGACTGGGGGCCGCGGCCCGGGGTGATCCTCCAGGAGTACCTGCCGCGCGAGCAGGCCGAGGACTGGATCACGCACGCCTACTTCGACGCGGACAGCACGGCGCTGACCATGTTCACCGGGGTCAAGGTGCGCTCCTGGCCCCCGCACGCGGGCATGACGGCCTGCGCGTACGTCGTGGACAACCACGAACTCGCCGAGATGTCCGCCCAGTTCATCAAACGCATCGGCTTCAGCGGGATCATCGACCTCGACTGGCGCTACGACCGCCGCGACGGCCGGTACAAGCTGCTGGACTTCAACCCCCGCATGGGCGCGCAGTTCCGCCTGTTCGAGAACGAGGCGGGGGTGGACGTGGTCCGCGCCCAGCACCTGGACCTGACCGGGCGCAAGGTCCCGGAGGCCGAGCAGCGGGCCGGGCACCGGTTCGTCGTCGAGAACATCGACCTGCCCGCGCTGCTCGCCTACCGCCGCAGCGGCTACACCACGCCGCACGCCCCCACCCGCGCCACCGGGACGGAACTGGCGTGGCTGGCCCCGGACGACCTCAAGCCGTTCTTCACCATGCTCGCCCGGTTCGTCCGGCCGGGCGTCAAGCACCTGCTGCAACTGCGGCGGGCCACCCGCCGGGCGCGTTCCGGCAGATAGCCACGGCCGGACGGGGCGGGAGGGCGCCCGCGTCCGGCCTTCGGCGTGCACCACGTCCGTCACATCCGTATCCGTCACACGTGCACCGCATCCGTCACATCCGCACTCGTCACATCCGCATCCGTCACACGTGCACCGCACCCGTCACATCCGCATCCGACACATCCGTACACGGGAGCCGTACACCGGAGCCCATACAAACGGGAGCCCGAACGCGGGAGTCCCGCCCGGGCCCCGCGTACGGAGCACCACCGCACCGGCAATCGCACCACCTCGGGGAGGGGACCTCAGTGATCACTCCGGTAGCAGTCATCGGGGCCGGACCATTCGGCCTGTCCACGGCGGCCCACCTACGCGCCCGCGGGCTGCCCGTCCGGGTCTTCGGCAGCCCGATGGTGAGCTGGCGCGCGCACATGCCCGCGGGCATGCTGCTCAAGTCGACGCCGGTGGCGTCCAACATCGACACCCCGCAGCGCGGCCACACGCTGGTGGACTTCTGCGACGCCGTGGGGGAGCGGCGGTACGAGTCCGACTGGGACGTCATCCCCGTGGAGACCTTCATCCGGTACGGCCAGTGGTTCCAGGAGAAGCTGGTCCCCGACCTGGAGCAGGTGCGGGTGGTCTCCGTCGACCGGCGTGGCGGCGCCTTCGAGATCAAGCTCGACAGCGGCGAGGAGTTCACCGCCCGCGCGGTCGTGGTGGCCACCGGCCTGACCGGGCTCGCCCGGATGCCGTCCGAACTCCTCGCCGCCGTGCCCGACGGGCCGTCCCCCACCGGGCCGATCTCGCACAGCTCCCAGCACCACGACCTGTCCCGGTTCGCCGGCAAGGACGTGCTGGTGATCGGGGCCGGGCAGTCGGCGCTGGAGAGCGCGGTGCTGCTCGCCGAGTCGGGCGCCCGGTCCGTGCGCATCGTGGCGCGCGGGCGCGCGGCCGTCGGCTTCGGCGCGCCGCCGGACCGGCAGCCCAAGCTGCGGCCCGAGACCCCCTTCGGCAACGCCTGGTCGCTGTACGCCTTCACGTACTACGCGGGCGGGTTCCGCCACCTGCCACCGCCCACCCGCAAGTTCCTGGTCAAGCGGGTGCTGGGGCCGCTGGGCGCCTGGTGGCTGCGGGACCGGTTCGTGGGCCGGGTGCAGGTCACGGCCGGGCGCCGGATCGCGCGGGCGCGGATCGAGGACGGGCGCCCCGTGCTGACGCTGCGCGGGCCGGACGGCCGCGGCGGCGAACTGGGCGCGGACCACGTCCTGGCCGCCACCGGCTACCGCATGGATCTGGCCGCGCTGGACTTCCTCGGCCAGGGACTCCGCACGGAGATCGTCACCAGCGCGGGCGGCCCGCGCCTGGACGCCGGCTACGGCTCGTCCGTCCCGGGCCTGTACTTCACGGGCCTGCCGGCGGCGGCCTCCTTCGGGCCGGTCATGCGGTTCGTGTGCGGGACGGAGTTCGCCTCGCCGCGGCTGGCGCGGGCGCTGGCGGCGGCGCACGGGTGAGGGGGCGGATGAGGGGACGAGACCGGGGACGGGGCTGAGGGAGCGCTCGGCTCAGGGGTGGTTCTTGCTTGCGGAGTAGTCCCGGCGTGGTGCGTTCGTACGCGGTCGGGCGTGCGGGCGTGCGGGCGTGCGCGGACGCGTCTGCCTGAAGATCCGCCTGGAGCCCCGCTTGGCGCTCCGCCTGGCGCTCCGCCCGGAGTGATGCGGACGCGTCCGCGCGGGCCGACCCGGACGCGTCCGCGCGGGCTGGCCCGGACGCGTCCGTCCGGGCTGCCGCCTCGGACGCGCCCCGGAGCGGCGGAGGACGCGATGGCGTCGACGGCGAGGGGTGCGGGTCTCCCGCACCCCTCGCCTGTATGTGCGCGTCGCCTGTATGCGCGTGCGCGGGCGGGGGCCGCCGAGGACGGGTGACGGGGCCGGGCCGCGGTAAGTCGGCATATGGATAGAGTCGCCGCATACCGGACGCCACCGGATGTCGGAAAAGCGACACAACCCCGAAGCGGAACGCACCGGTCTCCCAAGGTGACCGGGAACACCCCCGACGGCCCCGCCGGAGCCCCGGCGCGGGAGGCGTGGGGGTGCCCGCGTGGCGCCTGGGAGGCCCCCCGTGGGCGGGCGCTCACGGTGATCGAAGAGCGACCGGATACGCTGGCCAATGGTGAAGACAGTGACAGATCGACATTCCGTTTGATCGTCAGCAGACAGGAGTACCCCTCGTGACCGTCGTAGGGCCCTTCGGGCTGAGCGTGCGGGACCAGGCTCTTGAGGCCGATGTCCAGGCCGGATTGGGGGCTGTCGAGGAGGGCCTTCTGGAGGCCACCAAAAGCGACGTGCCGTTCATCACGGAGGCCGCGCAGCACCTCGTACGGGCGGGCGGCAAGCGGTTCCGGCCGCTGCTGGTGATGCTGGCCGCGCAGTTCGGCGACCCGCACGCGCCCGGCGTCGTGCCCTCGGCCGTCGTCGTGGAGCTCACCCACCTGGCGACGCTCTACCACGACGACGTGATGGACGAGGCCGCGGTGCGCCGCGGCGTGCCGAGCGCCAACGCCCGCTGGGGCAACTCGCTCGCCGTCCTGACCGGTGACTTCCTCTTCGCCCGTGCCTCGCACATCCTCGCCGACCTCGGGCCGGAGGCCGTGCGCATCCAGGCCGAGGCGTTCGAGCGCCTGGTGACCGGCCAGATCATGGAGACGGCCGGGCCGCGCGACGACCGCGACCCCATCGACCACTACCTCGACGTCATCGCGGGCAAGACGGGCTCGCTGATCGCCGTCGCGGGCCGGTTCGGCGCCATGATGTCCGGCGCCGACGAGTCCATCGTCAACATCCTCACCCAGTACGGAGAGCGGCTCGGCACCGCCTTCCAGCTCGCCGACGACGTGCTGGACATCGCCAGCGACTCCCACGAGTCCGGCAAGACGCCGGGCACGGACCTGCGCGAGGGCATCCCGACGCTGCCGGTCCTGCACGTGCGGGCGCTGGCCGGCGGCCCCGACGCCACCCCCGAGGACCGCGAGCTGGCCGAGCTGCTGGCCGGCGACCTCACCGACGACGTGCGGCACGCCGACGCGCTGGCCCGGCTGCGCAAGCACCCGGCGCTGGAACAGGCGCGCCGGGACACCGTGCGCTACGCCGAGGACGCCCGCGCCACGCTCGCGCCGCTGCCGCCCTGTACGGCCAAGGTGGCGCTGGAGAGCCTGTGCGACGCGGTGGTGCACCGGGCGGGCTGAGCGGTGGCCCGGTGGCCTGGTGGCCCGATGGCGGGGGCGCCGGGGTGGGGCCGGGTGGGTTCGATTCGGGTCGGCGGTTCGGTCCGGTTGGCGTTCCAGTTCGGTCGGCGGTCCGGTTGGTCGTTCTGGACGTTCTGGCTGTTCCGGTCGTTCCGGCCGTTCCCGGCGTTCTGGGCGTTCGTTTCCGGGACGGTGTTCCTCCGGGTCTGTGTAAGGGGCATCGGGGCATTGGCTTTCAGTCGGCATTCGGTCGGCATTCGCTCGGCTTTCGGTCCGTAGCGCCGATTTCCGGCCTGTAGTGCCGATTTCCGGCCTTTTCCCCGCCCTCGTAAGGGCTGGGTCTCCCGCTCCCCGGCCTTTTTGCCCGTAACGGCCGGACGCGCTCCCTCCACGGGGTCGGCACGTCCCCCCGTGCCCCCATGCCGCCCGAGGTCAAGACCGGTTTCCGGCCCCGTCGATCGGCAAAGAACGGCCCGGTGTCCAGGCCGTCCCCTAAGGTCCGCTCCGCCTGCGGCGGTACGGACACCCCCGCTCGGATCAGGGCCGTCATCCCTCAGCAGTAGGGCGAGGTGATCCCCGGGGCTGACGCGTTCCGGTGGTGGATTTGGTGGGATTAGGAGCACCACGCCGCGGCGGATCGGGTCACAATGAGCCCGAGGGGTGGAGGAGTGCGTTGCGTAGAAACCGCCGCTTACGACGGAGGTAGGGCACATGCCACGGAACCAACCGACACAGGTCACCGACGAGTGGGACGGGGGGCGCGCAGCCAAGCGCCGGAAGACGATCCGGTACGCGGTCCCGGTCGTGGTGGCGGGGGTGGCGGCGGCGACGGTCGGGCTCGTCCCGGCGTTCGCCGGCTCCGGCTCCCCCGATCTGCCGGACATCACGGCGAAGGAACTGATAGCGAAGGTCGCGCAGTCCGACGTGCAGCAGCTCTCCGGCACCGTGCGGATCAGCACGGACCTCGGGCTGCCCGCGCTGCCGGGTGGCGGCGGCGCGGGCGCGTTCGGCGCCGGTCCCAAGGCCGGACCGGACAAGGGTGACGACGCAGGCACGTCCGCGGACCCGCGGCAGCGGCTCATGCAGCTCGCCTCGGGCGCGCACACGCTGCGCGTCGCGGTGGACGGGCGCGAGCACCAGCGGGTGTCCATGGTGGACAAGACCGCCGAGTACAGCGTCGTCCACAACGGCGCCGAGGTCTGGGCGTACGACAGCGGCACCAACACCGCCTTCCGCGAGAAGGTGCCGGCGGACGCCGCGAAGGGGATCCAGGGCTCCGGCAAGTCCGGCGTGGAGGCCCTCCCCAAGGACCTGAAGGACTTCACCCCCCAGGAGTTCGCCCAGAGCGTGCTCAAGGCGGCCGGTGACTCGACGGCGGTCACCGTCGACGGCACCGCCAAGGTGGCCGGCCGGGACGCCTACCAGCTCTCGGTGAAGCCCAAGCAGTCCGGTTCGACGGTCGGCGAGATCCGTATCGCGGTGGACGCCGAGAAGGGCGTGCCGCTGAAGTTCACGCTCACCCCCAAGAGCGGCGGCGCCGCGGCGATCGAGGCGGGCTTCACGTCCGTGGACTTCGCCAAGCCCGACGCGAGCACCTTCCGGTTCGCCCCGCCCAAGGGCGCCAAGGTCTTCGACGGCGACCAGGTCCGCACCCAGCACGAGAAGGAGCTGGGGCGCTTCAAGGACTCCGAGGACTTCAAGAAGCTCCAGCGGGAGTTCAAGGACCTGCGGAACGGGAAGCCGGTGGAGCTGAAGAACGAGGGCGTGGCCCCCTCGGTCATCGGCAAGGGCTGGGCCTCCGTCGTACGGATCGAGGGCACCAAGGCCGACACCAAGGCCCTCGGCGGGAAGCAGAAGGCGTCCGGTGACGTGGCCAACCTGCTGGACAGCATGACCGAGCAGGTCAACGGCTCCTTCGGCGCCGGCCGGATCTTCAGCACGCGCCTGGTCAACGCCCTGATCACGGACGACGGCACGGTCTACGCCGGCGCCGTCGACAAGCAGGTCCTGCTCGACGCGGCGAACAAGGCCAAGTGAGCGGAGCGCGGTAGCGCGCGGCCGTGACGCGGTGCGGCACCGGGGTGGTGGGGGCGTGACGGCCCGCGCCACCCCGGGTGTCGTGCGGGGGGCGGCCGGGAGTACGGGGATCGGCCCGCACGGCCCCGGCCACCCCGCGGGGGCCGAACCCGGCCGGGAGCGCGCGGGGGATCGTCGGCACTCCCGCGTCCCCGGCGGGCCGTGGGTATCGCGCGCCTCCGGCGTACCGTACGGAGAGGGGTCCGAGCGTTGCCCGGAACGGGTACCGGAGCTCGTCGTCCGATGGAAGACGGAAGCCCGCTGCGGGGTCACACCCGCAAGACCGCACCCGTCGGAACCGCGCGCCCGGACGCCGAGCCATGAAGACGCCTGGCCACGGACGCCACGGAGACGGCGAGCCACGAGGAGGGGGAGCAGCCGATGACACAGCCGACCGCCGGGGAGGGACCGGCGCCGACCGGCACCGGGGAACGGGTGGCGGAGCCGCCGGGCACGGGGGAGGAGAAGCCGGTCCCGGCACCGCTCGTCACCGCCGACCCGGTGATCGAGACGCGCGGTCTGACGAAGCGCTACCGGGGCGGGCACCTGGCCGTCGACGGGCTGGACCTCGTCGTGCCGCGCGGCAGCGTCTTCGGCTTCCTCGGCCCGAACGGCTCCGGCAAGACCACCACCATCCGCATGCTGATGGGCCTGATCGAGCCCACGTCCGGCGGGGCGCGGCTGCTGGGCGAGCCGATGCCGCGAGCCGCGCGGCGGGTGCTGCCCCGGGTCGGCGCCCTCATCGAGGGCCCGGCCCTGTACGGCTTCCTCAGCGGCCGGGACAACCTCCTGCGCTACGACGCCGCCGACCCCACCGCCGACCCGCGCACCCGTGCCCGACGGGTCGCCCGCGCGCTGGACCGGGTCGGCCTGACCGCCGCCGCCCGCAAGAAGGCGCGGGCCTACTCGCTCGGCATGAAGCAGCGGCTGGGGCTGGCCGCGGCGCTGCTGCAACCCCGTGAGCTGCTGGTTCTGGACGAGCCGACCAACGGCCTGGACCCCCAGGGGATGCGCGAGATCCGCACCCTCATAAGGGAGCTGGCCTCGGACGGCACGACCGTCTTCCTCTCCTCGCACCTCCTGGACGAGATCGAACAGGTCTGCTCGCACGCGGCCGTGATGGCCCGGGGCCGCCTGATCACCCAGGGCACGGTCGCCGAACTGGCGGCCGACACGCGGGGCCGGCTCGTCGTCACCACCCCCGACACGGCCGAAGCGGCCCGCGTCCTGAAGGAGCACGGCGTGACGGACCTCCTCGTCACCGACGACAGGGTGACGGGCGAACTGCCGCCCCCGACCGGCACCGGACCTCACACGGATACCCCGGACGCCTCGGGCGCCCCGGACGGCGTGAGCTCCATGGACCTCGCGGACCTGAACGCCGCCCTCGTCCGGGCCGACGTCCGCGTCCGCGGGTTCGGGACGGAGAACGCGTCCCTGGAGGAGATCTTCGTACGGCTGACGGGGGAGGGGTTCGATGTCGCGGGCTGAGACGACGACGGCGGCGGAGCGGGGCGGTCCCGCTCCGGACGCTTCGGACGCTTCGGACGTGGGCGGCGCGGGGGGCTCCCCGGCCGCCGTGGCGGCGCGCGGCCCCCGGCTGCTGTGGTCGCTAGGGCTGCTGCGCAGCGAGATCGGGACGACGTTCCGGCGCTGGCGCACCCGTACGCTGCTGATCGTGCTGGCCGGCGTGCCCGTCCTCGTCGGCATCGCCGTGAAGATCGAGACCAGCGACGGGGGCTCGATGGGTGGCGGAGGCGGCCCGGCCTTCGTCTCGCAGATCACCAACAACGGGCTGTTCCTGGTCTTCACCTCGCTCGCCGCGACGCTGCCGGTCTTCCTGCCGCTGGCCATCGGGGTGGTCGCGGGGGACGCCATCGCGGGCGAGGCCGGTTCGGGGACGCTGCGCTATCTGCTCGTCGCCCCCGCGGGCCGAACGCGCCTGCTGCTCGTGAAGTACGCCACCACGCTCGTCTTCTGCCTGGTGGCGACGCTGGTGGTGGCGGCCTCGGCGCTGGTGGTCGGGGCGTTGCTGTTCCCGCTCGGCGAGGTCACGCTGCTGTCCGGGACGTCCGTGCCGTTCGTCGAGGGGCTGCTGCGGGCGCTGGTGATCGCGGGCGTGGTGGCGCTGTCGCTGATCGGTGTGGCGGCCCTGGGCCTGTTCGTCTCGACGTTCACCAACAGCGGCATCGCGGCGATGGCGACCACCGTGGGCGTGCTGATCACGGTGCAGATCCTGGACACCATCCCCCAGATGCACGCCATCCAGCCGTACCTGTTCTCGCACTACTGGCTGTCCTTCGCCGACCTGCTCCGCGACCCCGTCTACTGGGACCAGCTCCAGAAGAACCTCGGTTTGCAGGGGCTGTACGCCCTGGTCTTCGGCTCGGCGGCGTGGGCCCGTTTCACCACGCGGGACATCACGGCGTGAGGACGGACGGGGCTTGAGCGGCTGACGGGCCCCACACACGTACCGGCCGGTGCCACCGAAGGGCACCGGCCGGTACGGGAACCGCACGGCGTCACCGCACGCGCCCGTCACAGCGCGCGTCCGTCCCCGCCGAAGGGCATCGGAACGTGCGTCAGGGCCGGGTCGGGCCGGGTCGGGCCGGCCCGGGGCGGGTCAGAAAGTCAGCTTCCAGCTGTCGATGTAGCCCGTGTCCTGCGGGCCCACGTCCTGGACGCGGAGCTGCCAGGTGCCGTTGGCGGCCTCGCTGGAGGCGTCGACGGTGTACGTGGTCTGGACGTTGGGCGCGGGGTCCGCGGCGGAGTTCTTCAGCCGGTAGGCGGTGCCGTCCGGGGCCACGAGGTCGATGACGAGGTCGCCGCGGTAGGTGTGCTTGATGTCGACGCCGACCTGGAGGGCGGCGGGGGCGTTGCCGGTCTGCCCGGTGACCTGGACCGCGGAGGTCACCGCGGCGCCCGCGTCCGGGATCTGCACGTCGGCGGCGTTCTCGAAGACGGTGCCGGTCGGCGGGTTGGTGGAGCCGGAGCCGCCGAGGGTCCAGATGGCGTACGCGATGGCGTCGGTGTTGCGGTCCAGTGAGGTGTCACTGAGGTTCGCGGTGGTGTCGCAGGAGCGGTGGTAGCAGGAGTCGAACGGCCGCCCGGCGGTGCCGCCCCACTTCTGCGCCTGCGCGCTGGTCTTGGTGTAGTCGGCGCCGGAGAACAGGCCGCCGACCGGCACCCCGACGTTCTTGAACGGCGCGTGGTCGGAGCGTCCGTCGCCCTCGGTCTCGATCTCCGTGGGGACGTTGATGGAGGCGAAGTAGCTCTTGAAGGTGGACTCGATCTGCCGGTCGTCGTCGTAGACGAAGTAGCCGGGGTTCGGGGAGCCGATCATGTCGAAGTTCAGATAGCCGCTGATCTTGGAGCGGTCGGTGGCGGGCAGGCTGTTCACGTACGCCTGCGAGCCGCGCATCCCCAGCTCCTCCGCGCCCCACCAGGCGAACCGCAGGTGCTTCTTGGGCGTCAGGCCCGCGCGCGAGACGGCGAGCGCGGTCTCCAGGATGCCCGCCGACCCCGACCCGTTGTCGTTGATGCCGGGCCCGGCGCTGACGGAGTCCAGGTGCGCGCCGGCCATCAGGACCTGGTTCGGGTCGCCGCCGGGCCAGTCGGCTATCAGGTTCCAGCCGGTGGCGCCGCCGGTGGAGAACTGCTGGAGGCGGGTGGTGTACCCGGCGGCGTCCAGCTTGCCCTTCACGTAGTCGACGGAGGCCCGGTAACCGGGGCGGCCGTGGGCCCGGTTGCCGCCGTTGGCGGAGGCTATCGACTGGAACTGGGACAGGTGCGCCTTGACGTTGGCGACCGGGATGTCCGGGGCGGCCACGGTGGGGGCGGGGCGCGCCGCGGTCGGGGCGCCGGGCGAACTGGCGCCGGCGGTGGGGGCGGCGGCCAGCAGGCCGAGCACGGTGCCGGCCGCGGTGGCGGCCAGCGCGGCGCGCCGCGCCCAGGCTGGAGCGGATCTTCGTGGCTTACGGGTGGTGCGTCCATCGGCGTGCGACGACATGAGGGGTCTCCGGGATTCCGTGAGGGGGAGGCGGGGACGGAACGTGCGTGGAAGCCGATGGTGGGGGTGATGGTGCGTCCATGACAAGTGTGATTCCGGACAGGGGCGTCCGCATAGCGGGCACTCTCGGCCTGCGGGCGGGGACCGGGGCGGGTCCCCGCCCGGGAAACGGGCGTCAGGAGGGCCGGTGTTGGGGCTCGGTGGCGGCCCGTTGTTCGGGCTCTGCGACGGCCCGTCGTGCGAGTTCTGCGGCGGCCCGTCGCTCGGGCTCTGCGGCGCGCTGCCTGTCGGGCTCCGCGGCGGGCTGCTTTTCGGGCCGGGCGCCGCGCCACCTTTCGGGCTGGGTGGCGGCCTGCCTCGTCAGCACCCGGCCGTCTCCGCCGGGGTGGCCGTCTCCGGCGCGTTCGTCGTCCCCGACGCGGACGCGGCCGGGGCGGCCGTGGACGGCACCGGAGCAACCGTGGACGGCACCGGAGCCGCCGCCGCCCGTGCTGTCGCAGCTTCCCGGGCCGCCCGTGCTGCCGCCGCCTCCCGGGCCGCGCGCGCCGTTCGCGCTGTCCGCAGCGCGTCCCAGGTAAGGATCACCAGCGCAAGCCACACGAGGGCGAAGCCCGCCCACCGCTCCGGCGGCATCTCCTCGTGGAAGACCAGCAGACCCAGCACGAACTGGAAGGTCGGCGCGAGGTACTGCATCATCCCCAGCGTCGTCAGCGGCACCCGGACCGCCGAGGCGCCGAAGCAGATCAGCGGCACGGCGGTGGCCACCCCGCACCCGGCGAGCAGCAGCGCCTGCCCCACTCCGCCGCTGGTGAAGCCGGTCTCGCCGCGCGTCTGGAGGAACACCAGGAACCCGAGCGCGGGCAGGAACTGCAGCGCCGTCTCGGCGCTGAATCCCTCGATGCCGTCCAGTTTCACGTACCGCTTCTTGATCAGGCCGTACGTCGCGAAGGAGAGCGCCAGCGCGAGCGCGATCCACGGCACCCGCCCGTACGCGATGGCCATGACGAGCACCGACACCGCGCCGACGCCGACCGCCACCCACTGCATCGGGCGCAGCCGCTCCCGCAGCACCAGGACGCCGAAGGCGATGCTCACCAGCGGGTTGATGAAGTAGCCGAGCGAGGCTTCCAGCACGTGCCCGGCGTTGACCGCCCAGATGTACAGGTACCAGTTGGCCGAGATGACCAGGGTGCACAGGGCGATGAACGCGAGGCGCTTGGGCTGCCGCAGCAGCGGCCGTATCCAGGCGCCCCGGCGCAGCGCGATCAGGATGACGGCGGCCACCGGCAGGGACCACAGCATCCGGTGGGCGAGGATTTCCGACGGCGCGACGTCCGAGAGGACGTGCCAGTACAGCGGGAGCAGGCCCCACATCACGTACGCCGTGAAGCCGTAGACAAGTCCGGCGCGCTGATCACTGTGAGGCGGCAAGGCCCTGCCCTTTCTCGTGTGGCATCCAACTATTTCCGACGCCTGACGGTAGCGGCGCCCGGCCCACCTGTCATGCGTGTACGTCGTCACACTCGTGACAGGCGGTGCGGTTCGGCCACACGGGAGCGGGGCGCAGGCCCCCCGGGAGGGATCAGCCCCCCGCCCGGAACGTCCGCCGGTAAGCCAACGGTGACACCCCGATCGCCGCATGGAGGTGCTGACGCAGGGATGTGCCCGTGGCGAAGCCCACCCGGGCGGCGACCTCGTCCACCGGAAGGTCGCTGGATTCGAGGAGGTGGCGGGCGCGGGCCACGCGCTGCTGGACGAGCCAGCGGCCCGGGCTCATGCCGACCTCGTCGTTGAAGCGGCGGACGAAGGTGCGCCGGCTCATCCGCGCGTGCTCCGCGAGGTCCGCCAGGGCCAGCGGTTCCCGCAGGTGTTCGAGCGCCCACTGCCGGGTGGCCGCCGTGCTGTCCTGCGGGGTCCTGGGGACCGGCTGCTCGATGTACTGGGCCTGGCCGCCCTCGCGCCACGGCGGCACCACGCACCGGCGTGCCACCTGGTTGGCGACCTCGCTGCCGTGGTCCTTGCGCACCAGGTGCAGGCAGACGTCGATGCCGGAGGCGGCCCCGGCCGAGGTGAGGATGTCGCCGTCGTCGACGAACAGCACGTCCGGGTCCAGGTCGACCTTGGGGAACAAGCGCCGGAACTCCTCGACCGCCTGCCAGTGCGTGGCGGCCGGGCGGCCGTCCAGCAGACCGGCCGCGGCGAGCACGAAGGCGCCGGTGCAGATGGAGACGAGCCGGGTGCCGGGCCTGATCAGCGACAGTGCCGCCGCGATCGGCTCCGGCAGCGGGAGCAGGGCGAGTTCGGCCGCGCTGGGGGACGCGGCGAACGAGGCGATCACCACGGTGTCGGCGGTGCCCAGCACCTCGGGGCCGTGCTCGACGGCGATGGTGAAGTCGGCGGCCGTACGCACAGGGCGGCCGTCGACGGTGCAGGTCAGCACCTCGTACAGCCCATCGGTGGCGCCGAAGATGCGGCTGGGCACGCCGAGTTCCAGCGGGTACACCCCGTCGAGGGCGAGGACGGCCACACGGTGCGTGGTTGCCATGGCGTAACTCCGTCGGGAGGGGGGAGGGGATCGCCGGCGGGCTGGCATGAACCCATCGAATGATGGCCATCATGCCATTGTGGTGATCGGGTGGATTTCCGCAGGCTGGGGCCATGAGCGAGAACATCAAGAACGCCCAGAGCACCGAGAACACCGAGAACACCAAGAACGCTCAGAGCACTGAGCACACCGAGCGCACCGAGAACAGCGGCACCATGCGGGTCATCACCCAGGACGCCTTCGGCGGTCCGGAGGTGCTGAAGGAGGCCGAACGGCCGCGGCCCGTCCCCGGGTTGAGCGAGATCGTCGTCCGCGTCCACGCGGCGGGGCTCAACCCGACCGACTGGAAGCACCGCGCGGGTCTGCCGTGGGTGCCCGAACTCCGCCCGGTCCTCGGCTGGGACGTCTCCGGGGTCGTCGAGGCGATCGGTCCCGGCGTCACCCTGTTCAAGCCGGGCGACGAGGTGTTCGGCATGCTGCCGTACCCGCACGGCGCGGGCGCGCACGCCGAGTACGCCAAGGCCACCGCCCGGAGCTTCACCCACAAGCCGTCGAACCTCGATCACGTGCAGGCAGGTGCCCTGCCCCTCGCCGCGCTCACCGCGTACCAGGCGCTGGTCGACACCGCGGACGTCCGGCCGGGGCAGCGGGTGCTGATCCACGCCGCGGCCGGCGGGGTCGGCCACCTGGCCGTGCAGATCGCCAAGGCACGCGGCGCGTACGTCATCGGTACGGCCAGCGCGGGCAAGCACGACCTGCTGCGCGAACTCGGCGCCGACGAGCTGATCGACTACCGGACCACGGACTTCGCGGACGCCGTCGACAGCGTCGACGTGGTGCTGGACACCCTCGCCGGTGACGTGCGCACCCGCTCGCTGGGGGTCCTGCGCGAGGGCGGCATCCTGGTCTCGATCCTGACCGACGGCAGCGAGGCCGAAGCGGTGCGGAAGGCCGCCGAACTGGGCGTCCGGCTGGAAGGGATGGTCGTCGAGGCCGACCACGCGGGCACGCGCGCCATCGCCGAACTCGCCGAGCAGGGCAAGCTCCGCGCCCACATCGACGCGACCTACCCGCTCGCCGAGGCCGCCAAGGCCCACGCCCACGGCGAGACGAACCGCACCACGGGGAAGATCGTCCTCGTCGTGCGCTGAGTAGGCGGCATGTGCCGGGTGTCGTGCGCTGGGTACGCGGCAC
This sequence comes from Streptomyces sp. NPDC003077, assembly GCF_040611095.1. Taxonomy (NCBI): domain Bacteria; kingdom Bacillati; phylum Actinomycetota; class Actinomycetes; order Kitasatosporales; family Streptomycetaceae; genus Streptomyces; species Streptomyces sp. NPDC003077. Next base: position 7,504 of record NZ_JBEXNM010000006.1, on the reverse strand, counting down.
GTGCCGGGTGTCGTGCGCCGGGCCCCCACCGCCCGCCGACGGAGCTGTGTCACCCACGGAGCCGTGTCACCCCGCCGACGAGCCGCGTCACCCCGCCGCGTCCGCCTCCGCCCCGTACGGATCCCGCTCCCGCCACCCGGTGCGGCGCCCGCGCAGCCGCGCCAGGACGAGGAAGGCCACGGCCGTCAGCAGCAGGTACCCCGGCACCAGCAGCAGGGCGTCCGGCGTGAGCGGCTCGGCGGACCAGCCCGCGCCGCGCGCCGCCCCGTCCAGGGTGATCCGGTTGACGGTCAGGAAGGTCAGGTGCAGGGCGATGCCCGTCCACAGGGACCCGGTGGTGATGCGGGCGACGAGCAGCGCGCAGCCGAAGACCACGAGCAGGACGGCGTAGGACACCGGGTCCTGGCCCGCCGGAGCGAAGGACGGCGCGGTCACCGGGCCGCCGAGCAGGCCGGCCAGGGCCCACTGCACGACGGTCGAACCGGCCGGCACGGCCAGGAAGAGCAGGACGGTGCACAGCGCGGCCGTCCAGCGGCGCAGCCGGGCGCTGAGGTTGCGGTAGGCGTAGCCGCGCAGGGTCAGTTCCTCGGGCACCGCCTCCAGCGCGAGCGCGACGAGCGCGTTGACGAGGAGGTACCGGGCCAGGACGGGCCCGTCCACGGCGCCCCACCGGAGCATGCCGAGCGCGGTGCCCAGGGCGAACGTCGCGGCGGCGGCGCCCCCGGTGACGAGCACGCCGAGCCCGAAGGACCGGGCGGCGCCCCGGGCGGCGAGGCCGAGCCCGGCCACCGGCCGCCGGTCCACCCGCCGCCGGAGCCACAGGACGAGCGGCACGGCGATCCCGCCGCACAGCACGGCGGTCAGCGCCTGCCGGGCGGTGCCGTCCAGCCCGAGGCGCAGGTGCGCGAGCTCGCCCAGGGCCCCGGCCGTCCCGAGGGCGAGGGCCATGACGGCCGCGCCCAGTAAGGCCCGTCCGTAGGAGGCGTACGCGGGGAGAGGGGCGCCCCGGTCGGCGAGGCGCACGGGGCGGGGCTGAGGGGTGTCTGTCTGCTTGATCATGTCCCTGCCGACGCTAGGTCAGCCCACCCGGCCGCTCCTCCCCTCGCGGAACGACATCGCACTACATCGAACGACGGACCGCGCCGGGCCCGGATTCCTTCCCCGGACCCGCTCTGCCCCCACGCGGAAAAGCGGGTGCCCCCACGGGACAAAGCGGGGGCCCCACGCGCAAAAGCGGGTGCCCGTACGACAAGAGTCCTGAGACTCCTCGTACGGGCACCCGCTCGGTTCCGTCAGCCGCCCGGGGCGCCCCGCCTACGACAGCGCCGCCCCGACCGGAAGGGCGTCAGCCCACCACCGTCCACGTGTCGTTGCCGGCCAGCAGGGAGGCGAGGTCGCCCTTGCCCTTCTGCTCGATGGCGGCGTCGAGCTGGTCGCTCATCTCCGTGTCGTACACCGGGCGGTCGACGTTGCGGAACACCCCGATGGGGGTGTGGTGCAGCGTGTCCGGGTCGGCGAGCCGGGAGAGGGCGAACGCGGTGGTCGGCGAGGCCGCGTGGGCGTCGTGGACCAGGATGCCGTCGGTGCCGTGCGCGGCCACGTCCACGACCTTCAGGTCGCCGGTGGCCGGGTCGCGGACGACGCCCTTGGAGCCGAGGCCGTCCTCGCCCGGGGCGCCGAAGCGGATCGGCTGCCCGTGCTCCAGGCGGATGACGGCCTCCTGGGCCTTCTCCTTGTCCTTGAGGACCTCGAAGGCGCCGTCGTTGAAGATGTTGCAGTTCTGGTAGATCTCCACCAGCGCCGTGCCCGGGTGCTCGGCGGCCTCGCGCAGCACCTGGGTGAGGTGCTTGCGGTCGGAGTCGACGGTGCGGGCGACGAAGGAGGCCTCGGCGCCGATCGCCAGCGACACCGGGTTGAAGGGCGCGTCCAGCGAGCCCATCGGCGTCGACTTGGTGATCTTGCCGACCTCGGAGGTCGGGCTGTACTGGCCCTTGGTCAGCCCGTAGATCCGGTTGTTGAACAGCAGGATCTTCAGGTTGACGTTGCGGCGCAGCGCGTGGATGAGGTGGTTGCCGCCGATGGACAGCGCGTCGCCGTCACCGGTGACCACCCACACCGACAGGTCGCGGCGCGAGGAGGCCAGGCCGGTGGCGATGGCCGGGGCGCGTCCGTGGATGGAGTGCATCCCGTAGGTGTTCATGTAGTACGGGAAGCGGCTGGAGCAGCCGATCCCGGAGACGAAGACGATGTTCTCCTTCGCCAGGCCGAGTTCGGGCATGAAGCCCTGGACGGCGGCGAGGATGGCGTAGTCACCGCAGCCGGGGCACCAGCGCACTTCCTGGTCGGACTTGAAGTCCTTCATGGATTGCTGGGCGACGGCCTTGGGGACGAGGGAAAGCGCCTCGATCGTGCCGGTGCCTTCCGTGATCGTCTCAGTCATTGATGGCCTCCTTAAAGACCTCCGCGAGCTGCTCGGCCTTGAACGGCATCCCGCTGACCTGGGTGTGGGAGCGGGCGTCCACCAGGTACCGCGCCCGGATCAGGGTGGCGAGCTGGCCCAGGTTCATCTCCGGCACCACCACGGTGTCGTACGCCTTCAGGACCTGGCCGAGGTTGGCCGGGAAGGGGTTGAGGTGCCGCAGGTGGGCCTGCGCGATCCGCTCGCCCTCGCCGCGGACCCGGCGGACCGCCGCCGTGATCGGCCCGTAGGTGGAGCCCCAGCCCAGGACCAGCGTGCGTGCCTCGCCGGACGGGTCGTCGACCTCCAGGTCCGGCACGACGACGCCGTCGATCTTGGCCTGGCGGGTGCGGACCATGAAGTCGTGGTTGGCCGGGTCGTAGGAGATGTTCCCCGTCCCGTCCTGCTTCTCGATGCCGCCGATCCGGTGCTCCAGCCCCGGCGTGCCCGGCACCGCCCACGGACGGGCCAGCGTCTCGGGGTCGCGCTTGTAGGGCCAGAAGACCTCGGTGCCGTCGGCCAGGGTGTGGTTGGTGCCCGTGGCGAACCGGACCCGCAGGTCCGGCAGGTCGTCCAGCTCGGGGATGCGCCACGGCTCGGAACCGTTGGCGAGGTAGCCGTCCGAGAGGAGGAAGACCGGGGTGCGGTAGGTGAGCGCGATCCGGGCCGCGTCCAGCGCCGCGTCGAAGCAGTCGGCGGGCGTCTTCGGCGCCACGATCGGCACCGGCGCCTCACCGTTGCGGCCGTACATGGCCTGGAGCAGGTCGGCCTGCTCGGTCTTGGTGGGCAGGCCGGTGGAGGGGCCGCCGCGCTGGATGTCCACGATCAGCAGCGGCAGCTCCAGGGAGACCGCCAGGCCGATGGTCTCCGACTTCAGCGCCACGCCGGGGCCGGAGGTGGTGGTCACCGCCAGCGCGCCGCCGAACGCCGCGCCCAGCGCCGCGCCGATGCCCGCGATCTCGTCCTCGGCCTGGAAGGTCCGCACACCGAAGTTCTTGTGCTTGGACAGCTCGTGCAGGATGTCGGACGCCGGGGTGATGGGGTACGAGCCCAGGTACAGCGGCAGGTCCGCCTGCTGACCGGCGGCGATCAGGCCGTAGGCCAGCGCCAGGTTGCCGGAGATGTTGCGGTAGGTGCCGGTGGGGAACGCCTTCGTCGCCGGCGCCACCTCGTAGGAGACCGCGAAGTCCTCGGTCGTCTCGCCGAAGTTCCAGCCCGCCCGGAAGGCCGCCACGTTCGCCTCGGCGATGTCCGGCTTCTTGGCGAACTTCTGTCGCAGGAACTTCTCGGTGCCCTCGGTGGGCCGGTGGTACATCCAGCTCAGCAGGCCCAGCGCGAACATGTTCTTGCTGCGCTCGGCCTCCTTGCGGGAGAGCCCGAACTCCTTGAGCGCCTCGATCGTCAGCGTGGTCAGCGGCACCGGGTGGACGTTGTACGCGTCCAGCGAGCCGTCCTCCAGCGGGGAGGTGGCGTAACCGACCTTGGCCATCGGGCGCTTGGTGAACTCGTCCGTGTTGACGATGATCTCCGCGCCGCGCGGCAGGTCGCCCAGGTTGGCCTTCAGCGCCGCCGGGTTCATCGCCACCAGCACGTTCGGCGCGTCGCCGGGGGTGAGGATGTCGTGGTCGGCGAAGTGCAGCTGGAAGCTGGACACGCCGGGCAGCGTGCCGGCGGGGGCGCGGATCTCGGCGGGGAAGTTCGGCAGCGTCGACAGGTCGTTGCCGAAGGACGCCGTCTCGGACGTGAACCGGTCGCCGGTGAGCTGCATACCGTCACCGGAGTCACCCGCGAAGCGGATGATCACCCGGTCCAGACGGCGGACCTCTTTGCCGCCGCCGTTGTGGACGCCACCGTTCGCGCCGCCGGGAGCGGGCCGCTCCCCGGTCGGTGCTCCGTCGGCCTGCTCGGCTGGGCTACTGACCTGGCTGGTCACTGCTTCGGACCTCCCTAGAGGCGTGGGGCATCCCCGCCGTAGACCGGGGACGACTCGGGACGTGTCGTACGGACCGGTTGTCCCACGACCATCGTACGTGGGTAAGGGTCGCCTACCTTGGGTGGATCACATGATGGACGCGGGTGTGAGACGTCCCCGGGCACCGTTCTGTGGTGGTCTGTCATGAGTCAACGCCCCCCGACGTCCTCTCACCATGACGTTCACCGGCCGGCCGGTGGTTCCGCGCCGCGGCGTCCGCACAGCTCAGGGGGCGGATGGCCGCCGCCTCTGAGCTGGGCACCTGACGGCGCGGGGTCGTCTCAGGACCTGAGATACGTGAGAACGGCCAGGACCCGCCGGTGATCCCCGTCACTCTGGGCCAGGCCGAGCTTGAGGAAGATGTTGCTGACGTGCTTCTCGACCGCACCGTCGCTCACCACCAGCTGCCGGGCGATCGCGGAGTTCGTCCGGCCCTCGGCCATGAGCCCCAGGACCTCCCGTTCCCGGGGCGTGAGGTGGGCCAGTACGTCCTGCTTGCGGCTCCGGCCGAGCAGCTGGGCGACCACCTCGGGATCGAGCGCGGTGCCGCCTTGGGCCACCCGCACCACCGCGTCGACGAATTCCCGTACCTCTGCTACCCGGTCCTTGAGGAGATAGCCGACCCCGCGCGTCGAACCCGCCAGCAGTTCCGTCGCGTACTGCTCCTCCACGTACTGGGACAACACCAGCACCCCGACCTCCGGGTGGTCGCGGCGCAGCCGCACCGCGGCCCGCACCCCCTCGTCGGTGTGCGTCGGCGGCATCCGCACGTCCGCCACCACCACGTCCGGCAGCGCCCCCTCGTCCGCCAGCTCACCGATGATCTTCAGCAGTGCCTCGGCATCACCCACCCCCGCGACGACGTCATGTCCGCGATCGGTCAGCAACCGGGTCAGGCCCTCCCTCAGCAGCACCGAATCCTCGGCAATGACCACCCGCACCCTGTCCTCCACGACCGCACATCCCCCACGTTCTCGTTGTCCCCCCGGCGTCCCCGGGCTTCACCGGTCCGACCCCTGAGTTCTCTCCGGGATCTCCCCGATTCGCCCCTGAGGTCCCCCCGTGCCGTCCCAGCATCTCAGCATTCCGGCAACGGGCCGCGTCCGCGTACGGGTGGGGAAGCGGGGGCGGGGGTTCCGGGGGACGGATCCGACGCGGTTCGGTAACGGGGAGACAGCCGGGCGCGGACGGGGTGGCCGCATGCCCGCGTGCTCACGCCGGGAGCCATGGACGGGACCGGCCGAGATCCCGCACGCCGACGCGCTCCCCGCCGGGCCGGGCGGGGAGCGCGCGTATGGGGGGAGGACGGCGGACGTCATGCGCGGAGGACCGCGGGCGTCCCCCGCGGCAGGTGGCGGACGTCACCCGCCGAGGCCGGAGCGGACGTCGCTCGCGGAGCCGGAGCAGGCGTCACCCGCGCCAGGGCAGCTCCGCCGTGATGGAGGTCGGGCCGCCGATCGGCGAGTCGATGACGAGCAGGCCGTCCACCGAGTCCAGCCGCTCGGCCAGGCCCGCCAGCCCGCTCCCGGAGGCGGTGTTCGCGCCGCCCTGCCCGTCGTCGGTGACCAGCAGCATCAGCCGGTCGTCGGTCTGCCAGACGTCCACCGTGGCGCGGGTGGCCCGGGCGTGCTTGGAGATGTTCTGCAGCAGCTCGGAGGCGGTGAAGTAGGCGATGCCCTCGATCGCCGGGGCGGGCCGCCGGGACAGGTCCACGGTGATGGTGACGGGCACCGCGCACCGCGCGCCCAGCGAGGACAGCGCCGGCCCGAGCCCCCGGTCGGTGAGGATCGCCGGGTGGATGCCCCGGGCCAGATCGCGCAGCTCCTGGAGGGCGACCTTCACCTCGCCGTGGGCCTCGTCCACCATCTTGGCCGCGGCCTCGGGGTCCTTGAGCAGCTTCTCCTTGGCCAGCCCCAGGTCCATGGCGAGGTTGACCAGCCGCGCCTGCGCGCCGTCGTGCAGGTCACGCTCGATGCGGCGCAGGTCGGCGGCGGCGGTGTCGACGACCACGCCGCGGTCCGACTCCAGCTCCGACACCCGGTGGTCCAGGGCGGACGGGCCCAGCAGCCCGAGCACCAGAATCCGGTCGACGTGCGTCAGCCCGCGGAACATCCACGGCACGACGAACACCAGCGCCAGCCCGATCGCGCTGACGACCCCGACCTCGAACGGCGTGTCCATGTACCAGGACCGTTCGGGGGTGCCGTCGCCGAACATCTGGATGCCCGGCTGGTCCAGGTAGGCGGGGAACGTCCACTTCCACAGCGGGTAGGCCAGCAGCAACCAGGCGAGGAGCCAGAAGGTCAGCGAGACGCCGAACGCGAAGACCGCCCAGGGGAGGTGCAGCACCCCGTACAGGAAGTGCCGCCAGGACACCCCGCTCTTCAGGACGGCACTCGTCCAGCTCACCACCCCCGGCTTCGCCGGCCGCACCGGCCGCGGGTCGGCCACCTCCAGCCCCAGCAGGACACGCGCCCGGGCCCGCTCCAGGTATCCCAGCCCCCGCACGGCGGTCAGCCCGGCGGCCAGCACCGGGATGCCCACGAACGTCACCAGCAGGCCGGCGCCCAGCGACATCACCGCCACCGCGCAGGTGAACGTCACGATGGAGATCGGCAGGCTGAGCATCAGGTACAGGAACTCGCGCCAGGTCTGCCCGGAGAACGGGGCGCGCAGCCCCACCGGTATCCGCGAGGGACGCGTCCGCGGTGAGTAAGCGGTATTCATCGCCATCGGCTTTCGTCATCCGTTCTGCTGCGGTTTCCCGGGACGCCTACGGGTCCCCGTCCGGCCGGAACCGTTCGCCGCCACCGTGCCCGCCGCGTTCCCCCGACCGGCCCCGCTCGACGCCTTCCCGTCCCGTACGCCCCTAGCCTCCGCCTTCGCCGCGCCGCGCACCATGAGGGGCGGCGGAGTTCTGGGAGGGGGGTTATCCCTACCCCCGATCCCTGAGAACCGGAGGAAAACGCAGACGGCGTGGGCCCGTACCACGTACGGGCCCCCCCCCCCCCGAAGGGGGAAAAAACCGGGGGAGCGCGGGGGAGCCCCCGAACCCCCCCGGACTGCAGGCCGGT